>CALVVZ010000196.1 GCA_944364075.1 uncultured Clostridia bacterium
CGGCGAGGACGCCGATACGGCCCAGCCGCCCGTGCCCCGGGCAGCCAACGCCTGACATCCCAGGCAATTCGCCCCCGTGGGGCATTTGCATACAAGGCGATCTCTTGGCCCATTCCGCTCCCGCGGGAGCGCCTTCGGGCCGGCACCATCAATATGAAGGAGCGTGTACCCCATGCTGAGGAAGAAAACCTGTGTGGCCATGCTGCTGGCCGGCGGACAGGGCAGCCGTCTGGGCATCCTGACCAAGAATGTGGCCAAGCCTGCCGTGCCCTACGGAGGCAAGTACCGCATCATCGACTTTCCGCTGTCCAACTGCACCAACAGCGGCATTGACGTGGTGGGTGTGCTGACCCAGTACCAACCCCTGGAACTCAACGCCTACATCGGCAGCGGCGCCCCCTGGGATCTGGACCTGACCAACGGCGGCGTGTTCGTCCTTCCCCCCTACCAGAAAGGGAAGAGCGGCGAGTGGTACCGTGGAACGGCCAACGCCATCTATCAGAACATGGCCTTTATCTCCCAGTACAACCCGGATTACGTGCTCATCCTCAGCGGCGACCACATCTACAAGATGGACTACAACGCCATGCTGAACTTCCATATCCGTCATGGCGCGGACGCCACCATTGCCGTGCGCGAAGTGCCCTGGGCGGAGGCCAGCCGCTTCGGTATCATGAATACCGACGCGGACGACAACATCGTCGAGTTTGAAGAAAAGCCCAAGAACCCCAAGTCCAACAAGGCGTCCATGGGCGTGTACATCTTCACCTGGGAAAAACTGCGCCAGTACCTGATTGCCGACGAAGCCGACAAGAAGAGCAGCAACGACTTTGGCAAGAACATCATCCCTTCCATGCTGGCGGACAAGCAGGTGCTGTGCGCCTACAGCTTTGACGGCTACTGGAAGGACGTGGGCACCATCGAGAGTCTGTGGGAAGCCAATATGGACCTGCTTTCCACCCCCATGCCCATTGACTTGCACGACAAGAAGTGGCGGGTATACGCCCGGAATCCCGGCATGGCGCCCCACTACATTGCCAAGGGCGCCACGGTCAACGACAGCCTGATTACCGAAGGTTGCGAGGTGTGCGGTACGGTGAATCATTCCGTACTGTTTGCCGGCGTCACGGTAGAGGAAGGCGCCAACGTCCAGGACAGCGTCATCATGCCCGGTGCGGTGATTCACCGCGGCGCGGTGGTGCGCCGCGCCATTGTGGCCGAAAACGCCGTGGTCGGCGCGGGCGCCTTTGTGGGCGAAGCGGAGGGCAATGTCGCCGTCATCGGCCAGAACGTCACCCTGCCCGCCGGGGTCCAGGTGACCGCCGGACAGCAGGTGGATGAAACCACCTTCGCCGAGGCGAAAGCGGAGTAACGCCCGAAGAAATCCCAGAACATGACGTGAAAGGAATGAACACCATGAAAGATGTTATGGGCGTGATTTACACCGGCGAGAGCGACGCCCGCCTCCGTGAATTGACCATGACCCGCGCCATTGCCGCCCTGCCCGTGGCCGGCCGGTACCGCGTGATCGACTTCCTGGTTTCCAGCATGGTGAACAGCGGCATCCGCAATGTGGGCGTCATCATGCAGAAGAATTACCATAGCCTGATGGACCATCTGGGCAGCGGCAAGGAATGGGACCTGCACGGCAAGAACAACGGCCTGATCATTCTCCCACCTTTCCTGACCCGGGAAAACGTAGGCGTTTACAACGGTCTGCTGGACGCCCTGCGCTCCAACAGCAGCTACCTGGGCCGCAGCAAGCAGGAATACGTGGTGCTGAGCAACTCCAACATCATCTACAACTGCGAATTTGACGACCTGGTGCAGTTCCATATCGACACCGGCGCGGACATCACCCTGCTGTACACCAAGGATCCCAGCATGAAGCGGGACGAATACGGCACCTACCTGTCCGTGGGCGACGACGGGCTGATCACCGACATTGAGGTAGATCCCACCCGGCCGGCGCTGCAAAATACCGCCATGGAGGTTTTCGTGCTTAAGCGCGAGCTGCTGCGCACGCTGGTGGATCGCGGCGTGGCCCATGGCCTGCACGATTTCACCAAGGACATGCTCCTGAAGATGGTCCGGGACGACAACGCCCGCGTGGCCGCCTATGAGTACAAGGGCCGCTGCTGGCGGATGGATTCCGTGCAGAGCTATTTCCGCTTCAACATGGACATCCTGGATACCCGGATCCGCAAGGATCTGTTCTCCCTGCCCGTATACACCAAGGTGCGCGACGAAATGCCCGCGCACTACGGCGAGAACGTGCAGGTGGCCAATTCCCTGGTGGCGGACGGCTGCGTGGTGGAAGGCACGGTGGAAAACTCCATCCTCTTCCGCGGCGTGCGCATCGCCCCCGACGCCCATGTGAAGAACTGCATTATCATGCAGGACGGCCAGGTGCATTCCGGCGCCTACATCGAAAACTGCATCCTGGACAAGCAGGCGGTCATCAAGCGTAACGCCCGGCTCATCGGCCCGGCGGCCTATCCCATCGTGATCGCGAAAAACGTGGTGATCTAACCCGGCATGCCAAGGGGGAGAACAGGATTGCATCCCGTCTCCCCCTTTTCATCATGATCCAAAGGAGGGCTTCCCCATGAAAATCCTCTTTACCGCTTCCGAATGCGTTCCCTTTGTCAAAACCGGCGGTCTGGCGGACGTGGTAGGCGCGCTGGCTCCCGTGCTGGCAGCCCAGGGCCACGACGTGCGGGTGCTGCTGCCCCTGTACAGCGCCATTCCCCAGAAGTGGACGGAAAAGCTGACCCATGTGTGCGACTTTGAGGTCCAGCTGGGCTGGCGCCGGCAGTACTGCGGCATTGAAATGCTGGAGATGAACGGCGTCACCTGGTACTTCATGGACAACAAGTACTACTTCGGCCGCCCGTACATTTACGGTCTGGGTGGGGATGAGTACGAGCGTTTCGGCTTCTTCTGCCGCGGCGCGCTCAACGCGCTGCCGCTGTTGGACTTCCAGCCGGATATTCTCCACGCCCATGACTGGCAGAGCGGCATGGTGCCGGCGCTGCTGAAGATTCAGTATGCCCACCTGCCCTTCTATGCCAACATCAAGACCCTGTTCACCATCCACAACTTGCAGTATCAGGGCATCTTCGGCATCCGCGAGGTGCAGGACGTGCTGGGCCTGGGCGACAGCCTGTGGACCAATGACAAGCTGGAATGCTTCGGTTGCGCCAACTTCCTCAAGGCGGCGCTGGTGTATACTGATATGATTACCACGGTCAGCCCCTCCTATGCCGAAGAAATTCAGACCGCCTACTACGGCGAGCGCCTGGACGGCCTGCTCAAGGCCCGCAAGCAGAGCCTGTTCGGCCTGCTCAACGGCATCGACGTAGTGGATTACAATCCTGCCACGGACAAGGCCATCGCCGCCACCTATACCCCGGATGATCTGTCCGGCAAAGCGGTCTGCAAGAAGGCTCTGCAGGAGAAGCTGGGCCTGAAAGTCGACCCCGATGTGCCCATCATCGGCATGGTAGGCCGCCTGAGCAATCAGAAGGGTCTGGACCTGGTGGATTATGTCATTGCGGACATTATGCGGCAGGATGTGCAGCTGGTGGTGCTGGGCATGGGCGACAGCCGGTATGTGAACTTGTTCAGCTGGGCGGAGGGCGAGTACCGCGGCCGCGTAGCAGCCCGCTTCGCCATGGACAACGAACTGGCCCACCAGATTTACGCAGGCTGCGACCTGTTCCTGATGCCCAGCCAATTTGAGCCCTGCGGCCTGAGCCAGCTGATTGCTCTGCGCTACGGCACGGTGCCCATCGTCCGCGAAACCGGCGGTCTGCGTGATACGGTGCTCAGCTACAACGACTTCACCGGCGAAGGCAACGGTTTCTCCTTCTTCAACTACAACGCCCACGATATGCTCCACGTCATTGAGCGGGCGCTGCGCTACTATCACGAGGAGAAGGAAATCTGGCGCAAGCTGCAACATCGCGGCATGACAGCGGATTACAGCTGGACCCATTCCTCCCAGGCATATCTGGATCTGTATGACAAACTGTTGCATCCCGCTCCCGCGCCCGTGGAGGAACCCGTGGCCGAAGAGCCCAACCCCGTGGTGATGGAGATCGCTCCCCAGGAGACGAAGGCGCCCAAGAAGGCAAGCAAAAAGTAAACGCCGCGTGGAGGAACCGGCGGTGAAAAAAGCCTTTTCATCCCTGCCGCATGAAAAGCCCATGCGCGCCTGTTCCTGCCACCAATCCCTATGAATCTCAAAAGGGTCCAGAGAGACTTTTCCTTGTTCTCTCTGGACCCTCTTTTTGGATATTGAAATATTTGCTGGCTGTGGAAAAAGCAATGCGTTTTTCCCCGCATGTCTCACGGAAAATCCGTGCAGGCAGAGGGCATTCGAATTTGTAGAGCATTGACGCGGCATGCAAGGACATCACCGGCCGCAGGCACACCAACCTGCACAAATGCAAGTCGGAGGAGCCGCCGCCTCTCCGGCGCAGACTGCTGACAAAGCAATTTGCCTCATCATTTTCGCAAGTTGCACATCTTGCTCTTGCAAGCATAGTGGATTTCGCGCCTACGGGCGCGACCAAAGGACTTTCCGTTCGCCCTTTGGAAACCTTCGGTCCCATACGTTATGGAGTTCTTGCAAGCTTGGAAAACTGAAGTTTCATTTTTCTTGCACCCCTGTGAAAAAACGTGCCTTTAGCAACTGCCTACGTGGGAGGACCCGCCGACCATCCGGCGCAGGCTGATGACAACACAATTTACCTCATCATTTTTGCAAGTTGCACATTTTGCTCTTGCATGCATAGTGGATTTCACGCCTGCGGGCGCGACCAAAGGGCTTTCCGATCGCCCTTTGGAAACCTTCGGCCCCATACGTTATGGAATTTTTACAAGTTTGGGAACCTGAAGGTTCTTTCTTCAACCCTGTGAAAAAACGTGTCTTTGGCAACAACCTGCGTCGGAGGAGCCGCCGCCTCTCCGGCGCAGACTGCTGACAAAGCAATGGAACAAGCTGATACGGGGCCGGGAACTCCTTTTCGTTCCCG
>CALVVZ010000197.1 GCA_944364075.1 uncultured Clostridia bacterium
TCCTCCTCCGGGCGGCGCAAAAAGAGATACGCGCCGAAGCCGTTGCTCTGCACGGTAAACACCGCCCCCAGGCCCAGGCGTTCCAGGGCGTCCCCCAGGCAGACGGTCTGCCGTACATCCGCCTGACCATGGTCGCTCACCAGGCAGAATACCGCATCCTCCATGCCGGGGGTCTGCCGCACCACGTCCCAGATGTCGTGGGCGCGCTGGTCCAGGCGCTTGATGGCCTTGCGGGTCTCCCGGTTGTAAACGCCGTGATGGTGCCGGGCGTCGTCCAGGTCCACCAGATGCACAGCGGAAAGGTCCGGGGCATGGCTGGCAATGACATCCTTCATCAGAATGGCGGCATAATCGCTCAGGTGCGGCTCCCGCAGGGAAACCCGTTCCGAGCGGTGACGCAGCTCCATCTGCAAAATCCACAGGGGCGTGCCGTAGCGAAGCATCTTCCAGGTCTGGTTCTCTCCGGGGAGGGCCAGCACCTCAGGAAAATTCCAGCGAATGGACTTTGATTTGCCCGTCACCGGCCACAGGATGGAGGCGCAGTTTCCGCCCGCCTCCTTCACCGCGTCAAAGATGCTGGGAACCTTCACCTCCGCCGCGTCCCAGTACCAGGGCCGCATGGCAGGTTCCAGCTCCGGGTGATGGGGCTGATTGTGCCCGATGCCGTGCCGGCGGGGCTCCACGCCGGTCACCAGGGTGGTGTGCGCCGGGTAGGTCAGGGCAGGATACACCGTGCGTACATGGGCGCAGCCGCTGGCATGGGCAAGGAACTCCCCGAAGAAGGGTTCCTCCCGCATCAGGGGCAGGTCCTGATCGAACAGCGCATCCAGGGACAGCAGTACCACTTTCATGGGCAAGCAGACTCCTTTCCGGTCGTGCAAGGCAAAAGGCCCGCCGGGCGCCGCCGGCATACCCGGCGAGGGCGTCAGACGGGCTTCCTTGGCACGGGCGAAATCTTCGCCGCGGATATGACATTATACACCCGCGGACTTTTCCGGTCAAATCCCCGCAGAGGGCGGGGCATCCTCCGGGGCCAAAGGACGGGAAATGCGCTCCACCGGATAGGCCCGGCCGCCGCCCACGGCGTACAGCCACATTTCCCGCACCGGCAGGGCGGTAATCTTCTCCAGGGCCCGGGCATAAAGCCGCAGCTGCGGGGCATAGCGCGCTACAAAGGCCGCCGGGTCCTCCACGCGGTCGGTCTTGTAGTCCAGCAGCACCCAACCGTCCCCTTCCCGAAACGCGCAGTCCAGGATGCCCTGCAACAGAGTTTCCTTTTCATGGGAGAGGCGAAAGTTGAAGCTCCATTCCCGGCGCACCTGCGGGCTGGCCAACAGCCGCGCGCCCAGGTCACTGGCATAAAACCGCGTCAAATCCTCCGGGCGAAGCAGCGCAGCTTCCTCAGGCGTAAACAATTCTCCGGCCACCCAGCGCTCCTTCTGCTCCCGGAGAGAACGGTTCCATGCTTCCGGGGGCAGGGCACGCAGGGCATCCAGGTCTACAAGGGAAAACGCCTTGTGCAAGAGCGTGCCCCGCCGCGCGCCGCCGGTTTCCTCCGTGCGGAGAAAGGAGGGCAGGGCGGGAAGCTCCTCCATGAGCAGCGGCGTCACGTGCTCTCCCTGCCGCTTATCCTGGAGGGTTTCCTCTTCCGGCGCGTCCAGCAGAGAAAGCCGCTCCCGCTGCCCGCGCACCAGGGAGGAGACGGAGGTTTTCAGGGGCATGGTTTCCCCGGCGTCATAAATATGCGCCCAACGTTTCCCCAATTTATCCCCAGGCGACTGGGAAACCCAAGTCTCCAGCTGTGTAAAAAGGGTGTGCATAACTTTTCCTTTTTGCACAGGCTGTGGAGAATAACCCTCGCAAACCTTGATTTTCCAAGGGGTTGCGGGCTGTGGAAAGTCTGTTGAAACTGTGGAAATCCAAAATCCACGAGTGTCCATTTCCGGGAGCTGCTCCAGATATTCCCGCCGCAGGCTGGGTTCGTCCATGAGGGCACACATGATCCAATCCAGCATGGACTGTCCCTGCCAGACCCGGTAATCCCCCGCAGGGGCGAACCACAGCCCATGAAGCGGGTCCGGCACGGAGGCAAAAAGCAGCAGGCGTTCCCGGGCGCGGGTCATGGCCACATAGAGCAGGCGGGCGCGCTCGGCCATTTCGTCGGCACGCTTGCGCAGGGCGAAGGCCTGATCGCCCAGGGTGGCCCGGCGGATACGCAAAGGTTTGTTCACATAGGGCAGGCAAACCCCCAGTTCGTTATGGCAACGCAGAAATCCCCGCTGCGGCTGATAGGCCCGCTGCTCCAGGCCCAGCACAAACACCACGGGAAATTCCAGCCCCTTGCTCTTGTGGATGGTCATAACTCGAACCAGGTCCTCTTCCTCTCCCAGGAGGGTGGCGGAGCGGCTTTCGCCGCCGGCGCGAAGCTCTTCGGCGGTTTGCAAAAAACCCATTAGACTGCCGTCGCTGACCTGCTCGTACTCGGTGGCCCGCTGACACAGCAGGCGCAGGTTGGCCTGCCGGGTCTGTCCCTCCGGCAGGGCGCCCACGGCGGCATAGAAGCCGGTTTCCTCCATGATGTACCACAGGAAAGCGGAAAGGGACTGGGTGGTAAGCAAAAAGCGCCAGCGCTCCAGGTCCTGCCAGATCTTCCGGCAGCGCGCCCCCAGCGGCGTATCCGCCTCCATGGCCTTGCGGAAAGCCCGATGAAAGGGCACATTTCTGCCGCTGTCCATCAGGCGGATATCCGCCAACTCGCCGTCGCTTACATGAAAGCCCGGAAGCTTCAGGGTGGAGAGCAGGGGAATATCCTGCAAGGGATTGTCCAGGGTTTGCAGCAGGTAAAGCATGGCGCGAATCTCCGGCAGGTCGAAGTACGCGCCCTTCATATCGCAGTACACGGGAATGCCCATGCTTTCCAGCAGCTCCGTCACCCGCTGGGCCACGTTACGCACCTTGGGCATCAGGATCACCATATCCCGGTAATCGTACGCCCTGCCTTCCTCGCCCCGGTGCAGGCGCAGTATGCGCTCCCCGCAGCAAAGGGCCTGCTTTTCGATGGCGGTGGCCAGGGCGGCGTCCTCATCCCCGTCCTTTTCGCCGTCATGGAGCAGGCACAGCTCCGCCGGCGCGCCGGACTGCCGTTCCGGCGGCGGAATCAGCTCATCCTCCCGGGCGTAATCCAGCTCGGTGACCCGGCGGCGCATCAGTTTGCGGAAAACCAGGTTCGTACTTTCCAGCACGTTACCATCGGAGCGAAAATTCATCTGTAGGGTAATGCGGCGCTGCGGGCTGTTCTCCTCCCGGCCGAAGCTGCGCATTCTACCCAGAAACAGCGTGGGATCTGCCAGGCGAAAGCGGTAGATGCTCTGTTTCACGTCGCCCACCATAAACAGGCGGTTGTTCTCGCCGTGTACCCGCTGGAGAATAGCGTCCTGAATGGCGGAGACATCCTGGCATTCATCCACGAAGATATGATCCCATGTTTCCTGCAACCGTTCCCGCACCGCGGCCTGGTCCAGCACGGCCAGGGTCATTTGCTCCAAGTCGCTGAAATCCATCAGGTTTCGTTTGCGCTTGGCCTGCTGAAAAAGCGCGTGGGTTTCCCGGGTCATTTCTCCCAGGCCGCGAACCAGCCGTTGCACCTGGCACAACTCCCCCCGCGTTTGTTCCGGGACATAGCTTAGCGTATCCCGCAGGCGTTTCACCGCGTCCTTCATTTCATTGCGTAGGGCCAAATAACGGTCCTTCCACGCCTTTTCCGCCTCCGTAAGTCCACGGACGGAGGGTGCGCGGCAGAAATTCACCGCCGACAGGGCCGGCAGCAGCTCCTCCGGGGAAGCGCTTTCCAGTCCATGTAGCTGCAAGCGGTCGCTTTCCAGCACGGCGCCATAGGCTTCTACGGCGTCGGCTTCATCAAAGCATTGCGCCTGCCGCTCCCACAAGGCCCGCAGACCTTCCACTTCCACGGGCGCATGATCCATTAGCGCCCGGTACCAGGGATGTTCGATGAGCTCACCCGTTACGGGAATCCCCGCGATTTTTTCCTCCAGCCACGAAAAAGGGTGGGGGAGTGACATCAGGAAGCGTTCCAGCCCGTCGCACAGTTCAAAAATCTGCTCCTGGGAAAAGGCATCCATGAGCAGCCGAAAGTCCTGGGAGCCTTCCTCGCACAGCCGGTTCATGGCGTCCTTCATGGCCTGCTGAAACAGCGCCTTGCCTGTGGCTTCGCTGCAAATGCGGGCCAGGGGATCAATGCCTGCCGCCTGGAAATCCCCCCGGAGCACCGTCTGGCAGAATCCATGGATGGTGGAGATCTGCGCCTGGGGCAACAGATCCAGCTGACGAACCCAGCCGGGCTTCTGCTCCGCCTCCTGGCACAACCGCCGGTGCAGCCGCTGCCGCATTTCCGCCGCGGCAGCTCGGGTAAAGGTAACAATCAGCATCCGGTCCAGGGAAGCACCTTCCGACAGCAGGCGCATAATACGTTCCACCAGCACTGCCGTTTTTCCCGATCCCGCCGCCGCGCTGATGAGCAGCGTATGATTTCGCGCCTCAATGGCCGCCCGCTGCTGCTCTGTCCAGTTGGTCATGGTACCACCCCCTGCCGCATGATTTTCTATTGTACAACATAGCCGCCAAAAAGCAAAGCGCCGGGGTACGAGAGGCGGCTTTTCTGAGAAAAGCCCCTCTCGCGCTCTCCCGAAAAGCAGCGGGGCAGGCGAAGGTTGGCGGAGGGTCCCCGGGACCAGGGAGCAAGCGGCAATGTTTCACGTGAAACATTATCGCTTGCCGGATGTGTATACAATATGATTGTTTGCATGTTGCGCACTGCATACTTGCGTATGCAGGATTCACGCATTGCGAAAAAAAAGTTTTCTCAATAGTAAAAAAGATTTTCTTGTATGCAAATTGCTCTTTTCCTGGAAGGTGGCTCCGCCGGCCAGGGGGGCAGGGGGGATTCCGACCTCCCCCCTATGCCCCCCTGGCCCCCCTAT
>CALVVZ010000198.1 GCA_944364075.1 uncultured Clostridia bacterium
CATACGCCGCGTATCATAGGGCGCTCCTTTCCAGGGCGGCCAGGGCGCTTTCAATGCCGTCCACCGCCGCCGATACAATGCCTCCCGCATACCCCGCGCCTTCCCCCACGGGATACAGCCCGGTGAGATTGCCCATGCGCAGGGCGTCCCGGGACAGGCGCACGGGGGAAGAGGAGCGGGTTTCCACGCCGGTGAGCACAGCATCCGGCAGGGCGAACCCGCGCAGCTGCCGGTCCATCTGCACAATGCCCAATTTGAGGTCCTCCGCAAGAAACCGCGGCAGGCATTCCCACAGGTTGGCCGGGGTAACCCCCGGTCGGTAGCTGGGCCGCACCTCCCCAAATCCCTTGGAGGCGCGCCCGGCCAGAAAGTCCTCCAGGCGCTGTGCCGGGGCGCGAAAGCCGCCGCCCCCCAGACGGTACGCCGCCTGCTCCACGCTGCGCTGGAGCACAAAGCCCGCCAGGGGATGGTCGTCCCCAAAGTCCTCCGGGCGCACGCCCACCAGGACCGCCGCGTTGGCGTTCTCCCCGGCGCGGGCATGATAGCTCATGCCGTTCACCGCCACGCCGCCGGGCTGGGACGCCGCGGCAATCACCTCGCCGCCCGGGCACATGCAAAAGGTATAGCATCCCCGGCCGTCCGGGGTACGGACGGCCAGCTTGTATTCCGCCGCGCGCAGGGCCGGATGCCCCGCAAAGCGCCCGTACTGGCTTCGGTCAATCATGGCCTGGGGATGCTCGATGCGCACGCCCATGGCAAAGGGTTTCTGCGCCATATGCACTCCCTGGCGGAAAAGCGCCTGCATGGTATCCCGGGCGCTGTGCCCAATGCACAGCAGCACCGTATCCGTAGCGATCTCCCTGGCTTCCCCGCCCTGGCGCACCACCGCGCCCATGACCCGGCTGCCCTGGAGGATTAGCTCCATGAGCCGGGTTTCAAACAGCACCTGTCCCCCCAGGCGCAGGATTTCCTCCCGCATGGAGGCCACCACGCCCCGCAGCAGGTCCGTACCGATATGGGGCTTGGCCAACACCAGGATCTCCTCCGGCGCGCCATGGCGCACGAAGGTTTCCAGCACGGCCTGCTGATGGGGACTTTTGATCCCCGTGGTCAGCTTGCCGTCGGAGAACGCCCCCGCGCCGCCCTCGCCAAACTGCACGTTGCTCTCCGGGTCCAGCGCGCCTTCCCGGGCCATGCGCGCCACGTCCTCCGCACGCCGGTCCACGGGCTTTCCCCGCTCGATGAGGATGGGCCTCGCCCCGGCCCGGGCCAGCGTCAGCGCGGCAAACAGCCCCGCCGGTCCCGCGCCCACCACCAGCGGTGGCGCCGAAAACGCCGCCCGGGGCAGCCGGACCGCCGGCGAAGGCTGCACCCGCGCCGCAACGCCGGGCTTCAGCCGGCGAAGCACCGCCGCTTCCTCCGCCAGCGCCACATCCACGGTAAGCACGAAATGCACGTCGTCCTTGTCCCGGGCGTCCACGGATTTTTTGTGTATTTTCCAGGAGAGCAGGGCTTCCCGGGGAATCCGCAGCCGCCGCAGCAGCTGCCGGACCACCTCGTCCTCCGTGGCCGACAGCGGAACGGAAAGATTTCCTACCCGCAGCACCGAATCACACTCCCTTTGGGGATTTTTCCGCAAGACGGCGTCATTCCCAGCCCTTGCACACGTCCACCCAGCCCGCGGGCCTGCTCAGGCGTTCCAGCTCCGCAAGGGTCAGCCGCACGGCGCTGTTGGAGCTGCCGCAGGCCGGATATACCACTTCGAACCTGCGCAGGGAAGCGTCCAGCCATACCTGCACCGGTTCCGGCACGGAGAAGGGGCACACGCCCCCAAAATGCAGTCCAGTGAAAGTTTCCAGCTCCTGGGCGGTCATCATCTTCGCCTTTTGGTGGAACTGAGCCTTGAACTTCGCGTTGTCCACCTTGGCATCCCCTGCCGCCACGATGAGCAGCGGCTGCGTCCCCGCCATAAAGGAAAGCGTCTTGGCGATATACGCCGGCGGGCAGCCCAGGGCCTGGGCCGCCAGCTCCACCGTGGCGCTGGACACGTCGAATTCCTGCACCCTGTCCCCATAGCCCGCCTGGGTCAGATAGGCATTGACTTCATTAAATCCCATGTGCATCTTCCTCCATCCATTGTGTAAAGCATGCCGGCGTCAGCTCCGCGCCCTCGCGGCTGACCACCGCGGCGGCGGCGCGATTGGCCTGAACCACCGCTTCCTCCAGGGTCATCCCCCGTGCCTCGCAGCCCATGACGGCGCCCAGATGCGCGTCTCCCGCGCCGATGGTGTCCCGCACAGCGACCGGCACGGCGGGAACGCACCGCGCCCGCCCCTGCCAGAGGACATACGCGCCCGCCCCGCCCAGGGTTACCACCACGTCCCCGCCGGTGGCCTGCGCCAGCACCGCAGCTCCCGCCGCCACCGTTTCCTGCCGGGTAAAAAAGGTAACCTCCGCAGCGTTGAGATGCGTCAGCGGATGCAGCGCAAATACCCGCGCCATGCGCCGGGGCGGAATATGGCACAGCCGCGGCCCTGGGGCAAAATACAGCCGCTTGGGCGGATGCCGCTCCAGGTAATCCAGCAGCACGTCCCCGGTGTCCTCCTCCACCTCCAGGCCGCACAGGTACACGCCGTCGTAGGGCGCATCCCCCAGCAGCTCCATCCATTCCGGCCGGAAGCGGTATTCCGCGCCGTGCTCGCACAGGAAGGTACGCTCTCCCGCCGCGTCCACCAGGCAATAGCAGCAGCCGTTGGGAGCGTCCACCGGCGGAATCGGCGATTCGATGCCCCGCTCCGCCAGCGCCCGGCGCACCCAATCCCCCCACAGCCCGCTCCCCACCGGGGAGAAAAGCGTCGTTTCCGCGCCGCTGAAGCACCGGGCCGCGGCGCAGGCATTGAAAGCGCATCCCCCCAGAGAAACGGATTGCCCCAGCAGGTTGAGGTCCTCCCCCGTCCGGGGCAGGCAGGGCACGCGCAGAATCACATCCGCGCAGGTGGAACCCAAAAATAGCAGTCGCGGCATAGCGCCCTCCTTGAAAAAGCGCCGCGCCCACGGCGGCCGCAGGACCGCGCCGCAGGCGCGACGAGTACAGACGTTTTCCCGGAAAAAGCGCTCAGACCGCGCGCTCCTTGCCCAGGAAGCAAATGGCCACCGTGCCGGGTCCGCAGTGCGCGCCAATCACCGGGCCCACGCACTCAATGCGGGTACGCACGCCGGGCACCTTGGCCTTGAGCATCTCGTCCAGCTTAGCGGCGTCCTGGGGCGCATCCGCGTGAAGGATGATGACCTCCTGGTCCTCGGGCTGGGTAATGTTCTCCGCGGACTTGTCCACCAGGTAGCTCAGGGCCTTTTTCCGGCCGCGCACCTTGTCCACGGGAACCAGCTTGCCTTCCTTGGACTCCACGATGATGGGCTTCAGGTCCAGCATGGTGCCCAGGACGGCGCTGGTGGCGGAGAGGCGGCCGCCGCGCTTGAGGTACTTCAGGTCTTCCACCGTGAAGAAAGCCTGGGCGCGAAGCTTGTTTTCCTCCAGCCACTGGGCCACTTCTTCCATGGGCTTGCCCGCCCGGTACAGCTCATGGGCCTTGAGCAGCAGCATGGTCATGGGGCCGGAAATGGACAGGGTATCCACCACCATGAACTTGCGCTGGGGATACTTGGCCAGCAGCTCCTCCCGGGCGGCGTACACCGCTTGGATGGTGCAGCTCAGCTGGCTGGAGAAGGCCACGAAAAGCAGGTCCTGCTCCCGGAGAATGGGCTCGAAGTATTCCAGGTAATCCGCCTGGTTCAATGCGGAGGTCACCGGCGTGGCGCCCGCGCGCATCTTGTCAAAGTAGGTATGGTGGTCCATGGTCTGGCCCAGATCGTCGAAGTATTCCTTGCCGTCGATGGCATAGGGCATGTACACCACGGGAATGTCATACTTGGCTTTCAGGCTGTACGGCAGATCGCTGTCGCTGTCGGTCATGAAAACATAATTCATACACTGATCCTCCTTCATGCTCCATCCCGGAAAAAGATGATACCGAATAAACAAAATTATTGTACCCTTTTTTCCATGAAAAAGCAACTGCGCGCAGCAAAAAGCGGGAGAGACCGGACGGTCTCTCCCGCATGGGAAGCGAAGATGGTGTTACTTGCTCAGGGCATAGGCCGCCGCGTTGGCGCCGGCAATCTTGCCCCAAACGATGCAGCTGGTGTTGGCCAGACC
Organism: uncultured Clostridia bacterium; assembly: GCA_944364075.1. Lineage (GTDB taxonomy): Bacteria > Bacillota > Clostridia > Christensenellales > Aristaeellaceae > Egerieenecus. The sequence continues at coordinate 4,214 of CALVVZ010000198.1, forward strand.
GCCAATGTTCGCGCTGCCGCCGATGTTCGCGCCGCCGGCCAGCTCGCCGCACTGGTACAGGCCCGGAATCGGCTCGCCGTCCGCGTTCAGGGTCTGCGCGTCGGGGTTCATCAGCGGGCCGCCCTTGGTGAGCATCACATAGGGGCAGGTCTTGAGGGCATAGAAGGGACCTTCCAGCGCCACCATGGTGTCCGCCTCACGGCCAAAATCCTTATCCTCGCCCGCGGCCACATAGCCGTTATAGGCTTCGATGGTGGCAGCCAGGCCTTCCGCATCGATGCCGGCGTTGGCGGCCAGCTCCTCGATGGTTTCGCCATAGTACACGCAGTTGCCCTCGGCCAGCAGCTGGTCGAAATACGCCCAGCCTTCATCCGTCTTGCCGGAGAAGCCGCCGCCCACACTGAGGATGGGGTCCTGGGTGTCCTTCATGGACTGGGTAAGGATCATATACACCAGATTTTCGGGCGCGTTGGCATAAGCCGCCTTGCGCTCGCTGTCCAGGCTGCCCAGCTCCTTGACCATGCGGCTGCCGGTGTTGTCCACCCAGATCACGCCAGGATACTGCACGGAAGCGGTGCAGGACACGTCGAAGCCGCCCACGGGCACGCCGCCGGGATAGGCGGGCAGATAGTCCATGTTGTTGAACACCGCGCCGGCCTTTTCCGCAAACTTGTAGCCGTCGCCGGTCACAAAGGAGGGAGACAT
>CALVVZ010000199.1 GCA_944364075.1 uncultured Clostridia bacterium
GCAGGAACGCCCCTCGCCCATCCTGCTGTGTACCGCCACCCCTTCCCCCTACCTGGAGCGGCTGGCCGAGGAATACGGCGCCTCCTACTGCGTCAATCCCCAAGCCCCGGGCATCGGCTCGGATTGGAATTTCGCCCTGGCCCAGGCGCAGGCATCCGGGTATGACCTGGTCACGCTCTGCCACCAAGATGACCTGTACCTGCCCGGTTACGGGGCAGCCGTGCAGCGCCTGGCAACCCCGGACATGCTCATCTATTTCTCCGACTACGGGGAAAAGCGCGGCAACGAGGTTGTCACCCATTCCCGTCTGCTGCGCATCAAGCGCATGCTGCTATGGCGTATGCGCATCCCCGCCTTTCAAAGCAGCGTATTCATGAAGCGCCGTACCCTGGCCTTGGGCGATCCCATCTGCTGTCCAGCGGTCACTTTTAACCTGCGCCGCTTGCCCGTTCCCCTGTTTCAGACGGACATGACCACCAGCCTGGACTGGCAGACCTGGGAACGGCTCAGCCGCATGGACGGCCGCTTTACCTATGACCATACCGTGCGCATGCTGCACCGTATTCACGTAGGTTCCACCACCTCCCAGGTGTTGGAAAAAGGCGGGCGTCAACCCGAAGACTACGCCATGTTCCGCAAATTCTGGTGCGCGCCCGTTGCTCGCTTGCTGACCAAATGGTACAGCGCCAGCGAAAAAAGCAATCAGTTGTAATCTCAAAGCTGACCAAATTGTCGGATATGAATGGAAGTCGGAGGGGCTGCGGCCCCTCCGACTTCTTCCTGCGTTTTTTGACAGTCTGCGCTGTCCGATTACTGATCGGGCAGCGCAGACTGTTGACAAAGTATGTAGTCTCTTTTTTTGCAAGATGCACATTGTGCTCTTGCAAACAGGGAAAGTTTCGCGCCTGCGGGCGCGACCAAAGGGCTTTCCGGTCGCCCTTTGGAAACCTTCGGCCCCATACTTGATGTCATTTTTGCAAGTTAGGAAGCCCGAAGTTTCTTTTTTTGCGTCTGTATGAAAAAGCATGCTTTTTTCGGCAGTCTCGCTGTCCGATTACTGATCGGGCAGCTGTTTTTTGCCCTGGGAGGTAGGCCTTCAAGAAGGCGCGAAAAATTTGCAAAGGGTATTGCATTTTTATGCACTTTGGTGTATACTCACTATCGTTCCCCAAGGGAACGGAATGAACAAAACACAAGGGGAAGAGAATCATGGCAAAGATGCGTGTATTGTTAGCCTATTCCGGCGGATTGGATACGTCGATTATTGTTCCGTGGCTGAAGGAAAATTACGACTGCGACGTGATTTGCGTAGCCGGAGACGTAGGACAGGGCGAGGAGCTGGAGCCTCTCCATGAAAAGGCAAAGAAATGCGGCGCGGAAAAGCTGTATATCGAAGATCTTCGCAAAGAGTTCGTGGAGGATTTCATCTGGCCCACGCTGAAGGCCGGCGCGGTATACGAGCAAAAGTATCTGCTGGGCACCAGCTTTGCCCGTCCCCTGATTGCCAAGCGCCTGGTGGAAATCGCCCACAAGGAAAACTGCACCGCCATCTGTCACGGTTGCACGGGCAAGGGCAACGATCAGGTTCGCTTTGAGTTGACTATCAAGGCCTTTGACCCGCAGATGAAGATCATCGCTCCCTGGCGTATCTGGGATCTCAAGACCCGGGAACAGGAAATCGAATACGCTGAGGCACGGAACATCCCCGTGCCCGTCAAGAAGGACCGGCCCTATTCCATGGACCGCAACATTTGGCACATCAGCCACGAAGGCGCAGACCTGGAAGATCCCTGGAACGAGCCTCCGGCGGACCTGCTGCTGACCATGGTTACTCCTGAAAAGGCGCCCGATCAGGCGGAATACGTCACCGTGGACTTTGAAAAAGGTGTGCCCGTAGCCATCAACGGCGAGAAGCTGGACGCGGTGGCGCTGGTTACCAAAGCCAACGAAATCGCCGCCCGTAATGGCGTAGGCTGCGCCGACCTGGTGGAAAACCGCCTGGTAGGCATGAAGAGCCGCGGCGTGTACGAGACGCCTGGCGGCACCATGCTCTATGCCGCCCATCAGCTGCTGGAATCCATCACCCTGGACCGTCAAACCAGCCACTACAAGGATCAGGTGGCCATCAAGTTTGCGGAACTGGTGTACGATGGCATGTGGTACACGCCCCTGCGTGAGGCGCTGTCCGCCTTTGTGGACAGCACGCAGCAAGCCGTCAACGGCACGGTACGCCTGAAGCTGTACAAGGGCAACTGCATTCCCGCGGGCATCAAGAGCCCCAACAGCCTGTACATGGAAGAGATCGCCACCTTTGGCGACAGCCACGACCTGTACAGCCACAAGGACAGCGAAGGCTTCATCAATCTGCTGGGCTTGCCCATGAAGGTCAAGGCCATGGTGGATCAGAAAAAAGGTTAATCAACCGGCATACTTTCATCAGCGCGGGCGCGGGGAGGCTTATTTCCGCGCCTGCGCAGTTTTTCCTTTCGCGTCCAAACGTATCGCAACGGCCTATGCGGCTTTTCCCCTTCACGCGCATAAAAAGTTTTCTGTATGTCACATCTTCGACTTCCGCTATCATGTCCCGATTGCATGAAAATCGAAAAAAGGGGGGATCGATAGGATGGACCGTATCAGTCAAGCCGGGTCCTCCACGGAAAAAGGCGGCCAGGAGCTTCCTTCCCTTCACCTTTATTTGTTGGATGACAGCGCTTCCGACCTGGAGGCCTTGCGGAACATTTCGCTTCAGGTTATGCAAAGCCGTGGTATTTCCTGTGAAATCTATACCTTTCAGCATCCTGGCGCCCTGGAAAGCGCCATTGCAAGAGAAACGCAGTATTGCGTGTGTCTGCTGGATATTCTGATGTACGGCGGCCGCCCGTTGGGGTTGACCCTGGCCCGGCGGCTTCGCGCCAAAGGTCAGCAGCTGGATATCGTGTTCACCACCAGCAGTGACGACTATATGCTGGAAGGGTACGACGTGTTTGCCTTGGGGTATCTGAAAAAACCGGTTACCGCAGCCGCTTTTTCCCGGATTGTTGACCATCTGCTCTCCCGCCGTGGCAAAAGCTGTTCAACGCTGAACATCCTTTCGGACCGTGTCCGTCAATCCATTCCCTTGCAAAACATCTGTTACATCGACGTTTACGGAAAGCACTGCCATGTCCACACGACCAAGGGCGTGCTTTCTGCATCCATGCGGTTGAAGGATATGATGGAGCAGCTGCCCACAGATCAGTTTCTCCAGTGCCATCGCAGCTACGTGGTGAATCTTGCCCATGTGCAGAGCGCAGCCAGCGACCATCTGCAGATGGATAACGGCGACCGCGTTCCCATTCGAATCCGCGAAAGCCTGTCCATCCGGCAGCGCTGCGCCGAATTTCTCTGGACCGAAATGCAGGAGGCAAAAACGTGACATGGACCTGCTCCGACTGATTGAAGTACCGTTGTATCTCGTACCCACGTTGTTGATCAGCCTGTTGCCCTGTAAGTATCAGCCCAAGAGGCTAATCTGCCTGCTGCTTTATGGCGCATTTCTGGGCGTTGCCTGCGTATCCATGACATCAAACGACCTATGGTATGGGTTTACGGCGCTGATTTACCTGCTGGCCTATCTTCCCCTGTGCGGCATGCCCTATTTCAAAGGATTGTTCTGGTTTTTTGCTTCCCTGCATTATTTAATGTTTTCCATTTCCGTAAGCAACTACCTGGAAACCTGTTGGCTGGGCTTTTTCTCACAAAGCATTACGCCGCAATTCATCATTAGTTTTTCCGTCCTGCAGCTGATCTGCCTTCCTATTGCGGTCTGGATTTTGTACAAATACTTGTTGCCCGTCTTTACCCAGGCGGTAGATGCTCGCATGCTGCACCTGCTGTTTCTGCTCCCGTTGACGCAATGCGGCATCAGCCTGGCGCTTACGCAGGCCTACGTAAGCATGGCATACTCCTTCAATTTCAGCTTTCTGCTCATCAACCTCATCAGCTATGCCGGCACGTTAATCAGCTATTGCTTATGCGCACAGTTGATTCAGGAAAACCTGCGCGCCGGCCTGTACAAAGCCCGTCTGGAGCTTGCAGGACGCATTCTGGAAGCCCAGAAAGAAAAATATGTCCAGCAATCCGCAGACTATGAAAAGCTGCGCGTTCTTCGCCACAACCTGAAGTATCAGCTGGGCGTGTTGCGCGCCTGTCTGGAGCGCAAGGAATACGACCGGTTGCAGACCTATCTGGACGACTGGGAGCTGCGCATTTTCGAGCGCGCGGCCATAACCTATTCCGACCACCCGGCGGTGGACAGCGTCATTCACGCCTTGCTGGTGCAACCCTGCGCTCAGGATGTGCGCACGGATATTGTGTTGCCTCTGTCCGGCTGCGGCATAGACGACGCTGATCTGTGCGTGCTCATCGGCAACAGCCTTCAGAACGCGCTGGAGGCATGCAGCCAGCTTCCCGCAGAGGATCGCTTCGTTCAAATGCGCGGCCGTGTCGAGCACAAGCACGTTACGCTGCTGGTCATGAATCACTTCGACGGCCAGCTTCAAAAAAGCGGGGAGCAGTTGCTTTCCCGCAAGCGTTCCTTTGCTTCTCCCGGCATTGGGCTGGCCTCCATCCAGGCGATCGCCAAGCAGTACATGGGCGTGGTGGAAACGGAATGCACTGATCATGAGTTCACGCTGAAAGTATTTTTACAGGCGCCCTGAACCGCCGCAACGGGCTGCAAAAGGCGCTAATGCTAGCGGTCATTGTTTTGGACCGCCGTACGGCAGTCTGCTTGGAGCGCCTGCCGGAAAGAAACGCTTTACCGGCGGCAGGCTTGCCGCATCTGCCCGCAAATCATTTTCTG
>CALVVZ010000200.1 GCA_944364075.1 uncultured Clostridia bacterium
AAAAGGGACGAGCTGAACAAGGTGCGCAAGACCATCCTCATCAACGGCGCGCTCAACGCCAAGATCGTGGGTCAGAAAGCCGCCACCATCGCCAAGCTGGCGGGCGTCGCCGTGCCTGAGGAAACCAAGATCCTCATCGGCGAGGTGACCAGCGTCGATTTGAGCGAGGAGTTCGCCCATGAGAAGCTCTCCCCGGTGCTGGCCATGTACCGGGCCGCGGACCTCGAAGACGCCTTTGCCAAGGCCCAGCAGCTCATCGCCGACGGCGGCTACGGCCATACCTCCTCCATCTACCTCAACGCCACCACCCGGCAGGACGTGGTCGCGGACTTCGCCTCCCGGATGAAGACCTGCCGCATCCTGGTGAACACCCCCTCCTCCCAGGGCGGCATCGGCGATCTGTACAACTTCAAGCTCGCCCCCTCCCTGACGCTGGGCTGCGGCTCCTGGGGCGGCAACTCCGTAAGCGAAAACGTGGGCGTGAAACATCTGATCAACATCAAGACCGTCGCCCAGAGGAGGGAGAACATGCTCTGGTTCCGCGCGCCGCAAAAGGTTTACCTGAAGCCGGGCTGCCTGCCCGTGGCCCTGGACGAGCTCAAGCACGTCATGGGCAAGAAGCGGGCCTTCATTGTCACCGACTCCTTCCTGTACCACAACGGCTACACCAAGACCATCACCGACAAGCTGGATGAGATGGGCGTGCAGCATACCACCTTCTTCGACGTGGCCCCCGATCCCACCCTGGCCTGCGCCAAGGAGGGCGCCAAGGCCATGAACAGCTTCCAGCCCGACTGCATCATCGCCCTGGGCGGCGGCTCCGCCATGGACGCGGGCAAGATCATGTGGGTGATGTACGAGCACCCGGAAGTGGACTTCCTGGACATGGCCATGCGCTTCATGGACATCCGCAAGCGCACCTATGTGTTCCCCAAGATGGGCGAGAAGGCCTACTTCATCGCGGTGCCCACCTCCGCGGGCACCGGCTCCGAGGTGACGCCCTTCGCGGTGATCACCGACGAATCCACCGGCGTGAAGTATCCCCTGGCCGACTACGAGCTGCTGCCCAACATGGCCATTGTGGATTCCAACCTGATGATGAACATGCCCAAGGGCCTGACCAGCGCCTCGGGTATCGACGCCATGACCCACGCCCTGGAAGCCTATGCCTCCATGATGGCCACCGACTACACCGACGGCCTGGCCCTGAAGGCCATGCGCACCATCTTTGACTACCTGCCCCGGGCCTATGCCAACGGCGGCAGCGACCCCGAAGCCCGGGAGAAGATGGCCAACGCTTCCACCATGGCCGGTATGGCCTTCGCCAACGCCTTCCTGGGCGTGTGCCACTCCATGGCCCACAAGCTGGGCGCCTTCCATCACCTGCCCCACGGCATCGCCAACGCCCTGCTCATTGAGGAGGTGCTGCGCTTCAACGCCGCGGAGGTTCCCGCCAAGATGGGCACCTTCCCCCAGTACGATCATCCCCATACCCTGCGCCGCTACGCGGAAATCGCCGAGTTCCTGGGCATGAAGGGCAAAAACGACCAGGAGAAGCTGGAAAGCCTCATCGCCGCGGTGCATACCCTCAAGGGGCAGATCGGCATCAAGGACAGCATCCGGGAATACGGCATTGAGGAGGAGAAGTTCCTCACCAGCCTGGACGAGATGGTGGAGCAGGCCTTCGACGACCAGTGCACCGGCGCCAATCCCCGCTATCCCCTCATGAGCGAAATCAAACAGATGTACCTGAACGCCTACTACGGCAAGAAGGAGGAGGCTTGAACATGAATCTGGAGAAGATCATCGCCGTCCGCACGGACAAGACGGTCTACCGGGATGGGAACCTGGCCGTAAAGGTCTTCGGCGCCCGCTATGACAAGGCGGACATCCTCAACGAGGCGTTGAACCAGGCCCGGGTGGAGGGCATCGGCCTGAACGTGCCCCGGGTGGAGGAGGTCTGCAAGATCGACGGCAAGTGGGCCATCGTCACCGAATATATCGAGGGCAAAACCCTCCAGCGCCTCATGGACGAGCAGCCCGAGAAGTATGACGAATATCTGGAGAAGTTCGTGGACCTGCAGCTGGAGGTGCAGCGCAAGACCTGCCCCATGCTCAACAGCCTCACGGAAAAGATGCAGAAGAAGATCTCCCAGGCCAACCTGGACGCCACCTGCCGGTATGAGCTGCATACCCGCCTGGCGGCCATGCCCAAGCACAACAAGGTGTGCCACGGGGACTTCAACCCCTCCAACATCATCATTACCGAGGACGGCACGGCGTACATCCTGGACTGGTCCCACGTGACCCAGGGCAACGCCTCCGCCGACGCGGCCCGCACCTATCTGCTCTTCTGGCTGGAAGGCAACATCGAGGGCGCAGAGAAGTACCTGGACCTGTTCTGCAAAAAGAGCGACACCGCCAAGCAGTACGTGCAGAAGTGGATTCCCATTGTGGCGGCCAGCCAGTCCGTGAAGGGCAAGCCCGAGGAGAAGGAATTCCTGCTGCGCTGGGCGGACGTTGTGGACTACGAGTAAGAGGAGGGCCACGGCCATGAAGGTTACCATCTGCATCGGCAGCTTCTGCCACGTGAAGGGCGCGCCCCAGGTCATCGCGGAGCTTCAGCGCCTGGTGGAGGAAGCCGGCGTGAAGGATTACGTGGAACTGGCGGGCAAGTTTTGCATGAAGCGCTGCCAGGAAGGCAACGCCCGGGGCGTCAACGTGGACATCGACGGCGTGCCCTACGACCTCAAGCCCGAGGAAGTGGAGAGCTTTTTCCAGAAGGAAATTCTCCCCCGGGCCAGGGGATAATGCCAGTCCGTCCGCGGAGCCTCCCGGCTCCGTAAATGAAGGAAGCCTCCCGCGCCGGTATCGTGCGGGAGGCTTCCAAGCGTTGGCGAAGCATTTAATCTTGAAATGCGCGCAGGCTTTTCATTGCATACATGCAAGCGCAAGGGTTTCGCGCCTGCGGGCGCGACCAAAGGGCTTTCCGGTCGCCCTTTGGAAACCTTCGGTCCCATACGCTATGGCGTTTTTGCAAGGTATGGAGCCCGAAGCTTCATTTTTCTTGCAGCCCTGTGAAAAAGCGTGCCTTAACAGCCTGAAGCCTCCCGCGCCGGTATCGTGCGGGAGGCCTTTTTTTCCCAAAATCCCGGCCCGCAACCGCCGGTTGACAGATTGCCAGGCCCGCATGGTAGCCATGCAACCCCGCGGCATGGTACAATGTCCGCATCCAAAGAAAGGAGTGACGACAATGAACCTGGCGGACAGCATACAATCCCTAAGAAAAGCAAAGGGAATTTCCCAGGAGGAGCTTGCCGAAAGGGTGGGCGTATCCAGGCAGGCCGTCTCCAAGTGGGAAAGCGGACAAAGCATACCGGACCTGGAGAAAATTATTAGCTTGAGCGATTTTTTTGAAGTCACAACCGATTATCTGCTCAAGGGCGTGGAACCTGCAAAAGATCAGGGGGAAAAAAATAAGGCCCTGGCCAGCAAGATCCTGTATATTGCGTCGACGGCTTTCATCGCCATTGGCTTGTTCTGCGCCTTTGGCGGATGGCATGAAAAGCAGACCATGGAAATGGTTTGGGGCGCCATGATCATACAAGCCGTCGGGGTTGCCGGGTATTTCATCGGAAAGCTGCTGTCCGCAGAAAACCCGCCCTTTGCCATTGCCTGGCTGGATGTTGCCGGGTTCGCGTTGATGCCGGTTTCCATGCTTAGCGGGGAGCTTTCCCTGCTGATTTTCAAGGACGGATGGATTGCCCCCTATCCGGTTGGCATTTTCCATACGCTGACCTTCGGCGTCGTATATGTGAGCTTTTGCGTCATCAGCTATGTCCTGATGAAAAAAATGCGCGCCGCCAAATAATCATGGTGGGACGATACGAAGCGGCAGCAAAAGCACCGTAACCGCTCAATAATCCCGCGCCGTGACGATAGCGACGAAATGTGCGATACTTACCCATAGCAGTTGAAAAACTGGAATCCAGAAAAACAAGCAAACTTGAAAAACTATGGAGAGAAGCACATGACAATCCCGGAAGCAAAGCGAATCACGAGGATGAACGAGTGGAAACAACTAATTCATGAGCGGCAGCAGAGCGGTCAAAGCGTACGAACATGGTGCCTGCAGAACGGAATCCGTGAGAACAGCTACTATTACTGGCTGAGAATCATCCGGGAAGAAGCCCTTTGTGAAGCAGAGAACAAGAGCGGTGCGCTCGTCAGAGTAGAACCGGAAAAGCTGGCGGTTGAGACCGTATCGCCGCGACCCTCCTCCGGTGGAATTGTGATTCGGACGCACGGCGTGGAAGCCGAGTTTCCGTCGGGTACGGATATTGGAATGCTCGCGGTGTTCGTGAAGGCGCTCAGCCATGCTTGATTTCAGCCGGGTACAGAACTACTACATCGCCTGCGGTTATACGGACATGCGCAAGCAGATCGACGGTCTGGCCGCACTGGTGCAAACCCAATTCGGCCAGGAGATGGAAGAGACGTCGCTGTATCTGTTCTGCGGAAGGCGGGCAGATCGCATCAAAGCGCTGTATTGGGATGGCACGGGATATATCCTGCTGTACAAGCGCCTGACGGAGAAACGGTTTCAGTGGCCACGAAACGAGAAGGAACTGAAGAAGCTTACGCAGCAGGAATTCCGCTGGCTCATGGAGGGACTGTCCATTACGCAGACAAAGGCGTTTGTTCCAGGAAAACCCGGCGCCGTCTGCTGAAAAAGTCAATGATTTTCTAAAAAAGTGAGGAAAACCAAAAGGATTTTGCCTCCTGCATGTCGAATCAATCAGGCATGAAAGGTAGTGCAAGCGGC
>CALVVZ010000201.1 GCA_944364075.1 uncultured Clostridia bacterium
GCCTATGACGCCTCCGGCCGCATGGTAAAGCTGGCCGCCGAGGTAAAGGGCTTCACCCTGGAGGAAATGCCGGATAAAAGCAGCCTCCGCCGCCTGGGCCGCTTCACCCAGTTTGCCCTGGTGGCCGCCCGGGAGGCCATGCTGGACGCGGGCTTTACGCCCCGGGAGGAAGAAAAGCCCCGCTGCGGGGTCATGGTGTCCAGCGGCATCGGCGGACAGGGCATCATGGAGGCGGAGCACGACCGCGGCCGGGAACGCGGCTGGGACCGGGTGTCCCCGTACTATATCCCCACGGCCATCAGCAACATGGCCGCGGGACAAATCGCCATTGCCTACGGCTTTCGGGGCATGTGTACCTGCCCGGTAACAGCCTGCGCCGGGGGGACCAACGCCGTGGGGGATGCCTTCCACTATATCCGGGACGGCTATGCCGAAGCCATGCTCTGCGGCGGGACGGAGGCCAGCATCACGCCCCTGGCCATGGGCGGCTTTACGTCCATGCGGGCGCTTTCCATGTCCGAGGACCCCGCCCGGGCGTCCATCCCCTTTGACAAGGAGCGCAACGGCTTTGTCATGGGCGAAGGCGCGGGCATCCTGCTCCTGGAGGAAATGGAGCACGCTCTGGCCCGAGGGGCGCATATCTATGCGGAGGTGTGCGGCTACGGCGCCACCTGCGACGCCTACCACATGACCGCGCCCCTGCCCGACGGTTCCGGCGGCGCGGGCGCCATGGCCATGGCGCTGGCCGACGGAGAAACCCCCGCGGAAGCCGTGGACTACATCAACGCCCACGGCACCTCCACCCGTCTCAACGATGCCGGAGAGGTGGCGGCCATCAAGCAGGTATTCGGCCCGCATGCCTATAAGCTGATGGTAAGCTCCACCAAATCCATGACCGGGCACATGCTGGGCGCGGCAGGGGCGGTGGAAGCCATTTTCACGGCCATGAGCCTGAAGGACGGTTTTGTGCCCGCTACCATTCATTATCAGGTGCCCGACGAGGCGTGCGACCTGGACGTGGTGCCCAACGAGGGCCGAGAAAGGGCGATTCGCGTGGCCATGTCCAATTCCCTGGGCTTTGGCGGCCACAATTGCAGCGTTCTGATGAAAAAATGGGAGGCTTGACCATGGGCATGCAGTACAGCGCCAGCGAAATCGCGCAGATTCTTCCGCACCGGTACCCCTTCGCCCTGGTGGACCGGGTTCTGGACGGCGAACCGGGGCACTGGGCCCGGGCCGTCAAGTGTGTCACGATCAATGAGCCGTTTTTCCAGGGGCATTTTCCCGGCACGCCGGTGATGCCGGGGGTGCTCATCATCGAAGCCATGGCTCAGGTGGGCGGCGTGGCGCTGCTCTCCCTGCCGGAGAACCGGGGCAAGCTGGCTTTTCTGGGCCGGGTACGGGATGCGCGTTTCCTGCGCAAGGTCACGCCGGGAGACGTGCTGGAGATGGAGTGCGTCATCACCCGGCAGCGCGGTCCGGTGGGCGTGGGCGAATGCCGCGCCACCGTGGACGGCGAGACCGTCGCCACCGCGCAGCTGACCTTCTCCTTGGGCTGAGTATTGCCGGTGTCATGGAAAAATGCTATAATGCAGTCATCTCGGAACGATGATGACTGGGGAGAATACCATGCTGCGCGATGCGTTTATGGATGTGTATACAAAATTCAAGTTGCATTTTTATCAGGAGATCTTCTGCCGCTTCCAGGAGCGGGAGGCGAGCCTGACCACGGTGGAAACCTTCTGCATGGAAACCATCCAGGCGCTGGGCAATCCCACCATCAACGAATTCGCCTCCTTCATGCATATCTCCCCGCCCAACGCGGCTTACAAGGTTAACAGCCTGGTGAAAAAGGGGTATGCCCGGAAGGTGCAGTCGGATTCCGACAAGCGGGAATATCATTTGCAGGTGACGGAGAAATATTTACATTATTATAATATCTCCAGCAGCTACACCCAGCGGGGCATGGAGCGCATTAGCCAGCGCTTTTCGCCGGAGGATTGCGCACGGTTGGAGGAGATACTGACAATTGTTTCCAATGAGCTGATGCCCGAAGTCACCTTGCGCAGGGAGGAGACGAACCACTGCGACGGTGATTGACCGGCGGGGTGCGTGCAGGCTGGCAAAAAACATGAAGCCGGAGGGGGCACAGCTCCTGCGACACCTCCCTGGGATTTTTTAGCAGTCTGCCATATACCTTGTCAGCAAGCTGAAAACTGGCGGCGCCACTTTTTAGAAAGCAGCGCCGCCAGCCAGAAAACGTCCAAAATTGTAGGAAAAGGTATGCGGTCGAAATCCGTCCCCCGCTCCGCCGGTGAGCTTATACGTAGCTTTCATCCCTGCCGAACAGGGGCACAAAATCCTCCGAGGCGGAAGCGGCCTCCTGTTCAAAACCGGGCAGCTCCAGGGCGCGCATATGGTCGCGCACCCGGCGGTATTCCCGCGGGGTGATGGTGCGGGTCAGCCCCGGAATGTCCACGCCGTTCAGGGGCACGTACTGGCGCATCAGGCTTACGGGAATGCCCGGCAGATGATCGTGTATCCAGTCCAGCAGGGCGATGCTTTCCCCGGTGAGGCCGGGAAGGATCAGGTGGCGGATCAGCACGCCCCGGCGCATGATGCCGTCCTCGCCGTATTGCGGCGTCCCCGTCTGACGCGCCATTTCCACAATGGTGGCGCTGGCGACCTCGAAATAGTCCGGAGCCTTGGCGCATAGCTGTCCCATGCGGGCGGAGAAATGCTTCAAATCGGGCAGGTACACGTCCATGACGCCCTCTAGGCGGCGAAGGGTTTCCACGGTTTCATAGCCGGAGGTGTTCCAGACCAGCGGGACGGGCGGACGGTACAGCGCCAGCGCCTCCAGAATCCCCTCCACAAAAGGGGTCGCGGTGATAAAGCTCATGGTGTGCACGCCCATGTCCACCAGGCGGCGCATGCTTTCCGCCAACTGGGTAGGGGTGAAATCCCGCCCCAGGTTGCGGTGGCTGATGTCCCCGTTTTGGCAGTAGGCGCAGCGCAGGGTGCAGCCGCTGAAAAACAGCGCTCCGGTGCCGCGAACACCGCTGATGGGCGGTTCCTCCCAGTAGTGGGGCGCAATGCGCGCCAGGCGCAGGGTGCTTCCCAGGCCGCAGAAACCGTTGCCGCCCTCCGGGGTCCGTCGGGCGTTGCATTGGCGTGGGCAGAGGGCGCAGCGTTCCATGAAACAGCCTCCTTGAAAAAAAGTCTGCCCTATTGTAGCACCCCTGCAAAGGGCGCGCAAGGGGGCGTTTTTGGGTCCTTCGCCCCTTGCAATTCCGGCAGGGCTTGCGTATAATAGCTTAGATAGCTGTACAAGGAGGATACCCCTGTGAGGATGCTTCTGACCGGCGCGTATACGCCTGCCCAAGGCAAGCTCGTCCCCCAGGATGTGCTGGTGGAGGACGGGCGCATTGTTTCTTCCTTCGGGGAAGGTGTTCAGGCGGACCGTGTTTTTTCCCTGCACGGCCGCGTTGTGGTCCCAGGTCTTGTGGATGTGCACGTGCATCTGCGGGAGCCTGGGTTTTCTTATAAGGAGACGGTGCTGGCGGGAACGCGGGCGGCGGCCCGGGGCGGGTACACCACCGTGTGCGCCATGCCCAACCTGAACCCCGCCCCCGATACCCCCGAGCATCTGGCGGTGGAGGAGGAGATCATCCGCCGGGATGCCTGTGTCCGCGTGGTGCCCTATGGGTGCATCACCCTGGGACAGAAGGGTGCGGGGGAGCTGACGGACATGGCCGCCCTGGCGCCTGGGGTGGCTGGCTTCTCCGACGATGGCCGGGGCGTGCAGTCCGAGAGCCTCATGCGCCAGGCCATGGAGCGCTGCAAGGCGGCGGGGAGCATGATCGTGGCCCACTGCGAGGATATGTCCCTGATTCCCGCCGGGGGCGCCATTCACGCGGGCAGCTATGCCGCTGCCCACGGTATCCCGGGGATTCCCTCGGAGAGCGAGTGGGGGCAGATCGCCCGGGACCTGCGCCTGGCCCGGGAGACGGGTTGCCCCTACCATGTGTGCCACATCTCCTGCAAGGAGTCCGTGGCGCTGATCCGCCAGGCCAAGGCCGAGGGCGTGGACGTGACCTGCGAGACCGGCCCCCACTACCTGCTGCTGTCCCAGGATGATTTGCAGGACGAGGGCCGCTTCAAGATGAATCCCCCCCTGCGGGACCGCGCGGACCGGGAAGCCCTGCTGGAGGGCCTCGCCGATGGCACCATCGACATGATCGCCACGGACCACGCCCCCCATGGCCGGGAGGAAAAGGCCAAGGGCCTGCGGGGCTCGGTGATGGGCATTGTGGGCCTGGAGACCGCCTTCCCGCTGCTGTATACGCATCTGGTGCAAAAGGGATTGATCTCCCTGGAGAAGCTCATGGAGCTCATGAGCGGCGCCCCCCGTCGACGTTTCGGCTTTACGGATGGAGGCATCCTGCCGGGGCAGCGGGCGGAGCTGGCTGTCTTTGACCTGGACAAGCGCTGGCGGATTGACCCGGAACGCTTCCTGAGCCTGGGGCGGAGCACGCCCTTTGCCGGCTGGGAGGTGCAGGGGGATTGCGTTATGACCCTGTACGGGGAGCGCGTGGCCTATAAGGAGGAAGAGAGCGTATGATATTCACCGTGACCGGGCAAACACCCCTTACGGATACCGTTTACCGCCTGGAGCTGGCGGGGGACACCGCCGCCATTATCCGGCCCGGGCAGTTTGTGCAGATCAAGGTGCCGGGGTTCTACCTGCGCCGGCCCATCTCCGTGTGCGACTGGGGCGAAAGCGGCCTGACGCTGATCTACAAGG
>CALVVZ010000202.1 GCA_944364075.1 uncultured Clostridia bacterium
GGTTTTTTTTTTTTTTTAGCGCCGCCCCGGAGCTATGCTCCGGGGCGGCGCAGCCATATTACCATACGGGCGGTTCCCATAGCGTCGGGACGCCTGCCGCCAGGGTTTTTTTCACGTCGATGAGCCGTTGGTTGCGGCTGCCGCAGTACTTCAGTTCCAGACTGCGCTGGGCCAGCAGGAAAGGTCCGTCCACCAGCACATCCGTTTCCCGGAGCAGGGCCAGGCGCTCCGGGTCGGCCTCCTGGAGCAGTTGCTCCAGGGTGTAGCCTGTATAGCACCATACGTTCAGGCCCAGGGCGTGGGCCTGACGGGCCAGCTCCACGCAGGGCGCAGGTTGCTCCATGGGATCGCCCCCGGAGAGGGTCAGTCCGTCCAGCAGGGGATTGGCCCGCATTTGCGCTACAATGGCTTCCGTGTCCACCGTGCGCCCTCCGGCAAAATCGTGGGTTTCGGGGTTATGGCAGCCGGGGCAGTGATGGGAGCACCCCTGGGTGAATACCGTGTAGCGAAAGCCCGGCCCGTCCACAATGGAGTCGTCCACCGTGCCCGCGATGCGGATGTTCATACGCTTACGCCTCCCCGGCGGTGACGCCGTGCTTGACCCGGTCGCGCTCTTCGGCGCGCTTGGCGTTGTTGAAGCGTTCCAGGGTGCCTACCAGGTAGCCGGTGATGCGCCGGATGCGCTCGAAAGGGCGGCCGTCCTCGTGGCGGTGGCAGCAGGGGCATTCGTCGCCGATGATGCCGTTGTAGCCGCACACGGGGTCCCGGTCCACGGGATGGTTGATGGAGCCGTAGCCCACGCCCTTGTCGTGCATGAAGCGCACGATTTTTTCAAAGGCGTCCAGGTTTTGCAGGGGATCGCCGTCCATCTCCACATAGCTGATGTGCCCGGCGTTGGTCAGCTCATGATAGGGTGCTTCCACGCTGATCTTGTGGAAGGCGGAGCAGGGGTAGTACACCGGCACATGGAAGCTGTTGGTGTAGTATTCCCGGTCCGTGACTCCGGGGATGACGCCGAACTTCTCCCGGTCGATGCGCACGAACCGGCCGCTGAGGCCCTCCGCGGGGGTAGCCAGCAGGGTGTAGTTCAGCTTGCGCTCCTGGGAGAGCTTGTCCACATACTTGCGCATGAAGCCGACAATCTCCAGGCCCAGGTTCTGGCTTTCCTCGCTCTCCCCGTGATGGGCGCCCCGCAGGGCCACCAGGGTTTCCGCCAGGCCGATGAAGCCGATGGACAGCGTGCCGTGCTTGAGCACCTCGCCCACCTCGTCGTTCCAGTCCAGCTTTTCGGAGTCCAGCCACACCCCTTCGCCCATGAGGAAGGGGAAGTTCTTGACCTTCTTTTTGCAGATGATGGCCAGGCGCTCGTCCAGCTGCTCGGTCACCAACTGCAGCTTGCGCTCCAGCTCCTCAAAGAACCACTGCACATCTCCCCGGGCCTTGATGGCGATGCGGGGGAGGTTGATGGAGGTGAAGGACAGGTTGCCCCGGCGGGGGGAGATTTCCCGGCTGGGGTCGTATACGTTGCCCATGACCCGGGTGCGGCAGCCCATGTAGGCGATCTCCGTCTCCGGGTGGCCGGGCTTGTAATACTTCAGGTTATAGGGCGCGTCCACGAAGGAGAAGTTCGGGAACAAACGCTTGGCGCTGGTGCGGATGGCCAGGCGGTACAGGTCGTAGTTGGGATCGCCGGGATCGTAGGAGATGCCGGACTTCACCCGGAAAATCTGGATGGGGAAGATGGGCGTCTCCCCGTGGCCCAGCCCCGCCTCCGTGGCCAGAAGCACGTTGCGCACCACCATCCGCCCCTCGGGGGAGGTGTCCATGCCGTAGTTGATGGAGGAGAAGGGCACCTGCGCACCCGCCCGGCTGTTCATGGTGTTCAGGTTGTGCACCAGCGCCTCCATGGCCTGGTAGGTGGCCCGGTCCGTCTCCTTGGCGGCCTTTTCCTGGGCGAAATCCAGCATGCGGTCGCACAGGGCTTCGTCGGGGACGATTTCCACCAGCTGCGCTTTCAGGGCGGCGCGGTGGTCGGGGTTTTCCTCCAGGGTAGGCTCCGTGCCGGCAGCCTGCATCAGGTCCACAAGCTTCCTGGCGGTATCCTCCGCATGCTCCAGATCACACAGCAGCTCCAGGGCGCGGGCCAGGTTGGCCCGGTAACGCTTGATAAAGGTCTTTTTGACCCCGGGAGCCATGCCGTAGTCGAAGTCCACAATGCTCTGCCCGCCGTGCTGGTCGTTTTGGTTGGCCTGAATGGCGATGCAGGCCAGGGCAGAATAGCTGGCAATATCCATAGGCTCCCGCAGGGTGCCGTGGCCGGTGCTGAAACCGTCCCGGAACAGGGTGCTCAGCTGAATCTGGCAGCAGGTGGTGGTGAGCGTATAGAAATCCTTGTCGTGGATGTGGATGTCCCCGTCCGCGTGGGCCTGGGCAAAGCGGGGGTCCAGCACGTACATGTCATAGAACTGCTTGGCGCCTTCCGAACCGAACTTGAGCATGGCGCCCATGGCGGTATCGCCGTTGATGTTGGCGTTCTCCCGCTTGATGTCCGAGTCCCGGGAGTCCTTGAAGCTGATGTCCTCGAAGATTTTCATCAGGCGGGTGTTCATCTCCCGCACCCGGCTGCGCTCCGCGCGGTAAAGAATGTACGCCTTGGCGGAGCGGACGAAGCCTTTCTCGATCAGCACGCGCTCCACGGTGTCCTGTACTTCTTCCACCGTGGGTACGCTGCTGATATTTTCGTTGTTCTCCAGCTCCTCAATCACCCGCTGGGTCAGCTGCTCGGCCGTTTCCTGTCCCTTGGCGCTGCCGCTGGCCTCGAAGGCTTTCATAATAGCCGCCTCGATCTTCGCGGGATCAAAGGCCACGGTGCGGCCGTCCCGCTTTTTGATGCTCTTCATGGTCATACCGGAATCCTCCCCTAATCCGTTTTCTACTCCGAATAGACACAACAGGTTGTTGATAAAACGACGCCCAGACACAATATATAGTATTACAAAAAGTGCGAACGCAATCATTATAGGAGCAAGGCTCCCCCTTGTCAATAGCGTTTCCGGGCGGAAAGACGCGAAAGCCTGAAAATACCGTCCATAAAATTTTTTGCTGAATGCTGTCGTTTTTTTGAGAAAAAGAGGCGGTCAAGGGGGCGGCTTGGAAGAAAAAACCTGCGGCAGACGTTGACTTTTGCCTCCCGAATGGGTATCATGATACTAAGCGCTACAGCGCCAAAAGGATCAGAAAGGGAGTGAATCCGCCGCATGGACGGTGACCCGTACAGTACCATTCGTATGCATTTTACCATAGGTTCCAGGCGGAAAGCTCCCCTTTACGCCATCGGCTGAGCGCCGGAGGCGGGTATGCGGCCTGTTCTGCCTGAAAGCAAGTTCTTTTTAGGAAAGGACAGGTGTTTTTTGATGCGCAGAATTTTCAAAACCGTGGACGATCACCTTACCGAATGCACCACCCTGGAGAAGGGCTGCTGGGTACACCTGCAAAATCCCACCAAGGAAGAAATCGACGGGTTGAATACCCGCTTCGCCCTGGACCCCACCTACCTGGCGGCCGCCTTGGACGAGGAGGAGAGCGCCCGTATCGAGCACGAAGGGGACCAGACGCTGATTATCGTGGACATTCCCTATGTGGAGAGCGAGGGCAGCGGCTATATTTACAGCACCATTCCGTTGGGCATCGTGCTGGTGGATGAGATCATTATTACCGTGTGTACCCGGGATACGCCCATCATCGCCGACTTTACCCAGGAGCGGGTTCGGAACTTCTGGACCTTCAAGCGGACTCGGTTCATCCTGCAGCTGCTGCACCGCAACGCCAGCCGATTCCTGGCCTACCTCAAGCAGATTGACAAGTCCAGCATGCACGTGCAGGAAAAGCTGGAGAAGAGCAGCCGCAACCAGGAGCTTTTGCAAATGATGAAGCTGGAAAAATCTCTGGTCTTCTTCTCCACTTCCCTCAAGGGCAACGAGCTGGTCATGGAAAAGCTTCTGCGCCAGGAGAGCGTGCTCAAGCGATTCCCCGAGGATACGGACCTGCTGGAGGATGTCATTATCGAAAACAAGCAGGCCATGGAAATGTGCGCCATCTACCGGGACATCATGAGCGGTACCATGGATGCCTTTGCCAGCATTATCAGCAATAACCTGAACATCACCATGAAAGTGCTCACCAGCCTGACCATGGTGCTGTCCGTGCCCACCATCATCGCTTCCCTGTGGGGCATGAACGTACAGGTGCCCTTTGCGGATACTACGCTGGGGTTCTGGTTTGTGATAGGCCTGACCGCGGTGTGTTCGCTGGTCGCGTTTCTGTTCATGTATAAAAAGCGTATGTTCAAGTAACTGCGTGGGCGGATTTACCGATTTCCCCCCGGGAAAGCTTCAAAAAAAGGCGCCGCCAGACTGCGGCCAAAGTAATTTGCTACATCATTTTTGCAAGTTTTGTATGCATTCTTGCAGATGCAAGAAGTTTCGCGCCTGCGGCGCGACCAAAGGGCTTTCCAATCGTTCCGCAACCTCAATCGTCGCGGCGTTACGCCGCTCGTTTCGGTTGAGAAAGGTAGGCATGGCCGCCGCTGGCAGCTATGCCTCAGACTGTTGAAAAACCTCAGGGAGGTGTCGGAGGGGCCGTAGCCCCTCCGACTTTCATTCGTGTAAGCCGGCTTTGCCGGCTTCGCGGGTCGTTGATTTTGCTTGCAAAATCAATTCCTTACACCTTCGGACGACCTCTGGTTGGCCGAAGGTGCTTCCTCAAAAAAGTGGCGACGCCACTTTTTTGACACGCTGAG
>CALVVZ010000203.1 GCA_944364075.1 uncultured Clostridia bacterium
GACGGAAGGTCCGGTCGCGCCGGTAGCGCCCGTCGCGCCCGTAGGTCCGGTAGGCCCGGTGACGGAAGGGCCGGTTGCGCCGGTGGGACCCGTTGCGCCGGTAGCGCCTGTCGCGCCCGTAGGTCCGGTAGGCCCGGTGACGGAAGGCCCGGTCGCGCCGGTAGGACCCGTTGCGCCCGTAGGCCCGGTGGGTCCGGTAGCGCCCGCGCCGGTGGGCCCGGTGGGACCCGTTGCGCCGCTTGCGCCGGTAGGCCCGGTAGCGCCCGCCGCGCCGCTTGCGCCGGTAGGTCCGGTCATGCCCCGCGCGCCCACAGGCCCGGTGGGACCCGTCGCGCCCGTGGCCCCCGTGGGCCCGGTGACGGTCACCAGCGCCCAGTCCTCGGAGGAACCCGGCGCGCCGCTGGGGTTGTCGGTATTGGCTTCATAGAGCGCGCCCTGGTAAAAGACCAGCTCGCCCATGCGGTAGCTGGCTCCGGGCACGAAGGGTTCCACGTTGTTCAGGCCTTCGCCCGTAGGTCCGGTAGGTCCGGTAGGCCCGGTGGGGCCTTGCGCGCCGCAACCGCAACCGCAGCCGCAGCAGGGCTGCGGACGGGGCGGCGGGCACGGACGGGGCGGACAGGCCGGAGGACAGCAGGCGGAATTCGCCGGGGGCACCGGAATGAATCCGCCGCAGGAAGCATCCTGGGGATTGATATAACGCATGCGCTTCTCCTCACTTCTGTCATAGGATCATGGGTATGAAAAGCCTTGCGGCCTTTCGCTGCATTCTATGCGCCGGGAGTCGCGCGGGTGCGGGCGCAACGAAAAGGAAGCTCCAGGGCGGCAAAACAAAGGCGCGGGGCGCATCCCCGTGGGATGGCCTCGCGCCTTTGCTTTGGAAGATGATGTTACGCGCACGCGGGCGCGGATGGAAGCGGCGGTTATTCCGCGGGGGCTTCGGTTACCGCAACGATGCGGCCGTCGCCGTAGGGCTCCGCGTAGGCTTCGCCCACGGTGCCCTCCAGGGTGCCGGTGATGTAGTTGATGAGCACCTGGTTGTCCAGCATGACTTCATCCTGCAGGATGGGATCGTTCTGGAACATGGTGAAGCCGTCGCCGGCGTTCTTGATCATGTAGTTGTGGCTGGCCATGGTGTAGGTCTTTTCCAGATCCAGGTCTTCGCCGTTTACCTTGACGTTCTTGACGCGGTATTCGCCGTCCACGCCGGTGAACAGGCCGTTTTCGTCCTGGGTGCAGGAGGACTCGATGTAGGTGTGGATCTCATAGGTCAGGCCGGACACCTGCAGGAAGCCGCCGTTTTCCTCGGGAACCACGCGAGCGCCCCACTCCAGGGCATCCAGGATCTGCTGGCCGGTAGCTTCCACCACGCACATGGCGTTGCCGAAGGGGTGTACCAGCAGAATATCGTTGAGGGTAATGTCGCCCGCGGCGATGGATACGCGCACGCCGCCGCCGTTGACAAAGGCGATGTCCGCGCCGGACTGGTCACGGTAGGCGTCCGCGCACAGGTCGCCCAGGTTGGTTTCCGCATTGCGGATGATGCGCACATCGGTCTCGGGATCGTTGATGACCAGATCCACGGCGGTCTTGGCAACGACCTCGTTGAGTTTTTCATCCAGGGCGGCTACGGCGTCGTTCACCGCGGCGGCCACGTCGCTGTCCAGGCCCAGCAGGTCGGGCAGGGCCACGTCGTTGTTCCACTGATACAAGCCGGTGGCAAGCGTGCCGTCCTGGGCGATGCGCAGGTAGCCGATGCCCTGCAGCTTGGTGCCGCAGGCGGCCAGCAGCACGTCCTGGCCATCCTTGTTCTTGACGGCTTCCTGGGCGATCAGGCTGTGGCTATGGCCGTCCAGCAGGGCGTCAATGCCCGTGGTGTTGGCGATCACATCGGTGGACATCCAGGGTGCGCACTCGGCCTCGATGCCCAGGTGGCCCATGGCCACCACATAGTCGGCGCCCTCCTCACGGGCGGCGTCCACGGCGGACTGCACGGCGGCGTAGAGCTTTTCGCCGGTATCATCCTGGCAGAAGGTGTAGACGAAGTTGCCGTCCTCGTCCTGGAAATACTTGGGGGTGGAGGAGGTGATGGTCTTGGGGGTGGTGATGCCCACAAAGGCCACCTTCACGCCGTCGAATTCCTTGATGATGTAGGGGTCAAAAACCAGCTCGTCGTTATGGGTGAAGTTGGCGCTGATGTAGGGGAAGTCCGCCTTTTCCACCAGCTCCAGGAAGCGGTCCATGCCATAGTCGAACTCATGGTTGCCGATGGTGGCGATGTCGTACCCCACCGCGTTCATCAATTCGATGTTGCTTTCGCCGGTGGTCATGGTGCCAATGGGCTCGCCCTGGATGGAGTCTCCGTTATCCACCAACAGCACATGGTTGCTCTTTGCCAAGGTATCGCGCACGGCTGCCAACCCGGCATAGCCGAAGCCGCTGTTTACGCCGCAGTGTACGTCGCTGGTGAAAAGCACCACAATGTCCTGGGTCAGCCCCGTTGCGGCTTCTTCCGCCATGGCGAAGCCGGTGAAGAGCATGGCCATGGCCAGCAGGAGACCAAGCAGCTTTTTCATTGCAATCCTACCTCCATATCATGATTTTTGAACCAAGAACCACTTTTTATTATATCAGTTTTGCCTAGTTTTTCAAGGGAGCATCCGGGGATTTTTCCTATTTTTGTCCTTTCCTTTTCCTTTGCATGATCTACGGGTTGGCGTTGACTTTGCGCGGGCAGGTATGCTATGCTGATGTCAAGTTTTGTAGAAAAAGGAGTCGCTGAAACCATGGTACAGCAGCTTACCCGCGGCGCGGGTTCCCTGACCAAGCTCCCGGCGGTACTGGAAAAGCAGGGAATGCGCAAACCCCTGGCGGTATGCTCCCGCAGCCTGCGGCCTGCCCTGGCCAAGGCCCTGGGGGACCTTCCCCACGCGGTCTTCTCCGGCTTTCACGCCAACCCGGACTTTCAGGACTGCGCCGCCGGGCGGGAGGCCTATCTGGCCGAAGGCTGCGACGGTCTGGTTTCCCTGGGCGGAGGCAGCGCCATGGACACCGCCAAGGCGGTCAAGGCGCTGCTTCTGGCCCCCGATACCGCCGCCGTTCTCAGCGGGCAATGGGAGGCGCGGCCGCTGCCCCATCTGGCGATTCCCGCCACCGCGGGCACGGGCAGCGAAGCCACGGCCATTGCCGTCATGTATGTGGAAGGCAAAAAGCATTCCCTGGACCATCCGGCGCTGCTCCCCGAGGCGGTGATTCTGGACCCTTCCCTGCTGGCCAGCCTGCCCCTGTACCATAAAAAGGCTTGCGCCCTGGACGCCCTGTGCCAGGGCATCGAGTCCTACTGGGCCCGCAAGGCCAGCGAGGACAGCCAGGTGGACGCTTTCCTGGCCTTTACGGGGGTGCTGGACAACCTGCGCCCCTACCTGGACGGAGATCCCGGCGCGGCGGCGGAGATCCAGTTTGCGGCCTACCGCAGCGGCTGCGCCATTGCCGTAAGCCGCACCACCGCCGCCCACGCCCTTTCCTACCGCCTGACGACCCGTTACGGGCTGGCCCACGGCCACGCCTGCATGCTGACCCTGCCCACCATCTGGGACGCCATGCTGGAGGATACGGACGTGCTTCCCGTGCTGATGGACCTGGCGCAAAAAATGCGCCTGGGCAGCGAACTGATGGGTCCGCGGCTTTTAAGGGGTATGCTCTACGACTTGGAAATGCCCTTCCCCCCTGCCCCGGACGCGGCGGCCCTGGAGGACCTGGCCCAGTCGGTGAACCTGCAGCGGCTGTCCAACAATCCCCGCATCTTTACCCGGGAGGAGATTCGGGACATCTACCGGCGCTCCATGACGCCCCTGACGGGGCCGGAGCGGCAGGCGTGCCTGGACATCTGGCGCTACTACGGGAGGTAAGAGCATGACCCAGGGCGCATGGGCGTTCATCCGGGCGGTGAACGAGTTTATTTTCATCGACGACGCGCCGGAGCGGGCGGATATTCTCTTTGTGCCCGGCTCCCGGCGGCTGGAGCATGCCCGGCGGGCGGCGGAACTGTACCGGGCGGGCTACGCCCCCCTGGTGCTGCCCTCGGGACGCTTTGCCAAGTCCGCGGGACGCTTCCTGGGGCCGGAGGAACCTTTCCGGGAAGCCTATCCCGGCCCCTTTGACACGGAATGGGCGTATCTGCGCCAGGTGCTGCGGGACGGGGGCGTGCCGGATACAGCCATTCTTCGGGAAGATCAGGCGACCTATACCTGGGACAACGCCCAGCGATCCCGCCGGGTTACCGACGCCGCGGGGCTGGACATCCGCACGGCCATCCTGTGCTGCAACCCCTGCCATGCCCGGCGGGCGCTGCTGTATTACCAGGCGGCTTTTCCCCAGGCGCGTTTTCTGGTCTGCCCGGCCCGCTGCCCCGGCCTCACCCCCCAGGACTGGTTCCTGACCCCTAAGGGCCGGGAGACCGTACTGGGCGAGGTGCAGCGCCTGGGCGGACAGATCGGAGAAGTGTTTGCCGGCATGCTGGAAGACGTCACCGCCCGCCAGGATGCGCCGGAGGGGACGCCCCATGCCGGAAACATGTGACGCACGGGCCTTGCCGGGCGGGGACACATGGGCATGCCGCCTGTTCCAATATGCCCCTTCCGCGGCCTGCCCGCGCCATTGCGCGTTATCCGCACAAGAAAAAACCCTCCTGCTGCTTCCTCATCGTTGCAGCAGGAGGGCTCAGACTGTCAAAAAACCCCAGGGAGGTGTCGGAGGGGCCGTAGCCCCTCCGACTTTCATTCGTATCCGACGGCTT
>CALVVZ010000204.1 GCA_944364075.1 uncultured Clostridia bacterium
AACTTCGGACGACCTCTGGTTGGCCGAAGTTGCTTTCTCAAAAAAGTGGCGGCGCCACTTTTTTGACACGCTGGGGCCGGAGGAACTTTCTTCCTCCGGCCTTTTTGTTTGCGCTGGGGATGCATGATGGCTGCAAGCCTGCAAAAAAAGATCATCACTTTGCATGCGCCATATGCGCAACCGCAGAGAGAAAACTCCTGAAACCGGCTGTTTGCAAGGCTTCCGCAAACTTGGACGGATTGTAATGAAAAATTGCTTTTTGTTGCATTTGATGGGAAAAAGCATATTTTACAGAAAGTTTTTTTGGTTAGAGGGCGGATTTCCCTTGATTTTTCCAGCAGAATAGCGTATACTGGT
This sequence comes from uncultured Clostridia bacterium, assembly GCA_944364075.1. Taxonomy (GTDB): domain Bacteria; phylum Bacillota; class Clostridia; order Christensenellales; family Aristaeellaceae; genus Egerieenecus. The sequence continues at coordinate 358 of CALVVZ010000204.1, forward strand.
CATGTACCAAATAGAAGGGGGTGCTTTTGAAGCATGAAATCCATCAACATCAAGCTGAGTCTGGCTGAGAATGTCAAGACCTTTGTGAACATGGTCAACCGTTACCCTTACGACATGGATCTGCGCGCCGGCCGTCACGTGGTAGACGCCAAGTCCATTCTGGGTATCTTCAGCCTGGACCTGAGCAAGCCGATCACTTTGGAAGCGTACTCCGATGACTGCGAAGACCTGATGAACGACATCAAGCCCTTCGTGGCCTAAGGAATTCGACATAACCCGAGTGTACGGCTGGGGTTGCGCCGGCACGGTATCCCGTTTGCCGGCCTGCCCCGTGCATTGGGTAGCAAGCCCCTCAGACAGCAATGTTTGAGGGGCTTTACTGAACCCGTGGAAAGGGGGAGAAAAGAGCTTGACGCGAAAAAATGTTCCTGAAAGCGAGCAGAAGCTGCTGATTTTGCTGGCGTTGCGTTGCCTGGGCGGCGTGACGCAGTTGCAGCTTTTGCGCTTCATGGTGGAGGAAGACGTGATGAATTACTTCGTCCTGCAGCTGAACCTGTGCGAGCTGGAGGAAACGGGGCAGGTACGGCTGCGCCATCATGCCCTGGGCAGCCTGTATGAGCTGACCGAACAGGGCCGCTATACCCTGGAAAGCTTTGACGGGCGTATTCCTGCCAGCCGGCGCCAGGCTCTGGAAGCGGGCGCGGCACGCTGGAAACCCCAATTCCGGGCCGAGCAGCAGAACCAGGCGGACGCCATCCCCATGAAGGGGGGGCGGCAATGCCTGCGCCTGCGCATGCTGGAGGGCGACAGCGCCCTGCTGGATCTTTCCCTGACGGTGGAAAAGCATGTCACCGAGGGGGAGCTTCGCAAATGTTGGCAACGGGCGGCACAGGAGGTCTATACCACCGTGACCCAGGCCCTTAGCGAAGGCTATGCGGAGAACGCGCCGCTGCCGCCCCTGCCGTCCACGGCGCTATTGCAGCAAATAGGGGAAAAGGATTGGATGCTTTCCCTCACCGATAGCCTGACGGAGCCGACCCTGAATTTGATGCTCTCCCTGCCTACGGAGGCGCTGGCACGGCATTACGGAGCCCGCTGGCCCGAAAAGCGCGATGCCCTGGCGGCGGAGATCCTCCGGGCGCTTTCCTGCGCGTAAGCCAGGCGCAGGGTGGAGGAAGCTGTGGAAGAAAGCAGAATTTCCGTCCGGGAACTGGTGGAGTTTACCCACCACGGAGAGGACATCCGCCCAGGCGGCGGAACGCGGGAGATGCAGGAGGGCATGCTGGGGCATAAGGCCCGCCAGCGCCTGCTGGGGGACGGCTGGACCGCGGAGCGGCCGGTGGCCACCGTGATCGCGGTACAGGAGCCGGAACCCTGGAGGCTGGTGGTGGGCGGCCGAATGGACGCCTGGCGGGAAAATCCCCCCTGCGTGGAGGAAATCAAGCTGTGGCAGGGACGCGAACCTCCCGCGGAACCGTTGACGGCGCACTGGGCCCAGTGCGCGTGCTACGGAGCCATTGTTTGCAAGGAGGAAGGACATGCCCGGGTGGGGCTTCGGGTGGTGTACGTGGACCGTCGGGGCAAAGAATATGCATGCTTTGAGGAAATTTGGACCCGGGAGCGGTGCCAGGCGCTTTTTGATGCCCTTGCGGAGGCATACCTGGCCCGGGAGCGTGTGCGCCGGACGCATGTGCTGGCGCGGAACCGCTCCCTGACAGCGCTGCGCTTCCCCTACGAGGCCTATCGCACCGGGCAGCGGGAAATGGCGGTACAGGTTTACACGGCCATACGCAGGCGCAAACGGCTCTTTGCCAGCATGCCTACCGGCACGGGCAAGTCCACGGCGGCGCTGTTTCCGGCGCTCAAGGCCCTGGGAGAGGGGCTGACGGGCCAGGTCTACTATCTTACGGCACGCACCACCCAGCGCCAGGGCGCGCTGGAAGCGGTGGAGCGCATGCGCGCCCAGGAAATGGACCTATGGGTATTGACCCTGAACGCCAAGGAGAAGCAATGCCCACATCCCACGGTTTGCCATCCCGACTGGTGCCCGCGGGCCAAAGGACACTATCTGCGGGACGGGGAAGCGTTGCTGGAAATGCTTCACGTCCAGGACTGGACGGGGGACACCGTGCGGGCCATGGCGGACAAGCATCTGCTCTGTCCCTTCGAGTTCGCCCTTTCCCTGGCGGAACTGGCGGATGTGGTCATCTGCGATTATAACTATGCCTTTGATCCGGCGGTGCATATCCAGCGGATCTTTGACCGGCGTGGAGATGTGACCCTGCTGGTGGACGAGGCGCACAATTTGCTGGGTCGTGCCCGGGAAATGCTCTCGGGCCGCCTGGACGGCGGCGCTCTGCGTCGGTTGCGCCAGGGGGTGGGGAAGGCGGCGGGAAGGCGTCACCCCCTGTACAAAGCATTGACTGAGCTGCTCAAGCGGCTGGAAGAGACGGCGCCGGAGCCGCCCGAGACGGAAGGCCGGCTGGAGGCGCTGCCCGGGAAGCTGGTTCCTGCGGCGGAGGACGCCCTGGACGCGCTGCAGGCGGCGTTTCTGGAAAGGCTTGCCTGGGGTGAAGGCGTTCAGGATATGGGGGAGCTTTCACGGGAAGTGCTGGACTTTGTGCGGGCCGCGCAGCGGGAACCGGGCGGCTACGCTTACCTGGTCCAGGGCAGGCGGGACGTGCGGCTTACGGCCCTGGCCCTGGATGTTGCGTCGTATCTGGCGGAGGTTACGGGACGCCTGCACGGGGTGATCTATTTCTCCGCGACTTTTTCGCCCTTGGAGGACATGATGGCGCTGCTGGGGGGCGGAGAGGAGGACGCCTGCTTTGCCATGCCCTCCCCCTTCCCGCCGGAAAACCTGCTGGTGGTGCAGGAAAGCGTCAATACCCGCTATGCCCGCCGGGAAGATACCGCCGGGCTGATCGCCGGGCGAATCCGGCAGCTGGCGGAAAGCCACCCGGGGAAATACATGGTGTATTTCCCAAGCTTTGCGTACCTGCGCCAGGTGGACGCGCTGCTGGGGGAACTGCCCCGCCAGTGTCAGACTTCCGCCATGAGCCAGGCGGAGCGGGACGCGTTCCTGGCGCCGTATCAATCCGGCGGAGCCCCGGTGCTTTCCCTGTGCGTGCTGGGCGGCGTGTTTGCAGAAGGCATTGATTTGCCCGGCACGGCGCTGGACGGCGTCATGGTGGTGGGGGTAGGCCTGCCGCAGGTCAATCTGTTCCAGGAAACGCTCCGGGATTATTATGAAGAAAAGCTGGGGCAGGGCTTTGCATACGCCTACCGCATTCCCGGCATGCAAAAGGTGGCCCAGGCAGTGGGGCGGGTCATTCGCACGGAGACGGATCGGGGCGTGGCGCTGCTCATGGACGACCGCTATCTCCAGGGCGCGTATCGGGCGCTGTGCCCGGCGCACTGGACGCTGCAGCGCGGAGATACGGCGAAGCTGCTGAAAGCGTTCTGGCAGAAGAAAATTTCCTCGCAATGAAGGCTTTTTACCGGCGGGACGCGAAATGATACCTTATTCGGCGGAAAAAGAAACGCCTGGAAAATCACAATGCTTACGGGAGGTTTTGCGTATGCGGCTCACACCTGAGGATATTGCGAAAATGCTGGATCACAGCACCTTGCAGCCTTTCCTGACCGACGAGGACATCCGCAAGGGATGCGAGCTGGCGTTGCATTATCACACAGCCAGCGTTTGCGCGCGGCCCTGCGATATGCCCCTGGTGGCTTCCATGCTGCGGGGCAGCGATGTAAAGATTTGCACGGTGATCGGTTTCCCCCACGGGGCGCACCGCACCGCGATCAAAGTGGCGGAGGCCAGACAGGCCCTGGCGGATGGCTGCCAGGAACTGGATATGGTCATCAATATCGGCAAGCTCCTGGCGGGGGAAGAGGACTATGTCCGCGAGGAGATCCGCCAAATTGTGGAGGCGGCCCATGCGGCGGGCGCGCTGGTCAAGGTCATTCTGGAAACCTGCTACCTTACCGACTCGCAAAAGGCGACTGCCTGCCGCCTGAGCGAGGAAGCCGGCGCGGATTTCGTGAAAACCAGCACGGGTTACGGTAGCAAGGGATGCACCATCGAGGACCTGAAGCTCATGCGAAGCAGCGTTTCTCCGCGGGTACAGGTGAAGGGTTCCGGCGGCATCCGGGATCTGGACACGGTACTCTCCGCGCGGGCGGTAGGCGCCACGCGCTGCGGCGTCAGCGCTACCGCGGCGATTATGGCCGAAGCGGAAAAACGTTACGCGGAGGGCACGCTGGAGGAAATCGAAACGCTTAAGGATATGCAGGGCGGATACTGAGCCTGAAAAAAGATTTACAAGTGTAAATCAGCGTGTCGAAAAAGTGGTTTTCACCACTTTTTCGAGAAGGCACCTTCGGCCAACCAGAGGTCGTCCGAAGGTGT
>CALVVZ010000205.1 GCA_944364075.1 uncultured Clostridia bacterium
GGAGGGGCTGCGGCCCCTCCGACACCTCCTAAAAGCTTTTTGACAGTCAGAGGCGGACAGGTTTTCCTGTCCGCATCTGACATATTTCATTGCCAGCGTGCCAGCATGCCATAGGTCTCTGGACGCCGGTCATGCATGCGCAGGGTGTGCAATTCCTCCATGGCGTTCAGCTCCAGCTCCATGGTGAGCTGCTGCGCGGCGTCTGGAGCAGCCTGCGCCACTACGCACCCGTCAGGCGCCACCACTTCGCTGGGCGTTCGTATGCCCGCAATGGCCTCCTTGTAGGGCACGGACATGGCGCCCGCCACAAAAATACCGTTTTCATAGGCTCGGGCATGGGCATAAATGCTCTCCCATCCCCAGGTCGGGCAAATCACCAGCCGCGCCCCCGACAGAGCGTAATGGCGGCATACTTCAGGAAACTGCATATCCCAACAAATGCACAATCCCACGCGGCCAAAGTCAGCCTCCAACACGCAGTAGCGATCCCCCGCCACCAGGGAGCGCTGCTCATCCCCGGCCAGATGCACCTTGTCGTACACCGCGGCCACAGTCCCCTGCCGGTCAAATACCGTCAGGCGATTGCGCACACCTTTCCCGTCCCGGGCATAGTGCCCGGCGGCCACATAGCAGTGCCGCGCCTTGGCAAAGGCTGCAAACCGCGACAGCAGCGGCTCCTCCCGAATCAGCTCTCCATAGGGAACCGGCAGCTGCTTTTCCAGGCCGGGGAAGTTCACCGCCTCGGTGGTCACCACCAGGTCGGCGGCAGGAGCCTGCTCCATCAGCGCAAAGGTCTGCTCCTCCATTTCCCTCACGCCTGTCTGCGCCTGGGCCAGGGACAGTGGCCTTTCCTGATGCGCAAAATCGTAAAGGAAATTCTGCCTGGGCTGAATCAATGTCAGACGCATGGTATCACCACCTGCAAACGGGTTTACCCAGGAGGCGCGCAACGCCCTCGATGAAGTAATAGTCCCCGTACGTCATGGCGATATGCCGGTCCGATTCGTTATGGTACGCGCCAGTACAATGGGTCAGCAGCGCAGGATACTCCTCAGACCAATCCACATGTTGCTCCGCCAGAGCCCGCAGCAGCTTTTCCGCCGCGTCCCGATATTTGCGGCCCGCTTCTTCGTCCACCAGCTCCGCCAGTTCCAGCATGCCGCAGGCGGCGATGGCTCCGGCGCAATCATCCTTGATGATGGGCGACTTCGGCTGACGGAAATCACAGTCGGGCAGCCAATCTTCGCCCACCGCGGCAATGAAGTTGTCTGCCACCCGCCGGGAGGTTTCCAAATACCGCGCCTCCCCCGTGTGCCGCGCCGCAATGGCAAAGCCATACAAGGCCCAGCCCTGACCACGGCTCCACACAGACCCCGGCGCATATCCCTGCCCGCCGGGCTTGTCCAGCACCGCGCCGGTTTCGGGATCAAAAATCACGATGTGTTCCGCCGTGCCATCGTCACGGATAAAGTGGCGAATCACGGTGTCCGCGTGCCGCTGGGCAATCAGGCGGAACCGCGGGTCCCGCGTCTGCTCGCTGGCCCAGTATAGAATGCTCAGGTTCATCATGCAGTCAATGATCGCCCAGCCGGTGCATTCCCCGTTCCACGCCCGGATAAAGCCGTTGGGATTGAACCGGCCTGCCAGCAAGTTTGCGGCAAACACTGTCCGCGCCCAACTTGTTTGATTGCCGGTCAGTTCATAGTCAAACCCAGTGGAAATGCGCCACATAAAGCCCACGTCATGGTGCAGGTGCGGGAAATCGGCAAAGGCCGCGTCCAGCATCTCCTCTGCCCGACGTGCTTCCCGCAGATAGGCTTCTTCGCCGGTTGCCGCATACAGCTGCCACATGGACGCAGGCCAGAACCCGTTAGTCCACCAGCAAATACCGTCTATGGGGCCCGGCTGCCACTGTCCCTCCGACACCGTGTAAGGGATGAAGTCGCATTGACGCGCCTTCTCCATGGCTGCGGGCATCTTCCGGCAAATCTTTTCCAGGGCTTCCTGCGCCCATTGCGGCTTGTTGTCCATACTGCACTATCCTCCATGCATACGCGCCCGGCAGGCTTCCCCGCCGGCCGCTTAACTATTTTCTGAATCCAGGTGCTGCTCCCGCTTCACCTCGTGCCGGGAGGGGCGGTCATGCAGATAGTCGTCCACGGCCTCCACCACGTTTTCTCCCATGCGCTCCAGCTCCCCGCCAAAGCTGCCCGCAATATGCGGCGTTACGAATACGTTGGGCATTTTCAGCAGCGGATGGCCCTGAGGAAGTGGCATGGGGTCGGTGGAATCCAATATGGCCGTTTTGGTAGGGCATTCCCGCAGCGCGCGGATCATCTCCTCCTGATCCACCGGTAGCGCCTGAGAGGCGTTAATGAATGTGGCGTAGGGATGCATGGCGCTCAGCTGCGCATAGCCGATCATGCCCTTGAGGTTGGGCCACTCCGGCAAGTGGCAGGATACCACATCGCAGATGCTGAACAATTCGTTCAGCTCTACCATGGTAATGCCCAGCTCCTTGGCCTTGGCTGGCGCCAGGAAAGGGTCGTTGCCATAGACCTTTAGGTCAAACCCTTGGAGCAGCCGCGCCAGGCGGCGGCCCACCCGGCCCACGCCGATGATGCCCACGCTGGACTGGTAGTTACCGCTGCGCCGGGTGGTTTCCGCCCGGGCCGCGGCATAGCTTTCCGGGTCCCGATACCCCCGGGTACCGCGCTGGCAGCCTTTAGTGGCCAGCAGAATCTGCGCCAGGGTGTACTCGCTGGCGGGCACGGCGTTGGTCTCGCCGGTGCAATAGATCCGCGCGCCCATCTGGTAAAAGGGCGCTCCGAACACACTCACCACGCCGCCGGCGTAAAATACGGCCTTGACACGGGGCAGATAGGTTCGCACCGTATCATAGCTCATCTCCGGCATGCCCCAGTTGCTCAGGATGATTTCCGTGCGGGACAGAAGCTCCCGTTTTTCCTCAAATTGAGAAAGGAACACAGGCTCCGTTTCCAGCTCCAACTTCTCCTCCAGCTGTTCCAGGACGTAATCGGAATACACCCGGAAGAAATCCACCGCGTGGTAGTTGGGGTGGCGGTCGTCTGCCAGCAGAATGGCGTACATGCATATCCCTCCGTTTATAATGGAAAAAGCGTACGGAACCGCTTTGATGGACTGACTCAAGAACGGGGGACAGGGAGCTTGCCCTGTCCCCCCGCTTGTACGGATTCATTGTACAGACGACTTAGATACCTGTCAATGGCTCACTGATTCTTCGCGTCCAGGAACGCCTGCACCTGATCGATCACCGCCTGGCGGATTACTTCGATACCAGCGGCCTGGACCTTTTCCCAGTACTCGGCCAGCTTGGCTTCGGTCTCATCGCCATAGGTGCCATGCATCAGGGGACGAATGTACTCGCTCTGCACCGCGGTCACAGCGGCGAAGGCGTTGGTCAGCTCGGGCGTGGCCTGGTTGTCAAACACGAAGCCGTCCAGCACGGAACCGGTGTAGCTGCCGGGATCGTTCATGTAGTTGAAGTACGCCTTCACATCTTCGTCCAGGGCGGCGTTGGTACGGATGAAGTTGGGATTCCAGGTCAGCTCATAGCCAGGGAACACGTAGGCGTTGTCGCCGGTGATCTTGGTGTACTCGCCCGCATCGTTCAGGGTGAAGTCTTCGCCCAGGATGCCCAGTTCAAACAGGTCGTGATTTTCCTCGCTCTGGAAAATCCAGTCGATGAACTTCATGGTAGCGTCGATGTTCTTGGCATAGTAGGGAACGCACAGGAAGTTCCAGGCAGTCTGGCCGGAGGTCACATAGAAGCCGGGGGTCATGTTGCGCAGGTTCTCATTGTAGATGAACATACCCAGCTTGGCGCCTTCGATCTTCTCAATGGCAGCCTTGGTGGTTTCGTATCCGCTGATGTTGCCTTCGATAGCCGCGCACAGCCCGGTGTAGAACAGGTTATTGGCGGCGTCTTCCTCGGTGATGGAATTGGGCTGGGTATACTGTGCCCACTTGGTCAGGGCGTTAATGGCGCGATCGCTGCGGGTATTGGTATTGTAGGGCGCGGGGAAGTTGGCATAGTATTCGTCAGGCGCGCCAATGGTGCCGGCGCCCAGCACGGTCTTGCCATCCTCGCTGATGGCCACTTCAAACTCCATGCCCACGGCGGTGCCGGTGCCGGAGAATTCAAACACGCCCGCCTGCTTCTTTTCCAGGATGTCGCTCTCCAGGTAGTACATGGCGCGGCTGCCGCCGATGCCGAAGGGTGCGACCATATCCGTTTCGTTTTCCTTCACGGCCTTGAAGTAGGCTTCCAGGTTCTCCAGGCTGTCCACGGTGATGCCGTACTTCTCTGCCAGGTCAGCACGGTAGTAGATGCACTGCAGATCGTTGGCCGCCTGGGTGAAGGGAATGGCGTAGATGGCGCCGCTCTCATCGGTCACCTGCGCCAGGTAGCTCTCGGAGAAAGCAGCCTTCAGGCCCGGATATTCGTCGTTGTTGAAGTAGGAGGACAGGTCTGCATACATTTCCTGGCTGATCATGGTGGACATGTTCATCCAGTAGGCGTCAAAAACCAGGTCGCAGGTCTCCTCGTTGCCGATGAGCAGAGGCATCTTCTCCCGATGATCGGCGCCGGTATTCCAAACGATGTTCAGTTTGATGTCCAGGCCGGAGTCCGCGTAGAACTTCTCCAGCACCTTGTCCATGTTCTGCGCTTCGCCGAACAGGTAAATCTTCAGCTCGGTTTCCGCGGATGCGCTCAGCGTCACG
>CALVVZ010000206.1 GCA_944364075.1 uncultured Clostridia bacterium
GGATGCGCATGTCCTCTCCGGTGGCCGGGCCCGCAATGCGCAGCAGCCGGTCATCCCCCCGCGCGCCCAGGTCGGCGGACATGGCGGGCCACTCGGGCCGGGACTCCACCACCGCCGCGCCTGCGCCGTCCCCAAAGAGCACGCAGGTGCTCCGGTCTGTCCAGTCCACCACCCGGGTAAGCTCATCCGCGCCCACTACCAGGCCGAACTTTCGCTCCGAAGCCTGCAAAAGGCACTGCATGGTATGCAGCGCAAACACGAAGCCGCTGCAGGCGGCGTTCAGGTCAAAGCACAGGGTATCCTCAGGCAGGCCCAGCGCCTGCTGCAAACGGCAGGCCGCGGAGGGAATCACCGTATCGGGGGTCATGGTGGCCACGATGCACGCGCCAATCTGCCCGGGAAGCACGCCGCCCCGGGCCAGCGCCTCCCGGGCGGCGGCCAGGCACAGATCCGTATGGGTCTGTCCCGCGCCGCACTGGCGGCGGCAGCGGATACCCGTCCGGCTGGCGATCCATTGATCGCTGGTATCCACCAGGCGGGAAAGATCGTCGTTGGTGACCACCTTTTCCGGTATGCCGCAGCCGGCCGATACAATTTTGATACCGTTCATAGGCATTCCCCTTCCAGCGCCATGGCGCCCATCCTTCGGAATTTTTCCTGCCGCTGTTCCACCAGCCGTGCTTCGTCCATGCCTTCCAGCGCGGCCAGCTGCTCCGCAATGGCGCGGTCCAGGCAGGCCGCCGCGCTTTCAAGATCCCTGTGGGCGCCGCCCTCCGGCTCGGGAATCACGCCGTCGATGACGCCCATCTCCCGCAGCTCCCCGGCGGAAAGCCGCATGACCCGGCAGGCCTCTTCCCAGCGGGAGGCGTCCTTCCACAGAATGGTGGCGAAGCCCTCCGGGGACAGAATGGCGTACACGGCGTTTTCCTGCATGAGCACCTGGTTGCCCACGGCCAGGGCCAGGGCGCCGCCGCTGTTGCCCTCCCCGGTAATCACCGCGACCACCGGCACCCTGAGCCGGCCCATCTCCAGGATGCAGCGGGCGATGGCTTCGCCTTGGCCGCGCTGCTCCGCCTCCAGGCCGGGGTACGCCCCGGAAGTATCGATGAGGGTCACCACGGGCCGGTGAAACTTTTCCGCCTGCCGCATGAGCCGCAGGGCCTTGCGATAGCCCTCCGGGCCGGGCATGCCGAAGTTGCAGCGGATGTTTTCCTCGGCGGTGCGCCCCTTGCATGTGCCGATTACCGTAACGGGCCGGCCATGAAACAGGCCCACGCCGCCCAGCACGGCGGCGTCCTCCCGGCAGAGCCGGTCGCCCCGGCAAGCAAAGAAATCCGTGAAAAGCAACGGAATATAGTCGGTGATCCGTGGGCGCTGGGGATGCCGCGCAATGGCCACCCGCTGGGCCGCCGTCAGCTGGCTCATGTCCCTTCTCCTTTCCGGTGGAGCATCAATAGCTGCGCCAGGGTATCGCGCAGGGCGCTGCGGGGCACCACCGCGTCCACAAAGCCGTGCTCCAGCTGAAACTCCGCGCTCTGAAATCCCTCGGGCAGGGTCTGGCCGATGGTCTGCTGAATCACCCGGGGCCCCGCAAAGCCGATGAGCGCGCCCGGCTCGGCCAGGGTCACATCCCCCAGGGACGCAAAGCTGGCCGTGACGCCGCCGGTGGTGGGGTCCGTCAGCACGGAGACGTACAGCAGCCCCGCCTCCCCGTGACGGCCGATGGCCGCGGCGGTCTTGGCCATTTGCATCAGGGAAAGGATGCCCTCCTGCATGCGCGCGCCGCCGCTGGCGGAAATCAGGATCAGGGGCAGGGCGTGGGCCGTGGCGTATTCCGCCAGCCGCGTGATCTTTTCCCCCACAGCCGCGCCCATGGAGCCCATGAGGAAGCGTCCGTCCAGCGCGCCCACGGCGCAGGCGTATCCGCCGATGCGCCCCGTGCCCGTGAGCGCCGCTTCTCCCAGTCCAGTCCGTTCCCGCGCCTTGACCAGTTTTTCCCGGTACTCAGGAAAGGCCAGCGGGTCGGCCGAGACGCAGCCGCCGTTTAGCTCGTCAAAGCTGTCCCTGTCCAGCAGCATGCGGAGCCTACGGCGCGCACCGATGGGAAAATGATGGCCGCACAGCGGGCAGACGTACAGGTTCTTCGCCACCTCCGCCCGCGCCATGCTGCGGTAGCAGCCGGGGCAGGTAACGCCCTGGTCGTAGGGCACGTAGCGGTCCCGCAGCTCCTTCATGGCCATCAGGCGGTCCCGGCGGCGGGTAAAGGCGTTGCTCATGGTTTTTCCTCGCTTTCCTCCAGCTGCCGGCTGAAATCCAGCAGGTTGGTCAGGCACTCATCCAGGAAGGCAGTGGTGCAGCCGCCGCGCACGAAGGCGGGATGGTACAGGATCTCGTAGCACAGCTCCGCCGTGGTGGGAAAGCCTTCCAGCGTGAATTCCTCCAGGCAGCGGCGCATTTTGCGGATGGTCTCCAGGCGTGTGGGCGCGCAGGCCATGATTTTCGCGGCCAGGGAATCGTAATAGGGGGACAGGGTGTAACCGTTATACAGGCAGGAATCCACCCGCACCCCCGCGCCGCCGGGGAAGTGCAGGAAATGCACCGTACCCGGATTGGGCCGGAAATCGTTGGCCGGATTTTCCGCGTTGATGCGGCACTCCAGGGCGTGACCATGGAAGCGCACGTCCTCCTGGGCAAAATCCAGGCGCATGCCCGCCGCAATGCGCAGCTGCTGGCGCACCAGATCAATCCCGGTGACCATTTCGGTAACGCCGTGTTCCACCTGGATGCGGGTATTCATTTCCATGAAGTAGAATTTCCCCGTTTCCGGGTCCAGCAAAAATTCCACCGTGCCCGCGCCTTCGTATCCCACGGCCCTGGCGGCGGTCACCGCCGCGCCGCAGATGGCCTCCCGCTGGGCGGGGGTCAGGCAATGGGCGGGCGCTTCCTCCATGAGCTTCTGGTTGCGCCGCTGCACGGAGCAGTCCCGTTCTCCCAGATGCACCACGTTGCCGAAGCGGTCCGCCAGAATCTGCACCTCGATGTGCTTGGGGCGCAGGATCAGCTTTTCCAGGTAGAGCTCGTCGTTGCCAAAGCATGCCTTGGCTTCCGCACTGGCCTCCGCATAGGCGGCGGGAAGTTCCTGGGCGTTCTGGCAGCAGCGGATGCCCCGCCCGCCGCCTCCCGCGCTGGCCTTGAGCAGCACGGGATACCCTACTGCCTCCGCCACGGCTGCGGCCTGGACGGCGCTGCGCACCGGTCCGTCGGAACCAGGCGTCACCGGAACTCCCGCCGCGCGCATGCGCTCCCGGGCAGCGGACTTGGAGCCTGCCCGGCGGATGGCGTCCCCCGAGGGGCCGATGAAGACCATTCCTTCCCGGACGCAAGCATCGGCAAAGTCCGCATTTTCCGAAAGAAAGCCGTAGCCGGGATGGATGGCGTCGCAGTGGGTGGCCTTAGCGGCGGTGAGCAGGGCCGTCTGGTCCAGGTAGCTGTCCGCCGCCCGGGCCGGGCCGATGCAAACGGATTTTGTGGCCAGCTGCACGGCAATTTCCTGGCTGTCCGGCTGGGAATAGGCCGCAACCGTCTCAATACCCAGCTCCCGGCAGGCGCGGAGCACCCGCAGGGCGATCTCCCCGCGGTTGGCGATCAATACCCGCTTTAGCATGGCTTATAGCTGAACAGGGGCGTGCCGAACGCTACCAGCTCCGCGTTTTTCACCAGCACCTTCTCGATGACGCACTCGCAGGGTGCGGTCACCTCGCTCATCATCTTCATGGCTTCGATCAGTCCCACGGTCTGCCCTTTGCATACCCGGTCGCCTTCCTGAACGAAGGGAGGCTGATCCGGCGCCGGGGCGGTGTAGAAGGTACCCACCATGGGCGCGGTGATGCGGTTCTCACTGGCCGCTACGGGTGTGGGCGCAGAAGCGGGGGCCTCCTCCGTACCGGCGGGCTGCGGCGCAATCATGCGCCGCGCTTCGCTTCCGGCGCTCCGCGTCATTTCCATGGAGAAATCCCCCTGGGTCAACTTCAGCGTTTCCAGGCTGCTCCCGTCAAAGGCGGCAATGAGTGACAAAATTTCCTGATGCGTCATGCTGTTTCCTCTCTCCCGGAAAATCGCCCCGTTGGCCTGTGCCTGCCAATGGGGATGCGCTTACTGCTGATGGGCCTCCAGATACGCGGCAATGTCCGCCACGGTTTTCAGGCCCGGCAGCTCACTGTCGTCAATTTTGATGCCGGCAGCCTCTTCCAGCGCCATGACCAGTTCCATGATGGCCAGGGAATCAGCGGCCAGGTCGTTGGTCAGGGAAGCTTCCGGCGTTACCGCCTCCGCGTCGCAGCCCAGAGTATCCACAATGATGTCACGCAATTGCTCGAATTTCATGTTCAGGACCCCTTATGCTTTTAATCTTTTAATTAAATTAATTTACTTAAAATAATTTAATTAAAATTCATGTGAGATTATAGCCGCAGAGCCGCGCCTTGTCAAGCAGAAAATGATTGTCGCTCAAAATTTTTACGCAGGCGGGGCCTATTCAGCAAGTCTCCAGCGCCTTTCAGCGCCCTGAACTCCCCCGTTTCCCTACGCCTTGGTCGTGCGCGTGGAGAAAGCCGCCGCGCCTTTTGCGCAAAAAAAGGCCGTTGCAGCTGCGTAAAGCTGCAACGGCGCAGCGTGTCAAAAAAGTGGCGTCGCCACTTTTTTGAGGAAGCACCTTCGGCCAACCAGAGGTCGTCCGAAGGTGT
>CALVVZ010000207.1 GCA_944364075.1 uncultured Clostridia bacterium
GGACGACCTCGGGTTCTCCGAGGTTGCTTCCTCGTAATAGTTGGATTCCCCACTTTTTCGACACGCTGAAACGCCCCTGTCGGGAGAATTCCCGGCAGGGGCGTTGCAGAAAGTGCGCTTAATCCTGGTAGTATACGGGGGTACTCACGCTGGCATGCGCCAGGGCTTCCCGGAACACGGCCAGGAAATCCCGGGCATCCTGGGGCTGCAAAGCGCCCAGGGAGCACAGGCGGAAGGCGCCCTGCCGGGCCAGCTTGCCGGGATAGATGGTAAAACCCCGGGCATAGCAGTAATCATGGATTTTTTCAAAATTCCAGGCAGGATCGTCGGGGTAGAGCAAACTGACCACCAGCCCGGCTTCATCCTCCCGGCGGGTCAAGGTGCGGAAGCCCAATGCCTCCATGCCGTCCCGGAGCACGGTATATACCGCCCGGTGACGGGCGTACTTGGCCTGCTCCCCTTCCTGCCAGTATTCCTTCATGCCCTGCACGGCGGCGTAGATGGTCTGCACCGGCGGGGTGAAGTGCATCTCTCCCTTGTCCTTGAGGAAGGCGTACTGCATGTACAGGTTGGTGTAGTAGCTGCGGGTGGGATAGTTGCGGGAAGCTTCCAGTATCTTCGTGCGGCCAATGACGAAGCTCAGGCCGGTCATGGCCATCAGCCCCTTCTGGGCGGAAGCCATGATGAAGTCCAGGTTGTCCTCCTCCATATGGATGGGCAGCATGGCGTAGGAGGAGGTGGTGTCCACGATGAAGGTACACCCGTGCCGGTGCGCGGCCGCACCCAGCTCCCGAATGGGGTTGAGCAGGCCGGTACCCGTCTCGTGGTGGCAGGCGTACACCACGCCTACCTCGGGGTGCGCGGCCAGGGCTTCCTCCAGGGCTTCCGGGGAAGCGGGCTTGTCATAGGGCAGGAGCAGGTTCACGTAATCCATATGGTAGGCGTCGCACACCTCGCGCCCGCGGTCGCTGTACGCGCCATTGTTGACGATGAGTATCTTCTTGTCCGCCGGGGTCAGGGAGGAGATGCACGCGTCGATGTTCACCGTGCCGCTGCCGCAGAAAAGCACCGCGGAGAACTTCTCCGGGTCGGCATGGACCACACGCACCAGATCCGCGGACAGGGTGCGCATGACTTCCCCGAATTCCTTTTCCCGGGGACATATGTCAGGCACGATCTGGGCATACTTCACCGTGTCGGTGGTGGTGGCCGGACCAGGGTTCAGCAGTATATTACGCTTTACGGGCGTGTTCATCATCAGGGGTACCTCCGTTGTGTATGGTGGTCATAGAAACAGGATACGCCGGTTTTCTCCCTTTGTCAATGTTCAAAATGATATTTTTACATGAAAAAAGTGAACGGACGCTTTTCCGCCGGTCTCCGCGCCTTGTTCCTTATAGGCCCCTGTGGTATAATAAACGCATGGAAACATCCCAATGGTAAAGGAGGGTACGCATGGACGCTTGGCTGACCCGGTTGCTGGCGCCGAAGCCCGCAACCCATGGAACAATCGCCTGGTGGCAGGGGGAAGATGCTGCCGCCGGACTGTGTGAAACACTACTGCAACGACAGATCCGCCACGCGCTGGTATTCAGCCAGGGCAGCGCGGCCATCAAGACCCTTGCCGAAGCGTTGGCCGCCGCGGGGTTGGAAGTGGAGTGGGGCCATGAGCCTGCCGCCCGGCACCGCGGAGAGAATACCGTGATACTTACCGATATGGCGGGGCTGCCGGCGGCATCCCGCCTGGCGGGCGATATGCGGCGGCAGGCCCGCCGGGATGCCCAGCGGCTGCAATCCCTGCGGCGGAACGAGCGTCAGGAAGCGGCCGGGGAAGCGGAAGAACCGACGGATGCCGCCGGGGCCGCTTCCGAGGCGGAACCCACTGCGGAATCCATTGCCGCCGAAGTTATCCCCGAAGCGGCGGTGACCGTAGACACGGAAGTTTCTGCGGAATCCATCTCCCCGCAAGCCGCTCCATCTGAGGCGGCTTGTGAACCGGAGGTCGGAGAAGCAATGGCTGCGGAAGCTGCGGCCGAAGCGCCTCAGGAGGCTGTACATGCTGAAACAGCGTCCGTCGCGGAATCCGCGGAGACGCTTGCAGAAACAGGCGTCCCGGAGACGGAAGCCGCCGAGGCGGCTGCGCAGGCAGAACCGGTATCCCGGGCGCTGATCGCCCAGGAAGCGCCCCCGGAAAATGTCCAGGGCGTGCCCCTGCTGGTGCTGGTGCCGGATACCCTGGCTTTGCCTGCCCTGGCGGCCATGGATGCGCCCCCGGAAGGCGTGGCGCTGCTGCCGGGCTTTGCGGGTGAACCCGCGGCGGAGACGCTGCAGGATCTGCGGCTTTCCGCTTTGGCCACGGCGGTGGAACAGCTGATTTGCCGCAAGACTTCCCGGCAGACCCGACAGGACGCCCAGGCGGCCCTGGCGCTGATGGAAAAGGAGCCGCTCACCCCGGAGCTGACGGCGCAGATGATCCTGCTGGCGGGCAAGCCGGAGGGATATGCCGCCTGCCTGGGGGCCGCGGTGCATCAGGCCCATGGAAGCATTCCCCTGGGCGCGGCTCGCCTGGCCTGTCTGCGGGAGCTGTTGCGCCGCTACGGGGTGGACGCCCGCTCCGGGTTGCAGCTTTGCGCCCTGGCCGTGGGCCGGGGCGAGGAGAAGGCGTCCCCGGAGGAAAACGCGGAGGCTTTCCTGCGTTGGCTGGAGGAGCTTTGCGCCGCCTGGGGCGTGGTGACCCGCTGGCGCTGCCTGCGCAATACGGAACTCCCGGCCCTGTCCCAGGGGATGCTGCGCCAGGTGCGCCTGTCCCCGCCCAGGCGGTTGACCGCCCAGGAGCTGGCCCAGGCCCTGGGCGCGCTGAAGCAGCAGGAAGCCGGGCTGCCCGCCATGGAAGCGCTGTGCCGCCGTCAGCAGGAATTTTTTGAAACGGGAAAAACCCTGTCCCTGGATTTCCGCGCGCAACAGTTGGATGCGCTGAAACGCTGGATTTCGGGCCATGAGGAGGCCATCGAGGAGGCGCTGTTCGCCGACCTGGGCAAGAGCGCCTTTGAGGCCTACGAGACGGAGATCCTGACGGCCCGGGAGGAGTTGCACTACCTGCGCACCCATTTGAGCGCCCTGGCGGCTACGGCCTGGTACCGCGCGCCGCTGATACACTGGCCTTCCCGCTGCTTTACCGTGCAGGAACCCTATGGCAGGGCATTGATCATGGCGCCGTGGAATTATCCTTTCCTGCTGTCGGTGGAACCGCTCATGGGCGCCATTACGGCAGGCAACTGCGTGGTGCTCAAGCCCTCGGCCTATGCGCCGGCTACCTCCCGCCTGCTGCGGGAAATGGCCGAGAGTCTCTTTGACCCTGAGTATGTGGCGGTGGTGGAGGGCGGCCGGGAAGAAAACCAGGCCCTGCTGGAGCAGAAGTTCGACTGCATTTTCTTCACCGGCAGCGTGGCTGTGGGCAAGGTGGTTATGGCTGCCGCGTCGCGCTTCCTGACCCCCGTAACTTTGGAGCTGGGCGGCAAGAGTCCCTGCATCGTGGATGAAACGGCGGACATTGCCCTGGCTGCCCGGCGCATCGCCTGGGGGAAATTCCTCAACGCCGGCCAGACCTGCGTAGCTCCGGATTATGTGCTCTGCCACGAAAGCGTGCAGGAAAAGCTGGTCAAGGAACTGCGGCGGCAGATTCGCCTGATGTGGGGCAAGGAACCCCTGCGCAGCTCTGAGCTTCCCCGGATCGTGAACCGCCGTCATTTTGAGCGCCTGTGCGGATACCTGACCCAGGGCACGGTGGAGGCCGGCGGCGACACCAACCCGGAGACCCTGCAAATTGCACCTACGGTGCTCACCGGCCTCTCCTGGGAGGCGCCGGTGATGCAGGAGGAAATCTTTGGCCCCATCCTGCCGGTGATGGCCTACAGCGACTTTGACAACATGCTGGCGCAGCTGCGCCGGCGCCCCAAGCCCCTGGCCGGGTATCTGTTTACCCGCTCCCAGGCCCATGAGGACGCCTTTCTGCGCCGCTTCTCCTGCGGGGGCGGTTGCATCAACGATGTAATTTCCCACCTGGTTACTACCTGCCTGCCCTTTGGCGGCGTGGGAGAGAGCGGTATGGGCAGCTATCATGGGCGCAAGACCTTTGAAGCATTCTCTCATACAAAGCCCATGCTGAAAAAATCCCTGCGGGTGGATGTGCCGGTGCGCTATCCGCCCTATAAAAAGAAAATCAAGTGGCTTCGGCGGATGAGCAAGTAACTTTCAGGGCGGAACGGGCCGCCGGGCCTGACGCGGAAAAGATACAACGGTACCGCCCCGCCCATTATGAAAAGGAGAAGCCGCTGGCTTTGCAAGCAAAATCACCCGTTTAGACCGTTGAAAAAGGCAGGCTTTTTCATACAGAAGCAAGAAAAAACAACTTCAAGCGCCCGAACCGGCAAGCGCTTTATGGCGTATGGGCCGAAGGCTTCCAAAGGGAAAAGCAGGCATAGCCGCCCGGAAGGTTGCCTTTTCCGCTGGAAAAGGCAATCCGCCTACGGCCAACCGGCCTCGCGGTTGCGCATGCCTGCCTTTCTCAGCCGAAACGAGCGGCGTAACGCCGCGACGATTGAGGTTGCGGAACAATCGGAAAGCCCTTTGGCCGCGCCCGCGGACGCGAATCAG
>CALVVZ010000208.1 GCA_944364075.1 uncultured Clostridia bacterium
GGTAGAGCGCCGCCGCTTCTTCAAAGGGCAGCTCCCCGTAGGGCGTCAGAAGCTTCCCCGTGGGACCCATGTCAAAGGCAACCAGGCCGTGCCCGGCTTCCTCCACCGCCCGGCGTGCCAGGCGCACCCCCGCCTGGATGACCGCTTGCAGCTCTTCCCCGAAGCGCGCCCCCGTAGCCCCGAAGGTGTTGGCGGTGACGATGTCGCATCCCGCCGCCAGATAAGCGCGATGTATCCGCGCCACCGCTTCCGGGTGGGTCAGGTTCCAGCGTTCCGGCGCTTCTCCACCGGTGAGCCCCGCCGCCTGGAGCATGGTGCCCATGCCCCCGTCCACGAATACCAGCCGTTTTCCCAGCATTTCTTCCAGCTTCATGGATGCTCGCCTCCCGATTGCTTTGTCTGCTTGGGCTTGCGCCGCAGTTTCAGCGTCACGCCCCGCGCCGCGGCCGCCGCTTGCAGCGCCTGCGCCAGCCGCGCGGGCCGTTCCCCCTCCGGGGCGGTTTCCGCCTGTTCCAAGGCCCGGCGAAGCTCCGGCAGCTCCAGCAGGTTGACCGCTAGGCAATAGAGCGTTTTCTTTCGTCCGTCCTGGTAATGGGCCAGCAGGTATTGCAGCATCTCCGCCTTTTGCGCCTGTTCCCGGCCGTAGGCCTCCGGGCCCAGGCGGCGGGCCTTTTCCATATCCCGCAGGCGGTTCAGCCCGGTGATGAAGGAATCGTACGGGTCCTGCTCCCGAAACCGGTCGCAGGGGTAAGCGCCGCATTGAAAGCAGTACGCCACGCCCCCATGCTCCAGGCTGCACCGGGCGATCCTGCAGGACTGATTGCCCGCGCCGCAGCCGCCGCAATGGCCGCCCAGGCGCATGGGGCACAGCCCGCAGTTCAGCCCGCACAGGGACAGCCACTGGTCC
This sequence comes from uncultured Clostridia bacterium, assembly GCA_944364075.1. Taxonomy (GTDB): domain Bacteria; phylum Bacillota; class Clostridia; order Christensenellales; family Aristaeellaceae; genus Egerieenecus. Next base: position 908 of record CALVVZ010000208.1, read on the forward strand.
TGGCGCACAAAGCCTTTCATGGGCACGCCTCCTCCCGGTTTCGCAGGCCGCACAGAGCGGTGACGGATTTTTCGGGCTGGAGCTGCCCGCCCGCGTTCACCGTCAGGCCGATGCGGTACGCCTGCAATCGCGCCAGCAGCGCCGGCTGCAATGTCAGCGGCAAATCCCCATAGCCGGGGGAAAAGCGTCCCGTGAGGGTCAGCCCCTCCCCCGCCACCTGCTCCCGCAGCGCTTTGCAGGTATCGTCCAGGGCGTACTCCAGCATTGCGGCGGCGCATCCATTCACCGCCAGGGCCAGGGCCGGGCGCGTCAGCATTTCCCGGCGAATCAACCCATCCACGGCGCTGCCCAGGGTCGCCCCCAGCAGCACCGCCTCTCCGCACCCGCGCAGGCAGCGGCGGATGCTCTCCCCGGGCAGGGGCAGGCCGTCCAGGGCCAGCCCTGCCCCGCGTTCCAGGGGCAGGCGGCACAGCAGCACACGGTAATGGGCCAGGGGTTCCAGCAGCGCCGCGGCTTCCTCCACCAGGGCCGTAATCCCGCCGTCGGCCTCCCCCCGCACACCCATGTACCGCATGGCTTCCCGCCGGTCAAAGGGCGGCATGGCCGAACACCTCCGACAGATGATCCCGGATGGCCTTGGCGATCCAGGGCTTGTTCATGGTGTACAGGTGAATATGCTGGATGCCGTTGGAGATCAGATCCACGATCTGCTCCGTGGCGAAGGCGATGCCCGCCTGGGCCATAGCCACAGGGCGGTCGTGAAAACGGTCCGCCATGGAAAGGAAGCGCGGGGGCAGCGTCGCCCCGGACAGCTGCACCGTCCGCTTGAGCAGCCGCGTATCGGTAATAGGCATAACCCCCGCTACCACCGGCACCTTGATGCCCCGGCGCAGGGCATGGTACAGAAAGCGGTACAGCACGTTGTTGTCAAAGAACATCTGCGTGGTTAGAAAATCCGCCCCCGCGTCCACCTTGGCTTTCAGGTAGTCCAGGTCCTTGTCCCGGGTGGGGCTTTCGGGATGCCCCTCAGGGTAGCAGGCAGCGCCCACGCAGAAGTTGCCCCGGGCCTTGATGAGCCGGATCAGCTCCGCCGCATAGGGAAAGTCCCCTGCCGCGGGGCCATCCTTGGGCGGATCGCCTCGCAGGGCCAGTATGTTTTCCAGTCCTGCCGACCGCATGCGGTCCAACACGTCCTCCACCTGGGCGCGAGTGGATTGCAGGCAGGTCAGATGGCACAGGGAAGCCGTGCCGCATTCCTGCACAACCCGGGCCAGTTCCAGGGTATGGGCAGGCGTCTTTCCCGCCGCGCCATAGGTCACGGAGATAAAGTCCGGCCCCAGGGCGGCAATCTCCCGGGTAACCGCGGCGGCCTGATCCATGTCCGCAAAGGCTTTGGGCGGAAAAACCTCGCAGGAAAAATGAATCCTGCCGTCCCCAAGTATATCCGAAATGCGCATGGGCAGTCGCTCCTTTGTACAAAAGCTGGGTAAAAAAAGCCCCTTCCGCCATCGGCAGGAAGGAGTCAGGGCGGCATCGCCCCGCCGGCAAAGGGGCGGACGCGCCGCATGTCTATCAGACCTTTTCCTGGCCCTGCGCCTGATGACGCTTGATGGCCTCAAAGGTCTCGTCGCTGATATCATGCTCCATTTTACAGGCGTCCTGACGGGCCGTCTGCGGGTCCACCCCCAGGAAGACCAGCATCTGCGTAAGCACCTTGTGCCGCTCATAGATGCGGTTGGCAATCTCCAGTCCCTTGTCCGTGAGGGTGATCAGCCCGTCGCGGTCCATGGTGACATAGCCGTTCTCCCGCAGGCGTTTAACGGCATAGCTGACGCTGGGCTTGGTGACCCCAAGCTCCGCGGCAATATCAATGGAACGGATATAGCCGTGCCGCTCCGACATCATCAGCATGGTTTCCAGATAATCTTCCGACGATTTCAGAATTCGCATGGAATCTTCCTCCCTGGGACGCCGCCCCGTATGGCTGCCATGATCCTTGATTATGGTAACACAAAGCAAAGAAATTTGCAAATCCCGTCCCATTTCGCAAGAAAGCTCCGCCCCGGCGCGTTGTAATGGCAGAAGCTCTGATACGCGTCAAAAAAAGGAGGAACCGACGATGCTACGTAGGACCGTTGCATGCCTTGGGCGCATGCTGTTATGCTGCGTCATCATTCTGTACAGCGCTGTGCCGGCGCTGGGGGAAAGCGGCCCTGCCGCCGTCCTGGTGGGGCAAACGGGCGACATATACCTTCACTGTCTCACCGCGGACAACGGCCAACAGCTGTACTTTGCCTCCCTCCAGCCGGAGGCCCCCGTGCTGGAAACCGACCTGAACGGCGACGGACTAATGGACCTGGCGGTACTCACCCGGATGGGCGCATCCAACCGGGGGCAGGAATTCTTTCTGCGCAGCGGCGATTGCTACGTTCCGGTAAGGCGCCTGGGCTCTGGCGAGGATGCCTTCTACAATTACACCCGTTCCGAGGATGGGCGTTATATCGCCACCAACGCCAGCAACGGCTATGCCGGCGCGCTGTTTGACAATGCTCTCTACACCTGGTCGGGTACGGACCTGCAGCTGCTTCGCCGGGCGGTGTCCCAGCCCAAGGTCGAAACCCAGGTCACGGACAACAAGCTGATTACCACCGAGTATCAGGATGTGCTCACCATCCGGGTATGGGATTATGCACAAGGCATCGCGCAGGGAAATCTGCTGTTCCAGGCCGAGGTGAACCTGTACGACGAGGGCGCCCTGAAGGCCGCGCTCACCGCAGTGAACTCCCTGATGGCTTTTCCCCAATAACGGCGCTCAGGGCAGCATCCAGTCGATGGCCCGCTGCATCTCCCGGTCCCAAAAGTCCCAGGTATGGTCTCCCGGCGGCTGATCGAAATATGCGGGAATCCCTGCCTGGCGCAGGCTGTCCACCAGCGCTATATTTTCTCCCAGTAAATCGTCCTGCGCGCCGCAGGAAAGCCACAGCTCTGGAGCCTGCGCGCCACACCGGCGCGCCAGGGTCACGGTATCCCATTGCTCCGGCTGTCCGCCAAAGAGCGCCTGCGCGTATTCCGGCCGCTGCACGCATCCGCCTCCCGGCTTATCCATGCGTTTCCAGGGCCGCAGCGCGGCAGAGAAAGCCGCCGCCTTGCCGAAGGTGTCCGGGTAGGTAAAGGCGGCGTTCAACGCGCCGTACCCGCCCATGGAGAGTCCGGCAATGAAGGTATCCTCCCGGCGGCAGGACAGCGGGAACATTTTTCGGGTAAAGGCAGGAAGCTCCTGGCCCACGTAGCGCAGGTAGTCCTCCCCCGTGTCCGCCTGCCGGACGTAGAATGCGTTTTCCCCTGCGGGACAGAATACCGCCAGCCCCTTGGCCCGCGCCCACAGCATGACGCGGGTATACTGAAACCAATCCTGCTCGCTGCCGTACAGGCCGTGGAGCAGGTACAGGGCGGGCATGGGGGTACGCGGCGCGTCCTCCAGGGGTACCAGCGCCCGCAGGGGCACCGTCCGCTCCAGCACTTCCGAGCGGAAGCTCAGGGTGATGTTTGCCATGGTATCGTCTCCTTTCGGTTCCACCCCGATGGCAAACGGGGCCGCCGCGCAGCAGCACGGCAGCCCCGTTTTTTTTTTTTTTTATTTAACGCTTGCAACTAGGAACGAGCAGGGTTACGCGGGTTACTCCGACAC
>CALVVZ010000209.1 GCA_944364075.1 uncultured Clostridia bacterium
CTGATGGTTTTCAATGATGCCGTTATGCACCAGCGCAATATCGCCTTTCACATCCGTATGGGGGTGAGCGTTCAGGTCGCTAGGTTCGCCATGGGTAGCCCAGCGGGTGTGCCCAATGCCCAGGGAACCGGATAACGGCTGCGCCGCAAGGCGGTCCCGGAGGTTCTGCAACCGCCCTTTGGCCTTGCTGACCTGGATCTTGTCCTGGTCCAGCACCGCTATGCCCGCGCTGTCATAGCCGCGGTATTCCAGGTGCTCCAACCCGCGCAGCAATATTTCCTGCGCGCCCTGCGCGCCAATATAGCCTACAATTCCGCACATATTTCGTCATCCTCCAAATAATTTAATACGTATTAATACGTATTGTGTTGTATTGTAACACATCCCTGTACAAATTGCAAGCCGTCAATGCCACAGCAGCGTGGGATCTACCGCATTGCCGTCCCGGGTGACCCGCAGATGCAGGTGCGGCCCCAGGCTGCGCTCCGCCAAAGGGCCTTCCCCGGCAAAGCCGAGGGTTTGCCCCTGGGTTACCGGATCGCCGGGCTGGAGCCCGGCCAGCGCGGCCAACCCGGCATATTGCGCCACAATGCCGCCGCCGTGATCCACTACGATCTGACCCAGCATGGCCGAATCCTCCTGCACCTCAAGCACCGTTCCCGCCGCCATGGCCAGTATCTTCTCCCCTACCTGCGCCGCCAGGTCGCAGGCATCGTGGAGCTGCCACAGGCCGGAACCGCCACCGTCCCGCAATCGCGCGGCGTCAAAGCCCTGTACCACGCGCACATCGGACAGCGGCGGCGCGAAAACAGCCGGGGACGGCGTAGGCGCCGGCGAAGGCGTAGCCGCCTGCTGGAGGCTCTCCTGCTGCAGCCGGGCAGCCTGCGCCGCTTCATCGCTTACGGGGGCCGTGGGGGACGGCACCGTCACATCCTGTCCCCGGCTCCAAAAAGCCGTGCCCACGATTACCGCCACGCACACGCCCAGAACCACCAAAAAACCTTGCCGCTCAATAAAGTTCTCATACGCGCCATGCAGCCGCTTGCAAAACGCCAGGATGTTTTTCATGCTTACCTCCCCGCGGCCCACCGCGCCGCATAGGAAAGCATGCCCTGGAAAGGGCGGCTTTATCCTGTGTCACCCCGCCCCGCTCAGGGCAGTTGCGCCAGCACCGTACCGGGATAGTAGTGGGCCAGAATGGTCTGGCACGCATCGCCTTCGGCCGCCATGGCCCGCGCCCCGGCCTGGCTCATGCCCACGCCATGGCCGTAACCCCGCACGCGGAAAATCAGCGTGTCGCCTTCCGTCTCCCAGGTAAAAAGCGTGCTGCGCAGGCCCAGGGCGGCGCGTACCTCCACACCTTCCACGGTGCGGTTGCCCACCCGCATTTCCTTCACCCGCCCCGTGTCCGACAGGGAAACCATCTCCAGCTGCGAGGGCAGCGCTCCGGCTTCCACACCGCAGTCCGGGAAGGCTGCCAGCAGCAGCTGCGCCGCTTCCTCCAGGGTAAAGCGCTGCTCCACCGCATAGCCCTCGTAGCTTTCCTCTCCGGGGCTTTCCACGCTGCACAGATACGGCACGCTTCTGGAAAACACCTCCGCCGCATCCTCGGTTTGTCCGCCGGAAGCGGCGTGATACAGCACCTCAATGGGTTCGCCCTCATAGGTCAGCACCTGCCCCCGGGTAGCGGCAACCGCTTGTTCCACGCGCTGCTCCAGGGGCTGCCAGCTGTCGCCCCACTTGGCCTTGCGCCCTTCCGGGCTCAGCCAGCCCTGACAGCAGGCGCTGTCGGTGCATACGTCCGCTCCCGGATGGCTGGCACAGCCCGTGCCGCCATACATCCCCGAGCTGCCCACCGCGCGGGTGCGCGCCGCCACCGCCTGGCATTTCAGCGCCTCTTCCGGCCAGGAAGCGGGCATCTCCGCGGCCACGACCCCAATCACATAGTTTTCCAGCGAAAGCAGGCGCACGGCGTCCGCTTCCGTATCGTATACCCGCAATAGGGGCGCTTCCTCCTGCGCCATGGCCGAGGCCTGCGGGGTGTACCACAGCGAAAAGATTCGCGCCAGCTGCACGGGCATCTGCCGCCAACCGCGGCTTATCCTGGCCGGAAGCCCCTCCCATTCGCTTTGCGTCAGCGGCGCGCCCAGCGCGCACCACAGCAGCGCCAATACAAGCCCCAAGACCGCCCAAGGCAAGGATTTCTTTTTTCCGCGCATAGCATACCCTTCCTTTTTCATTTTTTGTGTAAAAACGTTCGTTTTCTTTGTGAAAATGCTGTCATTTATTCATTTCTTCATGCAGCATTTTTCCTGGCTGCTTTACCAATCTATTCCCAGTATCCCATGGTCATTCCCGCCAAAAAATTGTCTATATTGTGACGTTTTTCGACCGCATCGCCACCGATAAAAGGGAAATCGAACGTTTGCTTTTTGAAAAAAATTTGAAAAATCCAGCATTTTGCCTTGACGGAAACAGGTGTATGTGGTTACAATAGTATACGAAAGAATATTGATCGCTTTTCCGGGAAAACACGCATAGGAAAGCAGGTGAGTCCATGCGCTACGTGGCTCCAACCAGCACCGTTCGAGAGTGGTTTCATCAGGGCGAGAACCGGCGCGCCTATGAAATGCTCGGCGCCCACCCCGTGATACAGGATGGGGTAGAAATGTGGCATTTTGCCGTATGGGCGCCCAATGCGCGCCTGGTAACCCTGGTGGGTGAATTCTGCCAGTGGGACCGTTTGGCGTGCCCCATGGTCAAGCAGTTTGACGGCACCTGGGAGATCCGTCTCCCCGCTTCCACCTTCGACGTTGCCTCCGATCCCAAGAAATACGATTACCCCGATGCGGCAGAAAAGCTGCTGATGTATAAATATGCAATCCAGGGCGAGGATCACACCTGGCATGAAAAAGCCGACCCCTACGGCTTCCGCATGCAACTGCGTCCCAATACCGCCTCCGTGCTTTGCGATCTTTCAGGCTATGCCTGGGGCGATCAGGCCTGGATGGCCAAGCGCGCCCAGTGGGACCCCTACCACAGCCCCATGAATATCTATGAGATGCATCTGGGTTCATGGAAGCTGCACAAGGATAAAACCCTGATGTCCTACACGGAAATCGCCGATGCATTGATTCCCTACCTGACGGATATGGGGTATACCCATGTGGAGCTGCTGCCGGTGATGGAGCATCCCTTTGACGGTTCCTGGGGGTATCAGGTGACGGGATACTACGCCGCCACCTCCCGTTACGGCGATCCCCATGGGCTGATGGCGCTCATCGACCGGCTGCATCAGGCCGGAATCGGCGTCATCCTGGACTGGGTGCCCGCCCATTTCCCCCGGGATGAAATCGGCCTGCGCCGCTTCGACGGCACCTGCTGCTACGAGCATCCCGATCCCCGGCGGGGCGAGATGCCGCAATGGGGCACGTGCATGTTTGACTTCGGGCGGGGCGAGGTGCGCAGCTTCCTGTTGAGCAACGCCTGCTTCTGGCTGGACTGGTTCCATGCCGACGGACTGCGGGTGGACGCGGTGAGCGCGCTGCTGTACTACGACTTCTGCCGGGAGAACGGCGAGTGGATCGCCAACCCCTACGGCGGGCGGGAAAACCTGGACGCCATCGCCTTCCTGCGCAAGCTCAACGCCACGGTGTACCATGATTTCCCCGGCGCCATGATGATCGCCGAGGAGTCCTCCGCCTTCCCCATGGTGACCAAGCCCGCCTACATGGGCGGCCTGGGCTTCGGCTTCAAGTGGAACATGGGCTGGATGAACGACATGCTCTCCTATATCAAGCTGGACCCCATCTACCGCAAGTGGCACCATGACAAGCTGACCTTCTCGCTGTTCTACGCCTTCTCGGAGAATTATATTCTGCCCTTCTCCCACGACGAAGTGGTTCACGGCAAGCATTCCATGCTGGACAAGCAGCCGGGAGATCTGTGGAAGAAGTTCGCGGGCCTGCGCGCGCTGTACGGGTACACCATGGCCCATCCCGGCAAGAAGCTGTTGTTCATGGGCGGAGAGTTCGGTCACTTCATCGAATGGAAATACGACGACGAGCTGGACTGGTTCCTGCTGGTGTACGAGCGGCATCCCGAAATGCAGAAGTGCGTCCGCCGGTTGAACCATATCTACCGGGAAACTCCTGCCCTATGGCAGGTAGACGACGGCTGGGACGGTTTCCAATGGATCTGTGCCAACGACTGCGACAACAGCGTGGTGGCCTTCCTGCGCACGGACCGGGCGGGCAATGCGCTGTTGAGCGTGACCAACTTCACCCCCACCTACCACCCCGTATACAAAATCGGCCTCCCGCTGGGGGGAACGCTGGAAGAAATTTTCAATACGGACCGGGCAGAGTGGGGCGGCTCCGACAAGGGGAACCCGCAGGTGCTCCATGCCGAACCCACGCCCTGGAACGACCTGCCCTTCAGCTGCGACATCTGCGTGCCGCCCATGGCTACGGTCTATTTCCGCTACGATAAGCTCATTCCCCAGGAAGCTTCCGGCGAGGACGCCGATACGGCCCAGCCGCCCGTGCCCCGGGCAGCCAACGCCTGACATCCCAGGCAATTCGCCCCCTTG
>CALVVZ010000210.1 GCA_944364075.1 uncultured Clostridia bacterium
CGCTTTGTACAGTTTCCCGTACTCCAGTTCCTCAAGCTGTGCGCTTAGCAGGCGGACAGGCGCGTTCTGTGGTATGGTGATTTCCGAATTCAGCGCAAAAACCAGTTGACCGTGTCGCTCAAATACCTTATACTGGTCTTGCTTTTGATAGGTTTCTACCACACCTTTATCTTAAGCGAAAAGACGAGGTTTGGATACCCTTTTGAGGTTCCTTGCCTCGTCTTTTTTTGCTCGGGGTGTTTTGCAACGCGCCCTTTTCATTTTGTCCTTTACGGTGTATAAACATCCAGAAATAACAGTTTTTACCTTTTTATACATTGTTATTTGCCTGATGTCTGCTATAATAGAACTATAAAATAAGAAAGAAAAAAACGGAAAATGGGGACGCGATCCGTGACTTTTGGCGCTGGCGGCTTGTACCGGCGCTGAAATAAAAAATCTATCAGGAGGATCCCTACATGAAGAAACGGTCTCTGGTCCTTGCTCTGGCTCTGGTGATGCTGTGTACCCTGTTCCCCGTTTCCTCCATGGCAACCAATGAGGAGATCACCGGCAAGGTGGTCATCTACACCTCCATGTACCAGGATATCATCGACATGATGGATGAAGCCCTGGCCCAGCAGTTCCCCAACTGCGACGTGGAATTCTTCTATGGCGGCACCGGCACCCTGCAGACCAAGCTGGCCGGCGAAATGGAAGTGGGCACCCTGGGCTGCGACATGCTCATGGTGGCCGAACCCGCCTACTCCCTGGAATTGAAGGAAGGCGGCTGGCTGCATCCCTACGTGACCTCCGCCCGGGACAACATGCGCTTTGACTACGACGAGGAAGGCTACTGGTACTGCGTGCGCGTATGTTCCATGGGCCTGGCCTACAACCCCGAGATGTACTCCAAGGAAGAAATCCCCACCTCTTACGAAGCTTTCGCCTATGATACCTCCGCCGCGGGCATGATCTCCATGTCCAATCCCCTGACCTCCGGCACCGCCATGGCTACCATCGTGGGCCTAGTGGACAAGTACGGCGAGGAATACTTCGACGCCCTGGGCAAGCAGGATGTTATGATCGAATCCGGCTCTTCTGCCCTGGCCAAGCTGGAAACCGGCGAGTGCAAGGTCATCATGATTCTGGAAGAGTCCGTGCTGAAGAAGCGCGAAGAGGAAGGCTCCACCCTGGAGTGGTTCATTCCCGACGACGGTAACGTGCTGGTGCCCTCCACGGTGATGACCGTGGCCGAGGAAAAGAGCGCCAACAAGAACATCGCCGCCTGCGAAGCCATCACCGACTGGCTGCTCAGCGAGGAAGGCCAGAGCTACATCGTCAAGGGCTGGATGCACTCCGTGCTCACCGACTTCCCCACCGAGCCCTATGACGGCGCGGACACCAAGACCCTGATGGATACCAACATCCCCGTGGACTGGGAGAAATGCTACAAGAGCCGCGATGAGATTCGCACCATGTTCCAGGAAAAGGTGACCATCGAGTAAACCGCACACAGGATACGGCGCCGCGACAAGCGGCGCGCCGCCCGGGCGGTTTGCCCGGGCATAGCCCGGCGGCCTGCCTCCTCCCGAGAGGGGGGAGGCGGGCCGCCTTCCATTTTGGGAGTGAAGATATGAGCAACACGGTACCAGCCACTACCCGGCCACCCCGGCGCCGGTTTTATTTCGACCCCAAGTGGATACTGATTCTCGGCATTGTGCTGTTCATGGTGGTTTTCCAGGTATTCCCCATTCTGTACCTGGTGGTGAAGGCGTTCTTCCCCGAGGGAACCTTCTCCCTGACCACCTTCGAACGGCTGTATACCTATGAGATGAACTGGGGCGCGCTGACCAATACGCTCATCGCGGCCTTTGCGACCATGGTGCTGGGCACGCTGCTGGCCTTCCCCCTGGCCTGGCTGGTGGGACGGACCAACATGCACGGCAAGAAGTTCTTCCGCAGTCTTTTTGTGCTCACCTACATGGTGCCCCCCTATGTGGGCGCCATGGCCTGGCTCCGTCTGCTGAACCGGAACGTGGGCACCATCAATATCGTCATCCGCGCCATATTCAACATGGATACCAACGTAGGCCCGCTGAACATCTATACCCTGGCGGGCATGATCTGGGTACTGACCACCTTCTACTATCCCTATGCGTTCATCACCCTGTCCCGGGCCATGGAAAAGATGGACCCCTCCCTGGAGGAGGCCGCCCGGGTGTCCGGAGCCTCCCCGCTGCGGACGGTGTTCACCATTACCCTGCCCATGATGACCCCCAGCCTCATTGCCGGCGCGCTGCTGGTGTTCGTCTGCGCCATGAGCTGCTACGGCATTCCTTCCATTATCGGCGCGCCGGGCAAGGTGCATACGGTGACCACCCGCATTGTGGAATACATGGGCCTGGGCTCCGAAGGCATCAACGACGCCACAGGGTTGGCGGTGTTCCTGATGGTGCTGGCCATTATCATCCTGTACCTGTCCGACGTGGTGATTGCCCGGAAGCAGTATATCACCGTGTCGGGCAAGTCCACCCGGCCCAACATCGTGGACCTGGGCAAATGGCGCACGCCCCTGACCGTGCTGGTGAGCCTGTTCGCCTGCATCGTGATTCTGGTGCCCTTCGCCACCATCATTGCCACGTCCTTTAAGAAAAACCTGGGCAAGGGTTTGCTGGAAGCGGGCAACTTCACCACCAACCACTGGACCCGCATCTTCTCCCGCTCGGATATTCTGGAAAGCCTGAAAAACAGTATCGTTTTCGGCATCCTGACGGCCACCATCGGCATCCTCATTGCCTGCGCCATGGCGTACCTGCTCCAGCGCACCCGGGTCAAGGGCCGCAAAATCCCCGACTTTCTGATTACCCTGGGTTCCGGCACGCCTTCGGTGGTCATCGCCCTGGGGCTGATCATGACCATGACGGGCAAGTTCGGCATCAACCTGGGCAACACCGTGGCCATCATGGTCATCGCCTACCTGATCAAATACCTGATGATGGGCATGCGCACCGTGGTATCCGCCATGAGCCAGATTCACGTATCCCTGGAGGAGTCCTCCCAAATCTCCGGGGCCAGCTGGCTGGGCACCATGCGGCGCATTACCATGCCGCTGATCTTCCCCTCCATTGCGGCGGGCTGGTTCCTGATTTTCATTCCCAGTTTCTATGAGCTGTCCATGACCGCCCTGCTGTACTCCAAGGACACCAAGACCATCGGCTTCCAGCTCTACGAGTACTGGACCTACACCAGCCAGCAGCAGGCCTCGGCCCTGGCGGTGGGCATCCTGCTGGTGATTATTGTGCTCAATTTGCTGCTGAACAAGCTCACCAAGGGGAACTTCTCCATCTGATTCTGCACATAAAGGAAGGATAGCTGCGTTATGGCAAGCGTAACCATTCAAAACGTATCCAAGGCCTTTGGGGACGTGGTGGTGCTCAAAGAATTTGACGAGGTGTTCAACGATAAGGAGTTCGTGACCCTCCTGGGGCCTTCGGGCTGCGGCAAAACCACCATGCTGCGCATCATTGCGGGCTTTGAAAAGCCCACCAGTGGCCAGGTGTTCATCGGCAACCAGCTGGTGAGCGGGGAGAACACCTTCGTACCGCCGGAGCGCCGGGACATCGGCATGGTGTTCCAGTCCTACGCCGTATGGCCCCACATGACCGTCTTTGAAAACGTGGCCTACCCCCTGAAAATCAAGAAAATCAACCGCAACGTCATCAAGGAAAAAGTGGACCGCATCCTGGACGTGGTGCATCTGAGCCAGTATGCCGACCGTATCCCCTCCCAGCTTTCCGGCGGCCAGCAGCAGCGGGTAGCCCTGGGCCGCGCCCTGGTGGCGGAACCTGAACTGCTGCTCCTGGACGAGCCCCTTTCCAACCTGGACGCCAAGCTCCGGGAGTCCATGCGCTTTGAAATCAAGGAGATCCAGTCCAAGCTGGGCATCACCGTGGTCTACGTGACCCACGATCAGACCGAGGCCATGGCCATGTCCGACCGGATCATCGTCATCAACCGGGGCATCATCCAGCAGGTAGGCACCCCGGAGGACATTTACAAGCGTCCGGCCAATCAGTTTGTGGCGGATTTCGTGGGCAAGGTGGATTTCCTCCACGCCAGCGCCCAGGGCGGACGCATCAAGCTTACGGACATCGATCAGTCCATCGGCTACACCGGCCAAAAGACCGGCCCGCTGGTGCTGGCCCTGCGCCCGGAAAACGTGAAAATCGGCAAGCTGGAGACTTACACCACCGCTACGCCCTGCCTCAAGGGCCGCCTGACCACCTGCTTCTACCTGGGCGACGTGTACGACTGCCGGGTGGACCTGGGCGGCGGCGTGCTGCTGCGGGTCATTACCGACGCGGCCACCTTCGAGCAGGTACGCGTGGGCGACCAGGTTGCCCTGCATCTGCGGGAATACATCCTCTTCGACCAGGACGGCACGGAAGATCAGCTGAAGATCGTCACCTGACAAAAGACAGTTCCGCTGGGGGAGCCTTCGCAAGGAGGCTCCCCTCAGCGTGTCGAAAAAGTGGTTTTCACCACTTTTTCGAGGAAGCACCTTCGGCCAACCAGAGGTCGTCCGAAGGTGTA
>CALVVZ010000211.1 GCA_944364075.1 uncultured Clostridia bacterium
CGTGCTACTGGATGTAAAAGCGCTTTTTCCCCAACTGCGGGAGCTGGGCGGCGTGCAGGAGCAGGAGGAACCCGTGGCTCCCCGCGTAGCGCTGAACGGTCTTGCGCCGCGGCTGCGGGCCATGGCCGAGGGCGCCGCGCCGGAGGAGGCGCTGCCCCCAGCCTGGCGGCAGGCGCTGGCCTGGCTGTGGGGACGCGCACCCTACGGGGAAGCGTTGGACCTGGCCCTGGCGCATTTGCAGGCCCGTCCTCCCGCGCCGCCCCTGGACCCCCGCAAGGCATGGCGCTTGTTCGGCCGGGACGCGGTATCCATCAGCCGGCTGGAGGAATTTGCCGCCTGCCCCTACCGGCATTTCGTGCGCTACGGCCTCAGCCCTGTGGAGCGGCGGAACTTTACCTTTGAGGCAGACGACCGGGGCGACTTCTTTCACGCGGCGCTCAGCGCCTTTGTGACGGTCGCCGCTCAGACGGAGGCCTGGCCCTGCCGCATGGATGAGGACGGCGTGGACGCGGTCATGGATACGGTGGTGGAACCGTTGATGGCCCAGTGGGCCGACGGCCCCCTGGGCGAGGATGCCCGAACCCGCGCCCTGGGACGGCGCTATGCGGAAACCGTAAAGCGCGCGGCCTGGCTGTTTACCCGACACATGCGCAACAGCCGCTTCACCACCCTGGGCGCCGAGGTAACCTTCGGGGAACCGGGAGGGCTTCCCCCGGTGATGCTGAACCTGCCCGACGGCAGCCGGGTCGCCCTGCGGGGGAAGATCGACCGCATCGACCGCTATGAGGGGGATCAGGGCGTATACCTGCGCGTGGTGGACTACAAGAGCAGCGCGCACCGCCTGGAACCTTCGCGGATGTGGTACGGGCTTCAGCTCCAGCTGCTGCTGTACCTCAAGGCCGCCACCGCCGCCGGAGCGGGAGAGCCTGCGGGCGCGTTCTATTTCACGGTCAGCGATCCCCTGTGCGATACCGCCCAGGATCTCAAGGCTGCCGCCGAGGCCGCCATCGCCAAGGAGCTGCGCCTCAAGGGCGTGGTGCTGGCGGATGCGGAGATCATCTCCGCCATGGATGCGGAAGAACCGGGGCTATCGGTGGAGAAGGTGTTCAATGCCGACGGCACCGTTTCCCGCAACGCTACCGCCGTGGACCGGGAAGAGATGGGCGCGCTGCTGCGCCATGCCCAGCGCCTGGCCGGAGAGCTGGCCGGAGAAATGCGCGGGGGCCGCATCGCCGCCCAACCCGCGGCCCTGGGCGCATGGAGCGCCTGCGCCTACTGCGAATACCGGAGCATATGCGGCCTGGACCCCAAGGATACGACGGCCCAAAGAAAATTGCCCGAGCTTGACAAGGAGGAGTTCCGCGCCCTGTTGGCGAATGAAGGAAAAACCGTCGGCGAGGAAGCGGGGCTTCTTTGAATAGGCATGCGGCGTTTTCTATCGCAAATATTGTAACTTTTGTGAAGAATATTTGCCGCTTCGGCGGAAATTTCCGAAATGGATTGCATCACAGACGGAAATGGTTTATAATGCAACCAGGAGCAAACAACTCAAAAGGAGGCGTTTCCCATGATTCAGATCATTGCTGGCAAAAAGGGTTCCGGCAAGACCAAGCGGATCATTGACATGACCAATGACAAGGCCAAGGAAGCAAAGCATGACGTCGTATTTATTGACGACGACAACCGCTATATGTTCGATATCGATCATAAAGTGCGCTTCATCAACGCTTCGGAGTACAATATCCTGACGCCCGAGATGTTCCTGGGCTTCCTGTGCGGTATGCTCAGCCAGAACTTCGATGTGGGCGTGATTTTTATCGACGCGTTCAAAAAGCTTTGCAAGACGGACCTGAATCAGGCCGATTGGTTCTTTACCCGTCTGGAAGACCTGTGCCAGAAGCATAACGTGGATTTCGTCCTGTCCGTCAGCGAGGACCCCGCCAATCTGCCCGAGTTCATGAAGGGCTACCTGATTTAAGGCAATACCGCGCAAATGGGTAGGCGCGGTGGTGAAAGCATTTTCCCTCCGATGCCATGGCGGCCGCTGAAGTTCTCGTGAGTGGAAGCCGAAGCATCCGTAAGCAGCCGTTGGCGGAAAATGCATCGCCAACGCCCACCGGCGAATAGCTGCGGTATCATCTTAAGCATACTGCGCGTTCTCCAGCGAAAGACGCGGCCGGAACGGGGCGGCGGTGAAAGGCCGCCGTCCCGTTTCTGTTTCCGCGCCATCAAATGATTCCGGAGCGTGATGAACATGTCGTTTTTCTCCACCCGCGGCGGAAGCTGTGTAACCGCTTCCCAGGCCATTCTCAACGGTCTGGCGCCGGACGGAGGGCTGTATGTGCCCGCCATGTTTCCGCCTGTCTCCAAAGAAAAGCTGACCAGCCTTGCGGGCATGAGCTATTGCGAGCGTGCGTCCGCGATTCTCCGAACGTACCTGGAGGATTTCTCCATCCCGGAGATCGACGCTGCGCTGGCTAATGCCTATGGCGCGGAAAAGTTCGACGCCCCGGAGATCGCGCCCCTGCGGCGGCTGGACGAGCAAACCTATGTGATGGAGCTGTTCCACGGGCCAACCCTGGCCTTCAAGGATATGGCGCTGCAATTGTTGCCGCACCTGATTACCCTTTCCGCCAGGAAAAACAGTGAGGAGCGGGAGATCAGCATTCTGGTGGCCACCAGCGGCGACACGGGGAAGGCGGCCTTGGAGGGCTTCAAGGATGTTCCCGGTACCAGCTGCACGGTGTTCTATCCCCTGGAGGGCGTCAGCCGGGTGCAGGAGCTGCAAATGGTGACCACCGGCGGAAGCAATACCCACGTTATCGGCGTACGCGGCAACTTCGACGACGCCCAGACGGGAGTAAAGCGATTGTTCGCTTCCCAGGATTTTGCGGAACGGATGCACGCCATGGGCAAGACCCTTTCCTCGGCCAACAGCATCAATTTCGGCCGTCTGGTGCCTCAGGTGGTGTACTATTTCAGCGCCTATGCCGAGCTGCTGCGGGCGAACCGGCTGGCTGTGGGCGAACCGGTGAATTTTGTGGTGCCCACGGGGAACTTCGGCAATATCCTTGCTGCGTATTATGCCCGGAGCATGGGCCTGCCGGTGGGCAAGCTCATCTGCGCCAGCAATCGCAACAACGTCCTCACGGACTTCTTTGAAAAAGGCATTTACTCCACCCACCGCACCTTCTTCAAAACCACTTCTCCCTCCATGGACATTCTGATTTCCTCCAACCTGGAGCGCCTGCTATTCGAAGCGGCGGACCGGGATGGAGAATTGATCCGCGTGTGGATGCGGCAGCTGCAGGAATGCGGCAGCTACGGCGTGGGCGATCAGCGCCGGGAATGGCTGGCGGGAGTGTTCTACGCCGGCTGCGCCAACGATCTGGAAACCGGTTGGGAAATCAAGGCGCGCTTCCAGCAGGACCGCTACCTGATGGATACCCACACCGCCGTGGGCAGCCGCGTGCTGCGGGAATACCGGCAGAAAACCCAGGATGATACCCCCACCGTCATTGTCTCCACGGCCAGCCCGTACAAGTTTGCCGGAGACGTGCTGGCGGCCCTGGAGGGCCGGGAGGCGACGGAAGGAATGGACGCCTTCGCCTGCGCGGAACGCCTGGAAGCTCTCAGCGGCGTGCCGGTGCCCCGGCAGGTGCGCCAGCTGCGGGAATTGCCCATACGCCACCACGACGCCACGGAAGCGGACGGCATGGCGCAGGCCGTGCTGCATGCCCTGGGCGGCGCATGATGCTGCGAAGCAGAACGAAATTTTCCCGACACATGCAGGGAGGGCCTGCCCTTCGACGGATCACCGCGAAAGGCAGGCCCTTCCTTTTGTATATTCCGGCTTTCGCCGCGCAGGCTCAGTAAATGGTGGCGTCCAGTCCGCCATACTCCGCAAAAAGCTTCAGGCAGGCCTCCCGGTCCGTTTCCACCAGGTATTCCGCAAAGGCCTCCCGGCCGCCGAACATATTGTCGAAGGCCTCGTCCCGGAAGCCGATGAGGGCGTTGTCCGCAATGGTGCAGCCATAGTAAACCGTTTCGATATTGGCCCACATGCATGCCGCCAGGCACATGGGGCAGGGTTCGCCGGTGGTATAGAGCACGCAGCCGGCGAGGTCGTAGGTGTCCAGGTTCTGCTCCGCGTCGCGGATGGCGGTGACTTCCCCATGGGCGGTGGAGTCGTTGTTGGCCAGCACCATGTTGTGCCCCTGGCCCACGATTTCCCCGTCCTTGACAATCACGCTGCCAAAGGGGCCGCCGTGCTGATGATAGATGCCTTCCCGGGCCTCGTCGATGGCCAGCTGCATGTACGCGTTCTCCGCCGCGTAGTCCGCCGCGGGAACTTCCGCCTCCTCCGCCAGCGCGCTACCGACCAGGGTCAGGGCCAACAGAAGCAGCAAAGAAATGAGTTTGCGTTTCATCCTGTTTTCTTCCTTTCCGCGCCGCCTGCACGCGGCGCTCAGATTGTCAAAAAACCTCAAGGAGGTGTCGGAGGGGCCGCAGCCCCTCCGACTTTCATTCGTATCCGACGGCTTT
>CALVVZ010000212.1 GCA_944364075.1 uncultured Clostridia bacterium
CACGGTAGGCTCCCCGGCAAGCGCAGCCTGTTCTTCTTCGGCGGCCACATCCGTCGAAAGCTGCACGGCTATGCTATCGTCTTGCGCCGTCGCGGGTAATTCCTCCGCCCATGAAACCGGTAGCGCCGTGTTCATCAGCAGGCAAGCTACCATCATCATGCACAGCCACTTTTTCATATGAAACAATTTCATCATCTTCCCCCCATGCCGGACATATCCGGCGAGTTGTTTATCTGAAAAGCCTGTCGGCTCCTGATTGGCTATTCTTTCTTTACTATCCCGAAGGGGGCAGGTTCATCAGCATGCTCACCCGGAATAAACCGTCTTCTGTTTCCACCGACATGGTGCCCTGGTGGCGGGCGACCGTCGAACGCACCGAATGAAGCCCATACCCTTGGCCGGGATGCTTGGTGGAGAGAAATCCTTCCTTCATGCGGCGCACGTGCCCGTCAAAGCCGTTTTCCACCACAAGGCACAACATATCGCCGCTAATGCGGCAAATCACACACGCGCTGCGTTTGCCTTCAGGCCGGGTCATCGCGCCCTCAATGGCGTTCTCCAGCAGATTCCCCAGCAGCACGCACATCTCCGCCTCCGGGATCTTCAGCGCCTCCGGCAGCGATATCCGCCATTCCAGCACCACGCCGTTGGCGCACGCCAGCGCGTCGTAATACCCGGCCAGCGCGTTGAGCGAGGGATTGGCAAAGATCATCCTGTACTCGTCGATCTGCTGTCCGCTCATTTCGTGCAGGTAGGCCGTAAGCGCGTTCAAGTCCTCCTTGGCCGCCAAGCCGCTCAGCACTCGGAGATGTTGCCGGAAATCATGCCGGAGCCGCCGCGTTTCCTGAATGTAGCTGTTCAGCGCGGCATATTGATGGGCCTGTGCCGCCAGAAAGTTGTTCTGTTCGCGTAGCGCGGCGCTGTCGCTGATCGAACGGGCGATGCGGTAAAACAGCTCGATCAAAAACGCCAGTAAAAACAGCAGAAACAACGAAACCACCACGCCCAGCATCTGCACGCGATTGACCAGCACCGTATGATAGTCCTGCGGCGCCATGAAGATGAACACGATCAGGTGCGCCAAGGGCATCAGCCATGCGATGCGCCATGCGGATGTCTGCACACACGAGTCGATCAGCCAGCCCACCCTCCGTTTCATCAGCGGCCAGAGCAGGAGTGCCATCAGCATTCCTGTTCCAAGCTGCACACCGGCCATCCGCCAGGAAGGCGCAGCATCCATATTGGAAATCTCTCCTTCGGCCAGCAGGACGTCGGTAAATACCGCGCAAAAGCCCATTACCGCCGCCGACGTGAGGAAAACAAAGAGCGCCTGCAGGTTGTCAACCTGTATCAGCCTGCGGTACAGCGCAAAAAAGGCCAGCATCCCGGGAATCAGCAGTACGTTCTCCGGCCATCCCGTTCGCAAAATAACCAGCGCGCCCAACGCAGCAAACAGCGTGATGGCTATGCCCACCACCAGAAGGATTCTGCCCATGCTTCTGCGCAGACGCCCTTCCACCGGGGCCAGACACAAAAGCCCCGCCGGCAGGCACAGCATCAGCTCGACAAAATACCTGCCCCATACGTTCCAATCCATGTCATTCCACTCCCCGCGCCTTGCGGAACATGTACGCATAAAAACGTTCCCTGATCTGCGTCTTCTCGCTTTGCCGCACGGGAAAGCGCTGCGCGTCGTTCATTACAAAGCACTCCCCGTCAAAGGAGCGCACCTCGTCCATATTGATCAGCACACCGCGGTTACAGGCCAGAAAGCGCGGCTCGTCCCTGAGCATCGTATGGATTTCGCCAAACTTCATGAAGCACTTCAGCTCCCGCTTCTGCGTCAATGTGACGCACACATGGTGATCCTGGGCGCAAATGTAACTTATCGTCGAAATGCCGACCGTCTCCGTCTGCCGCCCCACCTTGAGCGGCAATACCCGCTCTGTATTTTTTAGGGCGCGCTTGGCTTCACAAAGCAACTGCTCCAGCCGCGTCTCATCCACGGGCTTGAGCAGGTAGTCAAAGGGGTGTACTGGGAAGGCATCCCATGCGTATTCGTTGGAAGTGGTCAAAAAGACGATTAGGCATCGCATATCCAGCTCGCGAAGCCGCCGGGCCGTCTCGATACCGTTCAGTCCCCTCATGACAATGTCCAAAAAGACCAAGTCGTATTTCCGTTCTGAACTCAGAAAACGCTCGCCCGAATCATACACGTCCACGGATAGCGGGGAAGGGATGCGTGCATTCAACATACCGTAAAGCGCAGCGCTGTCTGTTTGCAGATCGTCCACAATCGCTACCCGCATCAGCACACCTCCCATTCATTACAATTACATGAATATTATACTACCTCTCGGTGCCGAGAAAAAGCCTTTACGCAAGACAGGACTATTTTTTCACGAAGCAAAACCGCTTTTTCACGAAGCGAGCGCCTCATACTACGGCAGGTACGGAGAAAAGCGCCCATCGTTCTGTTTTGTCCGTACTGAGGATAAATGTATTTCTGAAAAAGCGAAAAATCCACGCATGAAAGTAATTGACAAATTTCCGTTTTGACGATATGATGGTAGCGGTTATGCGTACGCCGCCTTACAGGGGCGGCTGCTCTTTAACCCATGAATTAGAGAACGCTAACTTACTGCAAGACTGTTCAGCAAGCGGAGCATATACGCTCCGCAAAACTTTCCCCCATAAGTTAGTCTTCTCTACCTAATCAGAAAACAAAAAGGAGTGCCCCTTCATGATGATCGACAAGCGGCTGATCGGCACGGTCAACGAAAGCAGGAAGTATATTGCGGGCAACGTAGTTTGCCAATGGTGCTCGCTGGCGGCCAATATCGTGATGATGACTGCGCTCACTTCTCTGCTGGCGGCATTGCTCATGGAGGCATCCGCCCATGTGATGCCAGCGGTGATGACCGCCTGCCTGGCGCTGGCCGTTCGCTTTCTGTGCGCTATAGGCTCTGCGAGGATGAGCTATCTCTCCAGCCGCGCGGTCAAGCGCACGTTGCGCGAGCGCATCTATGGGAAGCTGTTGCGCATGGGCGTTTCCTACCGGGAGCAGGTGGCGACTTCCGAGGTCGTGCAGGTGGCCGTGGAGGGCGCGGATCAGCTGGAGACCTATTTCGGCGCCTATCTGCCGCAGTTCTTTTACGCCATGCTGGCGCCACTGACGCTGTTTGCGTGCCTGTGCTTCGTCAATGTGCCCTGCGCCGTGGCGCTGCTGGTCTGCGTGCCGCTGATTCCCGTGGCGATTGCGGCCGTGCAGACGTGGGCAAAGAAACTGCTCTCCAAGTACTGGGGGCAATATACCGCGCTAGGCGATACGTTTCTTGAGAACCTGCAAGGCCTGACGACACTCAAAATCTATCAGGCCGACGGCTTCAAGCAACGGGAGATGAACGAGCAGGCCGAAAAGTTCCGTAAAATCACCATGAAGGTGCTAACCATGCAACTCAACTCCATCAGCATCATGGACATCATCGCCTATGGCGGTGCGGCGCTGGGCGTCATTCTGGCGACCACGCAACTGCGGGCGGGCCATGTTTCCCCGGCGGGCTGCCTGCTGATCATCCTGCTTTCGGCAGATTTCTTCATTCCCATGCGCCAGCTCGGCTCCTTTTTCCATGTGGCCATGAACGGCATGGCGGCTTCGGAGAAAATCTTCCGCCTGCTGGACCTGCCCGAACCGGTGGAAAGGACCGCGTCTTGCCCGCCAACCGGTGGCATCCGCTGCCGGGCGCTGTCCTTCGCCTACGAGGCGGACCGGCCGATCCTGGCGGACGTCAATCTGAGTATCCCCTGCCGCGGGATGACCGCCATCGTGGGCGAAAGCGGCAGCGGAAAGTCCACCTTGGCCGCGATCCTCATGGGGCACAACAAGCACTACCGCGGCAGCGTCACCCTGGGCGGCGTGGAGCTGAGCGACATCCGCGAGGACAGTCTCATGGAGCACATCACCTATATCGGCCACCAGAGCTATCTGTTCAAGGGAACCGTCCGCGACAATCTGCTGATGGGCGATCCAACCGCATCGGACGACAGGCTCTGGGCAGTGCTCGATGAGGTCAGGATGACGCCGTTTCTCCAAAGCGAAGGCGGACTGGATACCCGGATTGCGGAGAAGGGTGCCAACCTGTCCGGCGGTCAATGCCAGCGTCTGGCGCTGGCCCGCGCGCTGCTGCATAACAGTCCCGTATACATCTTCGACGAGGCAACCTCCAACATCGATGTGGAAAGCGAGAACGACATCATGCAGGAAATCCACCGCCTGGCACAGCGCAAAACGGTCATTCTGATCTCCCACAGGCTGGCCAACGTGGAGGCGGCGGATGACATCTATGTGCTTTGCAAGGGCCGTCTGTCCGAACACGGCAACCACAGCGCGCTGTTGAAGCAAGGGGGTGTTTACGCAAGGCTTTGGAACACGCAACAAAGTCTTGAAAACTACAGGAAGGAGGACGATGCCCAATGAAAAGACGCAGCGGATGGAACGTGATGGCGCGGCTGGTGGTT
>CALVVZ010000213.1 GCA_944364075.1 uncultured Clostridia bacterium
CACCTTCGGACGACCTCTGGTTGGCCGAAGGTGCCTTCTCGAAAAAGTGGTGAAAACCACTTTTTCGACACGCTGAGCGCCGGGGCGGTTTTGTCCGTCCCGGCGCTGTTTTGATTTGCTGGCGTTAGGGAATATACAGCGTGCCGCTCATGCCCGGCAGGAGGTCCTGGGAATTGCTGATGGTCAAGCGCACCTCATAATAGGTGGCGTTCTGCATCTCCGTTCCCAGGGGGAAGATTTCCGTCACCTGGCCGGTAAAGGTCCGGTCGGCATAGGCGTCCAGAGCGAAGGTCAGGGTGGCCCCCTCCTTGACCCGGGAAAGATAGACCTCGTCCACCTGAGCGCTGAGCTCCAGCCGGGTCAGGTCCTGGATCTCGCACAGCAGCTGGCCCTCATAGACCTGCGCGCCGGAGCTGACATACAGCGCGGACACCGCGCCGTCCACGGGGGAGGTCACGTCGCTGCTGGTCACCGTGGGGGGGCAGGCGGAAGGCGTCAGCTCCATGATGAGGTCGCCTGCCTGCACCAGGTCCCCGGCCTGCTTGTGAACGGCCAGCACCCGGCCCGCGCCGGTGAGCTGCACATCCGGGTAGCGGCAGACCGTGCCGCTGCCCACCTTTTTCTTGGCGCTGTGATCCTCATCCCGGAAGCACTGCACCTTGTCCCCAAGCTCGAAGGCGCCGGTAAGGATCTCTACCACGTAGCCGTCGTCGCTCACGGAGGTCACCCGACCGGTGCCCTTGGTGTCGCCCACCTTCAGGTACAGGGTTTCTCCTGCGTGGAGATAACGGTTTTCGTCGTCATCATAGGCGTCGCGGGTAGTTGCGCTAAGGTACAGGGCGTTTTCCGGCTCAATGACCGCCAAGGCGCCATAGCGCTGCTGTATGCCCTGGGCATCGTCGCCGGGGACGGCGAAGACCGCCTGCAGCACGCCGGACTGGGTGGCGTACAGCTTCTGGGTATCCAGGGACATCAGCGTTTCCCCGGCGCTCACCCGGTCCCCCTGGGCCAAGTCAAAGGCCAGCAGCGTGCCCGCGTAGGGCGCGGTGACGCGCGTGGTTTGCGAGGAGATCACCGTGGCGTTGGCCGTGGCCAGGGAAGCGCCTTCCTCGGCGGAGGCGGCGGCGCACAGCAGGCACAGGCATAGCAGCAACATAAGCACTCGTTTCATTCGGCTCATTCCTTTCCAAACCGTTTCTCGGTATTTATTCCACGGACTTCAGCGCCTCCACCATGACGATGGAGCGCACCTTGCGGGTCAGCAGCCGCTGAATCACCATGGAGAACAGCGCGGTAATCACGCTGCTGAGCACGATGCTTTGCAGGGTCACATGCACCACGTAGCACAGGCTTTCCGACTCCGCCAGGGTCAGGATTACTCCGGTGAAGCCGATGCCCGGCGCGATGGAAATGGCGATGGCCACCAGGGTGATCAGCGTGTTTTCCCGCAGGATCAGCCGCCGTATCTCCTTTTGATGGTAGCCCAGCACCTTGAGGGTGGCATATTCCCGGGTGCGCTCGGCAAAGTTGATCAGCCCCATGTTGTAGCAGATTACAAAGGCCATGAGCAGGGCGATAATCATCAGGATCACGAAGATCACCGAAATGGTGTTCAGGAAGACCAGCGCCTCCTGGGCCTGATTCTCCGTGGTGTCGATCTCGTCCACCTCCGGGCTGTCCTGGAGGATGCTCAGGCAGGTTTCGGAGGGATTGAGCAGATAGATGGCCGTGGGGGTAAAGGCGCCCTTGCGCAGGCTCTCCCAGGTGGTGCGGGTCAGGTATACGCCCTGGGATAGGTTGTTCTCCACAATTTGGTTCACGGCCAGGGTGAAGCGCTGGTCATCCCCGGCCAGCTGGCAGCTTACCGTATCCCCGACCTGCAATCCGAGCTGCTCGGCCACCTTTTCCGTCACCGCCATGCCGCCGTCCTCCAGGGGCACGTACACCCCATCAGGGCCCAGGCGCAGCAGTTGCTGTCCGTCCTCCACCACGGTGAGGGCGGTGGTCTTTTCGCCGCCTTCCGCGGTCAGGCGCAGGGAGCTTTCCATGACGCACTCCACCGCTTCGGCGTCCAGGTGGGTCTTGTATGCGTCGGCGTCTCCTGCCTGGCTATTCAGGGAGACGGCCACGTTGTAGCCGATGGTTTGCCCGTAATGGGTGTCGATAGTTACCTGCACCGAATCCTGCAAGCCAAGGGAAGCAATCAGTAGCGCGTTGCAGCAGATCAACCCTACCGTGGACACCAGGGTGCGCATTTTGCTCCGGGCCAGGTTACGGAACACCATCTTGCCGTTAAAGTCCAGCCGTCGCCACAGGGGCGTAACACGCTCCAGCAGCATCTTCCGGCCGTCCTTGGTAGGCTTGGGACGCAAAAGCGCCGCAGCGCTCTCCCGGGTGGTTTTTCCATAGGTAATCAGGCAAATAATGGCGCTGATGACCACGGTGAGTCCCGTCATGCACCAGCTCTGGACGGATACTCCCGGCCGGATCAGGAAGGGGTACTCGTTCTGGCCCACCAGCATATCCCAAATGGTGGCGGGCACTACCCAGTGCCCCAGCATCACGCCGGCCAGGGAACCGATCAGGGACGGCCAGATGGCGTAGGACAGGTAATGCCCCCGTATCTGCCGGTTGGTGTAGCCCAGGGCGCGCAAGGTACCGATCTGCTGGCGCTCCTTGTCCATCATGCGGGTCAGGGTGGTCATGACGATCAGCGCCGCCACGGCGTAGGCCGCCAGGGGGAACACGATGGACACGCTGCGGAACATCTGCGCGTTGCTGCGCACCACCACGGTGCTCTCATGGGCGTCCTGCCCCAGGATAAAGGCCGAAGGAAGCGCTGCGGCCAGCGCTTGCCGCACCGCGTCTGCGTCTGCGCCCTCCTCCAGGGTGACCACGATTTGCGTCAGCGGGATCTCCGAGAATGCCTTGGCGTTCACCAGCACATAGCCGTACTTGCTCATGTCGGTGGAAAGCCCCATGCCTCCGGTAACGCAGACAAACTCCGGGCTGTTGACGATGCCGCGGATGAACAGGCGGTATTCCAGCCCCTGGTAGCGCAGGGTGATTACGTCGCCCACTTGCAGCCCCTGGGCCTGGGCGAAGCCTTCCTGGAGCAGGCAGCCCCGCCGGTCGTCCACGGAAAGCGTCTCGCCTTCCAGCACCACGGGGACGTTGATGAGCATCTCTCCGTCATAGGCGGTGACGTTCAGGGTGGCGTCCCCGGGCAGGTCGGTTTCCATATCCATGGAAAAGCGCGCCTGGGCCTGCCGGACTCCGGGAACGGCCCGCACCTTGCTCAGGGCGTCCCGGTCCGCCGAGGCCAGGGAGATCCAGAAATCCGCCAAGTTGTTGCGCTGAAAGTACGTTTCGTTGGTGGCCTGGGTCATCAGCGCCAGGGTGTCGATGCCCGAAAACAGAAATACGCCCAGCACGCACAGCACCATCAGCGCGATAAACTGCATGGCGGAATGGCGTACATCCCGCAGCAGCTTTTTTTGCAGCACTGTTTTTACCATGCGATCTCCTCCACCGAAGCGGGATGATCGTTCAGCTCCACGGCGGAGATGCCGCCGTTCTTCATATGAATCACCCGCGTGCCCAGGGGCGCGATCAATGCGTTATGGGTGATGATGACCACCGTGGCGCCGTGCTCCCGGCAGATGTTCACCAGCAGGCGCAGCACCTGCACCCCCGTCTGGGAGTCCAGGGCGCCGGTGGGCTCGTCGCACAGGAGCAAGGCGGGGTTTTTGCAAAGCGCCCGGGCAATGGATACCCGCTGCTGCTCGCCGCCGGAAAGCTGCGCCGGAAAGTTGTTCATGCGCTCGCCCAGGCCCACCTGCTCCAGCACCTTCACCGGGTCCAGGGCGTTGGGGCAGACCTGCCGCGCCAGCTCCACGTTTTCCAGGGCGGTAAGGCTGGGCATCAGGTTATAAAACTGAAACACAAAGCCCACGTCCAGCCGCCGGTAGTCCGTGCGCTGCTTCCCGGTCATGGCGGTGACGTCCTTGCCGTCCACGGTGATTTTGCCGCCGGTGGCCTTGTCCATGCCGCCCAGCAGGTTCAGCACGGTGGTCTTTCCGGCCCCCGAGGGACCCAGAATTACGCACAGGTCCCCCTTTTCAATTTCGAAATTCACGTCGTTGGCAGCCAGTACCTGGCTGTCGCCCATCTGATAGATCTTGCTGACATGCTCAAAGGTAATGTAGCCCACGCCGCGCTCACGCTCCTATGCTTTCTTTCCTACATCATTATAAAAAGCGCTGCCGGGAATTGGCAATCGACTGATCTTTCGC
Source organism: uncultured Clostridia bacterium (assembly GCA_944364075.1). GTDB lineage: Bacteria > Bacillota > Clostridia > Christensenellales > Aristaeellaceae > Egerieenecus. The sequence goes on from CALVVZ010000213.1 coordinate 4,296, forward strand.
AACTGCGCCGAAATCAACAAAAAAACCAAATCTGTTGCCTTTATTCCAGATGTTTACAGTCTTTTCATAATTTCAAAAAAAGGGGAGCCTCCTTGCGAAAGCTCCCCCCAGGCTGTCAAAAAACCCCGGGGAGGCGTCGGAGGGGCCGCAGCCCCTCCGACTTTCATTCGTATCCGACGGCTT
>CALVVZ010000214.1 GCA_944364075.1 uncultured Clostridia bacterium
AGCGACTTGGCTTTTCCAAGGAAAAGCCAACCTTTAGCCGGCAAAGCCGGCTTACACGAATGAAAGTCGGAGGGGCTACGGCCCCTCCGACACCTCCCTGAGGTTTTTTGACAGTCTGAAAGCCACCCGCCGCGCATTCGCGGGGGTGGCTTTCGTTATGTGTGGCCGCCTCGACGGGGCCTTGCTTTTGTTATTTTCCCTGGGAAGCGTGCTTGTCCCACAGCACTTCCGCTTCGGGGGCCTCGTAGGTTTTGCGCTGGTCGTTTTTCACGGTCATGGCTCTCCTTTCGATGGCTGCATGTACGGATGGAATATCCGGTTCTTCCACTATAACAGAATGGACAAATTACGTCAAGGAAACATATGTTTGCTGTGCCGGCCTGACCCGGGACAAAAAACAGCAAAAATTCACCTTGACGCGCTTCCCGGCAGGTGCGCCGGAAGGGCGGCTGTGCTATAATGCAGGAAACAGGAACCTGACAGGAGAAAAGGAGGACCGCCCCATGGAGATTGAAAAAGCCGTCCGCGCCTTGGCCGTGCCGCTGCCCGAGGATATTCTCAAGCGCAAATGGGCCGGCGACTACGCGGGAGCCATAGCGGCCATTGACCTGCGCTTGCAGGAAAAGCTGCCCGATATGCTGGCCTGGCGGCTGCGGACGGAGCGGGAACGCCTGCGCCGCATGCCCACTCAGTATCCCTGGAACCGCGCCCAGGCCCTGGAGAAGCTTCGCGCGCTGGTGCCGGACATTACCCAGGAGGAGTTCGACCGGCTGGAGCTGCAGGGCAAGATTGATTTTCTGTATATCGGCGGAGAGAAGCGCTACTTTGTGCGCTTCCACCGTACCCTGGTCAAGACCATTCCGGCGCTGATGGCGCGCGCGGGGGGGCGCACCGACGGCAAGAGTCCCTGGCTGGACCCCATGATTGCCGCCATCAAGGAGGAGGGCAGCCTGGCCTACCGCATCACCCTGGAAGGGGCCATGCGGCTGGAGGAAAGCGCCTTTGTGCCGGATACCTACCGCATACATATCCCCGTGCCCGCGCCCTGCGCCCAGCAGCGGGAAATCGCCATTGACGCGCCGGGGGCGCAGGTTGGCCCCGAGGACGCGCAGGCGCGTACCACCTACTGGGAGAAGGACATGGCCGCATGGGAGGACGTGCCTCTGCGCTACACCTATGTCAGCGAGATCCGGTATGCAGATCCCCTGCATGCCCCCGCGCCCGCGTCTCCCCTCTACCCTGCCGCACGCCCCGTGGAAGAAAACGACCTGGCGGAGGAAGCGCCGTATCTGCGCTTCACCCCCTACCTGCGCAGCCTGGCCTCGGAGCTGTCCGCGGGGGAAACCACGCCCGTGGGCAAAGCTAAGAAATTTTATGACTTTGTTACCCAGCAGGTCAAGTATTCCTTTATGCGGGACTATTTCCAGATAGACGACCTGGGCGAGTACTGCGCCGTAAACCTGAAGGGCGACTGCGGACTTCAGGCGCTGCTGTTCATACTGCTGTGCCGCATTGCGGGCATCCCGGCCCGGTGGCAGAGCGGCCTGAGCATCGACGAGGATTATGTGGGCAGCCACGACTGGGCGCAATTCTACCTGGAAGGGTGGGGATGGCTTTTCGCAGATCCCAGCTATGGCGGAAGCGCCTGGCGGGCGGGAAATCTGGAGCGCCATGCCTTCTACTTTGGCAACCTGGACCCCATGCGCATGGTGGCAAACCGCCGCTATCAGGCCGAGTTGCTTCCGCGAAAGGAAAAACTGCGCATCGACCCCTACGACAATCAGTCCGGCGAAATCGAGCGCGTAACTCCCGACGCCCCCGCTTTCACCGGCCGGGACGTGGATACGGATATGATCCTGGTCTCCCGGGTGCGGCTGTAAAGCCGCAGGCAGAGGCTTTCCTGAGGATGCGCCCCGCTGCGGCACACGCCTCCGCTGGGAAAGGCGGGTTGCGCGGTTGCCAGCAATGCCCGCCTTTTCCTCTTTACGAAAAACATGCCTTTTTCCCGCCGGGAAATAACCTGCCGCGTTTCCGCACGATGGGGCTGTCGCTAAAGACGGCTCCTTTTTTGATTGACGCAAGGGAAAATTGGGGCTTGACTTTGCAGGAAAACATGTTATGCTTGACTTAGTCAAGCGTGCGAAAGGAGCGGCGTAATGTTCCAGACCTTGTCCTACCGGCTTTCATTGCTGTATAAGGATTTTTATGCATACGCCGGCGTCAGGCTGCATGCTTCCGGGCTGCACAAGGGCTGGATTTTTTTCATGCTGTATGTAGGCAAGCATCCGGGGTGCGCGCCGGCGGAGATGACCAAGGCCCTTCATATGGACTGGGGCTATTCCCAGCGATGCGTTACCAAGCTGGCGGAAGCGGGATTCCTGACCAAGGAAAAAACCGGTCGCATCTACCGGCTGGAGCTTACGGAAAAAGGACGGCAGGTATTTGAGGAGAGCCAGCGGCTTTTCCAGGACTGGGATCGGGAAAAGCTTGCCGGTTTTACGGCGTCGGAGCGGGATACGCTGCAGGCGCTGCTGCACAGAATACCCCTGGATGAGGAGATCTGACCCTTGCTGGACAAACGAGTTGAAGGAGGCAAGCATGACATACAGTATTGTATACAGCAGCCGCACAGGCAACACCCGGCAGCTGGCCCAGGCCATCCGGGAAGCGCTTCCTACGGGGGAGTGCCTGTATTTCGGTTCGCCGGATGCCCAGGCCCTGGCGGCGGAACGGTTGTATGTGGGCTTCTGGACGGACAAGGGCAGCTGCGACGAGGATACCCGCGCTTTTCTGGAAAAGCTGGAAGGAAAGGACGTTTTTCTCTTTGGCACCGCGGGTTTTGGCGGGGCGCCGGAGTATTTCCAGCGCCTTCTTGACCGTGTGCGGCAGGCGCTGCCCGGCGGAAACCGTGTAACCGGCGCGTTCATGTGCCAAGGACGCATGCCGGCGTCGGTCCGGGAGCGCTATGAGCGCATGCTGCAATCCCCGGAGCACAAGCTTCAGGCGGAAAAGATGATCGAAAACTTTGACCAGGCACTGAACCATCCCGACGAAGACGACCTGCAACGGCTGAAGCAGGCGGTTTCCGCAGTCCACGCCCAGCCCTGAACGGCGCGGAACAACGGATACCCTGCCTGAAAAGCATAAATTTTCCAGCCCCACATCCATTCATGAAAGGGAGGCTCCCGCAAATGAAAAAGGTATGTTCCCTGCTGCTCGTCCTGGCGCTGCTGCTGTCCGTTTCCGCCTGCGCGGAAGGCGCAAAGGTAGAAACCTTCTCCGCGGAATATGAAATGGTCGGCACCACTTCCGCTGGACTTCCCAAGAACGACACCTTCATCTTTGAGGGCGAAACCACGGACGGCATCATCACCAAGCTGAACTTCGACATTGTCCGCAACAAGGGCGCGGAAGACGAGTATTCCAAGAAGGACATCATGGGCTACATGATGAACGTCTCCGACGCTACCGTGGAAGCCGCGGAGAATGGCTTCAAACTCACCACGTTTACCGTATACGGCTATGATCCCGCCTTCTCCGATGGCGATGCGTACTATGCGCAGTATATGGTTTCTGCCAGCTGCGACGCGCTGACGGAAGATACGCTTTTCCAGGACCTGACCTTCCTGGACATGGCGCGGCCTGATAACGCTGTAACCCTGGACAAGGCCCTTATCGTCTACGGCTACCTGGCCAAGGAAGCGGGCATTGAGCTTGCCGGCGAAACGCCTGTGAAGGATCTGCTGGCCCTGCACGGCCTGTACGCGGACGGCGCCTTTGTGGCGGGAACCAACCGCGTCTCCTTCGCCGGATACAACGGCGGCCGCAGCTATGGCGAACAGATTGACGCCATCGCGGCCTACATCCTGGAAAACCAGATGACCCTGGAAGACGTGTACGAAATGTTCCGCACGGTAAATCAGGCCAGCACGCCCATTGAGGACCGGGATGTGATCTCCGGCGCTACCATCACCTTTACCGGCGACTTCCAGCGCATGGTGTATCTGGCCATCCATGGCGAGCTGTTCCAGGGCGTGGTAAACACCACCGAAAACGAGGACGGCACCGTGGTCAAGGAAGTGGTCACCCAGGGCTTTGGCGGCGAAATCGAAACCCATGTGACCCTGGATGCCGAAGGCAAGATCACGGCGATGTCCGTACGCGACGCCCAGGAGACGGACGGCATCGGCGCGGTGCTTACTGCCGACGATTCCGATTTCCTCAACGCCCTTATTGCCGGGCAGGATGACCTGGACGCGGTGGACGCGGTAACGGGCGCTACCGTTACCTCCAACGCGCTGAAGCAGGCGGTGCAATTTGCCCTGGAGGACGCCGCCGAGTAACCTGCGTATGCCTTGCATCAATAACAAAAGGGGGGGCTGCTTCCTTTCGGAAACAGCCCCCTCAGCGTGTCAAAAAAGTGGCGTCGCCACTTTTTTGAGGAAGCACCTTCGGCCAACCAGAGGTCGTCCGAAGG
>CALVVZ010000215.1 GCA_944364075.1 uncultured Clostridia bacterium
ATTCCTTACACCTTCGGACGACCTCTGGTTGGCCGAAGGTGCTTCCTCAAAAAAGTGGCGACGCCACTTTTTTGACAGGCTGACCCCGCCGGCAAATACGGCGGGGCTTCAGACTGCTGACAAAGTAATTTGCCTCATCATTTTTGCAAGTTTTGTATGCATTCTTGCAGGCACAAAAGATTTCGCGCCTGCGGGCGCGACCAAAGGGCTTTCCGATCGCCCTTTGGAAACCTTCGGTCCCATACGCTACGAAACAATTGCAAGTTTGGGAACCTAAAGTTTCATTTTTCTTGCAGCCCTATGAAAAAACGTGCCTTTTTCAACAGCCTGCGCCCGCCGGCAAATCCGGCGGGGCTGGGGATCAGCGAATCTCCGCGGCGCGGTCGTAGGCCAGTTGGTAAAGGGCCTCCTGGGCGTTCACCGGCTCGCCGCCGGAGGTCACCCTGGGGTAGGAGCCATCGCTTTGCAGCTGGCGCGCCTGGGTATTGTCCCGCAAAAGCAGGTCAAAAAGCTGATTGAGCTGCAAGCGCAGGTCCGGGTCCACCACGGGCGCGCCCACCTCCACCCGGCGCAGGGTGTTGCGGGTCATCAGGTCGGCGGAGGCGATGTACAGCTTCTGCCGTTCGCCCTTGCCAAACATGTAAATGCGGGAATGCTCCAAAAAGCGTCCCACAATGCTGATGACGCGGATATGCTCGGTCATACCGGACACGCCGGGCAGCAGGCAGCAGATGCCGCGCACCACCATGTCAATCCTGACGCCCGCCTGAGAGGCGGCAATGAGCCTGTCGATAATGCGCTTGTCGGTCAGGGAGTTGATCTTGATGCCGATGTAGGCGTCCTCGCCGTTGCGGGCGCGTTCGCTTTCCGCATCAATCATCTCCAGGACCCGGTTTTGCAGGCAATGGGGAGCCACCAGCAGTTCTCCGCTTTCATGAATGGTTTCCCCCTTGGCCAGGGCCTGGAAAATGGCGGAAGCCTCCAGGCCGATCTCCGGGCGATGGGTCATCATGGACAGATCCGTATAAAGCCGGGCGGTCTTTTCGTTGTAGTTCCCCGTGCCGATCTGGGTGAAGTACTCCACCTGATCCCCGTCCATGCGGGTAATCAGGCACAGCTTCGAGTGGACCTTGTAGCCGTTCAGGCCGTAGATCACGTTGCAGCCCGCGCGCTCCAGGCGGCGGGACCACTCGATGTTGTTCTCCTCGTCGAAGCGTGCCTTGAGCTCCACCAGTACCAGCACATCCTTGCCGTTTTCCGCCGCCTCGATCAGGGCAGCCACCACCTCGCTTTGCTTGGCCACCCGGTACAGGGTCATTTTGATGGAAACAACCTTGTCGTCCGTAGCGGCCTCGCGCAGCATGGTCAAAAACGGCTTCATGCTATCGAAGGGATAGGACAGGAGCTTGTCCTTGCGCCGTATCTGCGGCAGGATCGCTTCTCCGGCGGCAAATTGCGGGGAACGCTGCGGAAAGCGTTTGGGGAAAAACAGCTCCGCCCGCTGGCGCAGCACGTCCTGGAGCTGAAACAGAAAGCTCAGGTCCAGGGGAGAGGTATAACGGAATACCGCGTCCCGGCTCACGTCCATATATTTGCACAGTTCCTCTACCATGTCCCCGCCCAGGGCGCGGGACATCTCCAGACGAATGGGCGCCAGGCGGCGGCGGCGCTTGATAAGGTCCGCCATGAACTCCCGGTAGTCCAGGTCGTCGTCGTAGAGGGCGTCGGCGTCAATATCGGCGTTGCGCGTGGCGCGAATCAAGGATTTTTCCCCTACCGTATAGCCCTTGAACGCCTTGGGAATGAAATGGAGGATCAACTCCTCGGAAAGCATATACGTTTTTTCTTCCCCCTGGGAAACCTGGATCAACCGCGGGAAAACCCCCGCCCCGCAGGAAATCAGGCCCAGCTTGCGCTTGCCGTTCTTCTTTTGCAGGGACACCGCGGCAAAGATCTCCTTGTTGCGCATGAAAGGAAAGGGCTGGCGCTTGTCCACAATCACCGGGGAAAGCAGCGGCGCAATGTGGGAATCAAAGTAGCGCTCCAGGTGCGCGCTCTCCTCGGGGGTAATCTTGCGGAAATTTACCAGGCGCACGCCCTCCCGCTCCAGGCGGTCCATGAGCTGCTGGTACACCTCGTCCTTGCGGCGGTTCAATTCCCGGGCCTGAGCAAAAATCGCCTCCAGCTGCTGGGCGGAAGTCATTTGCGTCTTGTTCTCCCGGTAGTTTTCGTCCAGGGACATCTGGTCGATGAGGGAACCCACCCGCACCATAAAAAATTCGTCCAGGTTGCTCTGAAAAATGGACACGAAGCTTAGCCGTTCGCAGAGGGGCAAATCCTCCCGCTCGGCTTCCTCCAGCACGCGCTCATTGAATTTTAACCAAGAAAGCTCGCGATTGCGATAGACGGTGTTTTCCACAGAAGATCATCCTCGTTTCCCCCCGGGGGGCGGCAGAGAAGCGCCCGCCGGCGACCTGCATTTTGATGTATTCATTCGCCGCGGATCGGCTTTTCCCTGCCTTTCCGTCTTCCGGTCAGGGGAACGCCGCGTAAATTTTCTTACAATTTTCGGTGCCCGCGCCGCCGCCCCTCGGGGTACCTGTGCTATAATCAAAGCGCTGGAAATTTTATGAAGGAGGTCGTTATCATATGCATGTGTCGGCGCATCGGGCATTCGGGCTCCTGCGAGAGTTGGGGTACGAGCGTGTCAGCGGCTCCGAGGCGGAACGAACGGTTGCCCGCCGGCTGCTGGCGGAAGCCCAGGCTGCGGGAGCGGAGGCGCACCTGGAGGAATTCTCCGTGCCCTGCGGGCGGGTCCGTCACGCCTGCCTGAAGGTCACCGCTCCCTATGAAAAGGAATATGAGGTCACCGGCTATGAGCGCGCCCGTTCCACCCCGCCCCAGGGGTTGGACGGGGAATTCTATTACGCGGAGGATCTGCTGCCCGCACACCTGCAGCGGGCGGCGGGGAAAATCGTGCTCATCAACGGCCGCCTGCGCCGCAAGGATTACCAGGCCCTGCAGAAAGCGGGCGTCGCGGCCATGCTTACCTTCTCGGGAACGACGCTGGACCGCCGGAACGAAACCGACTGCGACAGGCGCAAGCTGCGGGAAACGCTTACCGAACCCTTCGGGGACGCCATCGCCCTGAACCTGCGGGCCGCCGACGCGGCGGAGATGGTGCGCCGGGGCGCGAAAAAGCTGCACCTGGAATTGCAGGGCGAAAGCTACGACGGCGTCAGCCAGAACGTATGCGCGGTCATTTCCGGCACGGACCGTTCCCAGGAAATCGTTTCCTTCGGCGCACACTACGACAGCGTGTATTTTTCCTCCGGCGTTTATGATAACCTGTCCGGCAGCGTGATTTTGCTGGAGCTGCTGCGGTACTTTGCGGCGCATCCGCCTCGCCGGACCCTGCAATTCAACTGGTTCGGCTCCGAGGAACAGGGGTTGCTGGGCAGCAAGGCCTGGACCGCCGCCCATGCCGGGGAGCTGGACAAGCACCTGCTGATGATCAACCTGGACGTGGCCGGCGCTACCCTGGGGCACAACAGCGCTCCCGTGCTGGCCACCCCTGCCGCCACCGCCTATGTGGACGGCCTGATGCGGGAGCTGGGCACGGCCTGCCAGGTCAAGTCCGACATCTACTCCAGCGACTGCATCCCCTTTGCGGATCACGGGGTCCCCGCGGTGAACCTGTGCCGCTTCGGCGCGCCGGGGGCCAATTATATCCACGACCGCCGGGACAGCCTCAAAAGCGGCTATCTGGACGAGCATGCACTGGACATCACCCTCCAGCAGGCGCTGTTTCTGGCCCGCCGCGTGGTGGACGCGGAGGTATTCCCCATCGCCCGGGAGATCAGCGACGACATCCGGCAAAAGGTGGACGAGTATCTTTTCCGCAAGGAGGAAAAGGCGTAACCTCTACCCGCCGCAACGCGGGTCCGCCGGGCGCAAGGGGAAATCCTTCGCCCGGTATTTGGCACGGAGAAAACGCATGTATGGCCGCAGCGCGCTGACGGCGTAATGACGGCGCAGGCGCGGCGGCAGGCGGAGGAACAACGATGAAAGTACTGGTCTTTGGCTCGGCGAATATCGATCACACCTACCAACTGCCGCACCTGGTCCGTCCGGGAGAAACGCTTTCATCCCGCAGCTATGCCAGAAACGAGGGCGGCAAGGGATTCAATCAGGCGCTGGCGCTGGCCCGAGCGGGACAGGATACCTGTTTTGCAGGCGCGGTGGGCAAGGACGGCATTTCCTTGCGGGAAAGCCTGCGCACAGAGGGCGTGGACATCAAGGACCTGCGGGTGCTGGAGGAACCCACGGGGCACGCCATCATTCAGGTGGACGCCCAGGGCAGCAACGCCATCGTGCTGTAT
>CALVVZ010000216.1 GCA_944364075.1 uncultured Clostridia bacterium
TACACCTTCGGACGACCTCTGGTTGGCCGAAGGTGCTTCCTCGAAAAAGTGGTGAAAACCACTTTTTCGACACGCTGGCCAGGGTATGCTGCCGGCATACCCTGGTGTGTGAGAGAAAATACCTGGCGCGGTTTACGCCGGTTATTCGGCCGTAGTCTGTTCCGGTACGATTTGATTGCTGTCTTTCAGGTAGGCAAAAATATCATGGGCGATGGGCGCGGCCACGCTGCCGCCGCCATCGCCGTCGTTGACGTCCTCCACCAGGACGGCTACGGCATAGGGATAATCGTCGTCGTCAATGAAGCCCACAAACCATCCATGGGTTACGGGACGGCCGTCTTCGTTGCTTTCGGCGGAACCGGTTTTGCCGCAAATGGTCAGCCCGTTGACCGCGGCTTGCTTGCCTGTGCCGCTTTGCACCACCGCGGCCATGTAGCCCTTGATTTCCTCGGCCAGGCTGGCGGAAAGGGCCGTGCGGTACACGGAGGAGGAAAATTTCAGCCGGTTTACTCCGCTGGCGCTGGTAACGTCCTGCAGCAGGCGCGGCTCCATCATTACGCCGCCGTTGGCAATGGCGGAAGCAACCATGCACATGTGCATGGGGGAGGCGGTAATGGCGGATTGCCCTGCGCCGCTCCAGGCGATTTCAAACTGCGTGCGGTTGGTGGTAGGATAGCTGCTGTTTTCCACCACGAAATCCCGGAAAAGAAAATTGTCGTTGAACCCGAAGCGCTCGGCGCTTTTTCGCAGGGCGGCGTCGCCCAGGTTCAGGGCAATCAAAGCGAAAGCGTTGTTGCAGCTTAGGGTAAAGGCGCGCTTAAGGGTCAATGCGCCGTGAATGCTGTTGCCATAGTCGCGTATGGCCTGGCCGTCCACCTCCAGCCCGCCGGTACACTGGATGGAAACGGTGCGTATATCTGGAATATTCTCCAGCGCGGAGGCGGTGGTGATGATTTTGAAGGTACTGCCCGGGGGATAAACACTCTGCGTCGCACGGTTCCAGAAAGGCTGGCCGGGGTCCGCGGCTGTTTCGTCGGTGATGCTCATGGGGTCGAAGTTCGGAAGGCTGACCATGGCGATTACGGCGCCTGTCTCGTAGTTCATGACCACCGCCGCGCCTTTTTTCCCCGCGGACTTTTCATGTTCGGCGAAGGACGCGGCGATTTCCGTGCAAAGGCGGCTGTCCACGGTGAGGGTTACATCGTCGCCACGCCGTTCCTCTCCCCGGAACACGCTGAGAATCAATTCCGGCAGAGAGGTCCGAAAGCCGTACAGGTAGCTGGTCTGGAAGGTTTCCACGCCGTTGGAAACCTGTCCCTGGCTGTCGCCCAACAGATGGACAATGGCGCGCCGGGCTGCTTCGTCCTCTTGGTAGACCCGCTCGCCGTCCACGGTGGTAGCCAGCATGACGCCGTTGGTATCCAATACGTTGCCGGCGGTGACGTTGGCCTTCTGGGTACGGACGCGGGGGTTTTTGTTGGAAGCAAACCAGCGGTTGCCGTAGGTGGTGATGCTGTACCCGCCGTAAACGGCCAGCAGCGCGAACATGCCGAAAAGGATCAGCGCCAGCAGCTTGAATTTTAACCGTTGCTGCTTCATGCTTCGACCTCCTCGTCCTCGGCGCTGCCCAGCAGGGCCAGTCGGGTATCCTCTTCCAGATCGTCCTCGTTCAGGCTGGCGACCCCCTGCAACAGGCCCACCAGGCAGAGGCTGGATACCAGAGAAGTACCCCCGTAGCTGACAAAGGGCATGGTCACGCCCGTGAGCGGAATCATTTTGATGACTCCGCCGATGATCACAAAGGTCTGCAAGCCGATCATCAGCGTGCAACCCATGGCCAGCAAGCCGTGGAAGCTGCGGCGCGCGGCCATGGCCGTGGTGGCGCCGCGCCAGATCAGCGCCACGTACATCAAAAGTACGCACAGGCCGAATATGACGCCGAACTGTTCGCAGATAACCGCAAAGATAAAGTCCGTGTAATAAACGGGAATCGTCTTGGGAGACCCAAGCCCCAGCCCCACGCCGATGAGCCCGCCGCTGGCAATGGCCATTAAGCCCTGGATGATCTGGAACCCGGAATTTTCATAGTCACTCCAGGGATTGAGCCAGATGGCTACGCGTTTTTTTACATGCGCGAACATCTGATAGCCCAGCACCGACGCTCCAGCCCCGCCGGCAAGGCCTACGCCGGTAAGCAGCAGATTGCTGGAGGATGCGTAGTAAAGCATCAACGTGGTGCCGTAGTACATCAGCGCTGTGCCCAGATCCTTTTGCAGCATGAGCAGCGCCAGACAGCATATGGAAAAGCCCAACCAGGGGAGCAGCCGGTGGCGGCTCATGTAATAGCTGAGAATGATGAGCAGGCTTAGCTTGACGATTTCGCTGGGTTGCACGGAAATGCCGCCCACGTAGAACCAGTTGGTGGCGCCGTTGGTTTCCCGGCCAATCAGCAGGGGCAGCGTCAGCAGCACCAGGGAGACCGGTATCAGCAACAGCACCGGAACGCGCCAGGAACGGATCAGCCGCACGACCCATACGCATACGATCATCGCGCCGATGCCGATACCGTAATACATGGCCTGATTGTAAGCATATTCGGGTTCCGTAGAGTACAGCACCAGCACGCCCAGGGCGCAGAGAAAATTCGTCAGGGAAAGCAGCAAACGGTCTGAAGGAAAAAAACGGGGCAGCAGATTGGTGCCGATCCAGATCATGGCCGGAACCGCAAGGGCCAGGGCAAAGCCCTGCCAGGCATAGTCCTTGCAGGCGATCAGCAGGAACGCGCTGAAATAAAACAGCATAACGGCGCTGGAGAGCAGCCTTCCCGGATCTTTTCTATTTCTTGCCATGGGGCCTCCTTCTTGCAAAAAGCTTGCGGTGGTCCCGGGCAGAGGCGTAAGCGAAATCCTCCTCCTCTGGAACCGGTTGCGTCAGGGCGTCCGACTGGTCCGGGTATGTACTCGCGCCATAGCCGGCCATGGGGATTTGATCCTGAAAAATGCGTTCCCCAGTCGGCATATCCTCAGGATCGGCGGGATATGCATAGCCGGTCAGGGGGTCAATCTCCAGGGGAACATTTTCGGGAGGTGGAGGCGACGGATAAGCCCAGGGCAACCCGGTCTGCGGGTCAATCCCGCTGCCGGTGACCTGAATAGGCTGATATTGTCCCGTCTGGTCCACCCATGCGGCCGGTATCTGATGGTAGATGTAGGGCACGCTCTGCCAGTCCATGGCAGCCAGGGGCGCATCTTCCTCCGCTGTAACCTCCAGCGGTTCTTCCGGCTGCTCAACGGGACGCGCGGTTTCCAGGCCGACAAACAGGCGCAAACGCAGCACCGCGTCCCCGACGATCAGACGGGAGCCGTGATGCATGGGATAATCCTGCGTGCGTATTTCCCGAGACAGCTCTGTCCCGTCCACCAGGGCAGTAGCACGCGCTCGGGGAAAAATCAGCAGTCCCAGCCCGTCTTCAAAGGTGAAGTCCAAGTGTCGGGGCGCAACGCCGGATACCGGAATGGTGACGTCACAGGTACGCAGGCTTCCCAGCACGCCTTCTCGGGGCAGGGGAAGGGCGACGCCGGCCGGAAGTTCGTCGCTGCCGGAAAGCACCACCAGTTCGCCTACCATGCCCGCGTCAGGCAACTGCTTCAGGCGGCGGTGCTTGGCTCGGCGGTCCTTGCGCAACCAGCGAAAGGACCGCCATACGATCAGCACACCCAGAAAGGTAAACCAATACCGGGCGGCCAGGGAGATAATCTCATAAATATCGCTGGGCACAGAAGGCTCCTTTCCTATGGAAGGATAGATGGCGGTTCCTTTCCTGTGTCAGGAAAGCAGGGCACGCAGCCGTTGAAGCAGGGGCTTGAGATTTTTGGCCGTGCGCGCCGGGTCACGCTGGATGCTGATGCACAGGTTTTCCGGCCGGAAAACGCATTGGGCCGCATCCAGCAGATCCTCGCAGGTGAGATCCTCATACATCTGCGCTTTGGCGTCCAGATCGGCGCGGGCCAGGTCGTCTGCCAGACAGCTCCAGCCCATCAGCTCATTCATGGCGGCCGCGTCATCCTGATAGAAAATATAATTATCCGTAAATAGCATCCGGCACTGATCCAACCGTACCGGCCGCACATACTGGGTCAGACGGCGCAGCAGCTGAAACACCTGGAGAAGGGATTCCTCCAGCAGCTCCTGTTCCACATCGTAGGAAATGACCATGCGGCGGAACATTCCCATTTCTTCAATGGTGGAGTCGATTTCCGCCACCAATGCCTTTTCCTCCCGCAGCGTTTGGAATAAAAGGGATGAATCGTTTTCGCCGGTGATGGCGCTGAGCACTTCGCCCACCAGGGGATAGACGCGATCCTCGTCAATGTCA
>CALVVZ010000217.1 GCA_944364075.1 uncultured Clostridia bacterium
GGCGCGACCAAAGGGCTTTCCGATCGCCCTTTGGAAACCTTCGGGTCCATACGCTATGGAATGCTTGCAAGTTTGGGGGCCTGAAGCTTCATTTTTCTTGCGGTCCCATGAAAAAGTATGTGGTCTTATTTTTTTGCAAGTCGCACATTGCATGCTTGCAAACACGGAGGATTTCGGGCCTGTGGGCGCGACCAAAGGGCTTTCCGATCGCCCTTTGGAAACCTTCGGGTCCATACGCTATGGAATGCTTGCAAGTTTGGGGGCCTGAAGCTTCATTTTTTTGCGGCTCTATGAAAAAACGTGCCTTTTTCAACAGTCTGAGCCGCTCCAGGGGAGCAGCTCATAGGGAGAGCATGATGGACAGCGGCAGAGGAAAAAACCTTGCATGCCATCCGTCACTTGATTTTCTGCATGAGCTTGATGGTCAGGAAGAACAGCAACAGCACCAGGAATACGCCCAGCAGCCCCATGGCGGTTACCAGCAGGCCCTTGGTCAACAGAGGCAGGGACGCCATGCCCGACGGGGCGGCCGCGGCGGTTTCCGCGCTGGCGCAGGAAATCAGCAGGGAAAGCAGTTTCGTCATGTTTTCTTACCTCCTTAGCCCAGCAGCATGCTTACCAGGGTAATCACCATGCCGCCCGCCACGATGGAGCCCAGCTGGCCCGCTACGTTGGCGGAGGTGGCCTGCATGAGGATGAAGTTGCTGGGGTCTTCCTTCAGGGCCATCTTGGCGATCACCCGGGAGGACATGGGGAAGGCGGAGATGCCCGCCGCGCCGATCATGGGATTGACCTTGTTCTTGCGGAACAGGTTGAGGAATTTGGCGAAGAGCACGCCGCCCGCGGTATCGAAGATGAAGGCCACCAGGCCCAGGGCCAGGATCAGCAGGGTTTCCAGTTGCAGGAACTTGTCCGCCACCATGGTGGAGCCGATGGTCAGGCCCAGCAGGATGGTCACCAGGTTTGCCAGCTCGTTCTGGGCGGTCTTCGAAAGACGCTCCAGCACGCCGCATTCCCGGATGAGGTTGCCGAACATCAGGCTGCCCACCAGCGGTGCGCTCATGGGCACCAGGACGCCGGCCACCACCGTCACCACGATGGGGAAGAGAATCAACACGGTCTTGGAGCAGCGGTCCTCATGGTAATCCATGCGGATCATGCGCTCCTCCCGGGTGGTCAGGGCCTTGATGACCGGGGGCTGAATCACCGGCACCAGGGACATGTAGCTGTAGGCCGCCACGGAGATGGGGCCCATGTAGTCCTTCAGGTTGAAGTGATTGGCCACGTACAGGGTGGTGGGGCCGTCCGCCGCGCCGATGATGCCGATGGCGCTGGCCAGCTTGAGCACCAGGTTCTGGTCCCCGGCGGTCTGGGGCAGCAGCACGGGAATCAGCGCCAGGGACAGCAGGAACGTGGCGAAAATGCCGAACTGCGCCGCGGCCCCGAAGAAGATCATGCTGGGGTCCTTGAGCAGCGGGGAGAAGTCGATCATCGCGCCCACGGCGATGAAGATCAGGATGGGGAACAGCTCGTTGGCGATGCCCGCGTTGAACAGCACCGTCAGGAAGCCGTTTTCGCCCAGGGCTGAGGGATTGGTCAGGATGCCGTTCTCCAGCACC
The DNA here is from genome assembly GCA_944364075.1 of uncultured Clostridia bacterium. Classification (GTDB taxonomy): domain Bacteria; phylum Bacillota; class Clostridia; order Christensenellales; family Aristaeellaceae; genus Egerieenecus. The sequence goes on from CALVVZ010000217.1 coordinate 1,620, forward strand.
GGCGGCAGGTTGGCCAGGATGCAGCCGAAGCCGATGGGCAACAGCAGGGAAGGCTCATACTCTTTCTTGATGGCCAGGTAGATCAGGATACCCGAGATGACGAACATCAGCAGGGTTTTCAGCCCCTCCGCCGTGAACAGGTAGAGCACGCCGGAGAAAAGCTCGCTTAGGATTTGGTCCATGCCCTCGTCTCCTCCCTTTTGCTTGCGGCGGGCGCGCCGCCATCCTGCGCGGCCTGTGCCGTGCAGCGCATCCATTGTAACAGGAAATGCCTGCCAAGAAAATAGACAGATCGCTTTTTCGTCCCAGCGTCAGGGCGCGGGAGAATCGCTTGCGGCGGGCGCAGGGGAAGCGGAAGGGCTTGCGGTAGCGGAAGGCGCCGGCGTACCTACGGTCATGTACCCGTACTGGATGTACTGGCTGTCCACCCAGACCCATTCCGCGTCCCCCGCCGCCTCGCTGCCCAGCATCAGCTGGCAGCGTCCGCCCTGCTCCGCCGTTACCACAAATTCCGCCGCGGCAAACAGCGTGCCCGCCGGTTCCTCGTCCGTTGCGCTGGCATAGAAGGGACAGCTGGCCTGCCGCAGGGTTCCCGCGGGCAGGGGCGTGGACGCATCCGGGGGAGCAAGCTGGCTGGAAAGCATATAGCCTGTTTCCCCTCCCACCCGCACATGGGTCCAGCCCCGGGTGGGGCTATCCTCAATCAGGGCGTACACTACCGCGCCGGTATAGTAAAGGCCCAGGCTCTCGGCGTTTGTGGAGGGTTCGGCGCGCAGGTGCAGCTTTTCGTTGGTGCCGCCGGTATCCACCTGCAGGCGGCTGATGTCCTCGGGCCAGGTGATGCACAGCGCCGAGGCGAAGCCGCAGGTCACGGCTCCCTCCGGGCTGGTGTAGCGCACATGCAGCCATTCCTGGGAAACCGTGCCCAGCACCTGCAGGGTGCCCCCCTGCATCCGCGCAATTACATGCCCCGTGCCCCCCGCCTGGTCGTACAGGGGCAGGGTCCCGTCCGCATCGGGGTAGCGTAGCACCCCCTCGGGGGCGGCGGCGTCCCCGGCAAGGTCCGTGAGGTATTTCTGCATCATGTAGCCCGTCCGTCCGCCGATGGATACCATGTGCCAGGATTTCCCGTCCTCCAGGATCTCCACGGGCTGCCCTCCGTAATACTGCCCCAGTACCCGGGCGCTGTCGTTGGGCTGTTCCCGGAGCTTCACCCGCTCGGAAAAGGTTGGAAAGGTTACGATCTGCGCGTTGTCCTCCCCCAGGGCGGTCCAGGGCAGCAGCAGGCACAGCAGCAAAACCAGCGCTCTGCGCACGGCGAAGCCTCCTTTGCGTGCGCTCCCTGCCCTGTGGGCGGCAGGAAGCAATGAACTGCCTTTATTATAGCATATCCGGGCCGGAAGGAAAAGCTCACGCCGCATTATAACGGGCATGGATTGCGAACATATTTTCCCATATCCCTTGACAGCGCCTTTGGTCCCATGTTACAATCGAAACGAAAAAGGGAACATATTTTCTCATATTATGGAAAGCGTAGCAATGGGGCAAGGAAGTGAAGGGCATATGGGGCAGTCGCAGTATATTGCCATTGATCTGAAGTCCTTTTACGCCTCCGTGGCCTGCCGGGACCGGGGGCTGGACCCCATGACCACCAACCTGGTGGTGGCGGACGCCGCCCGGACGGAAAAGACCATCTGCCTGGCGGTTTCCCCTTCCCTGAAGGCCTACGGGCTGCCGGGGCGGCCGCGGCTGTTCGAGGTGGTGGAGAAGATTCGGGAGGTCAACGCCCGGCGCCGGCGTCTGGCGCCGGGCGGGCGGCTTACCGGCGCCTCCTGGGACGACCTGGCGCTGCGCCGTTCTCCCGGCCTGGCGGTGGACTACCTAGTGGCCCCGCCGCAGATGGCCCGCTACATGGCCGTCAGCGCGCAGATCTACGAAATCTACCTGAAATATATCGCCCCGGAGGACATCCACGTCTATTCCATCGACGAGGTGTTCCTGGACGCCACGCCCTATCTGGAAACCTACGGTCTCACCGCCCGGGAACTGGCCATGCGCATGATCCTGGACGTGCTGCATACCACGGGGATCACCGCCACGGCGGGCATCGGCACCAATTTGTACCTGTGCAAGGTGGCCATGGACATCGAGGCCAAGCACCTGTCCCCGGACGCCAACGGCGTGCGCATCGCGGAGCTGGACGAGCCGGGCTACCGCCGCGCCTTGTGGAGCCACCGCCCCCTGACGGATTTCTGGCGGGTGGGGCCGGGATATGCCCGGAAGCTGGAGGCCCACGGGCTGTACACCATGGGAGACGTGGCCCGCTGCTCCCTGGGCCGTCCGGGGGAATACCACAACGAAGCGCTGCTCTACAAGCTCTTCGGCGTGAACGCGGAGCTGCTCATCGACCACGCCTGGGGCTGGGAGTCATGCACCATGGCGGACATCAAGGCCTACCGGCCCAGCGCCAGCAGCATGGGTTCCGGTCAGGTGCTTCCCTGCCCCTATCCCTTCGGCAAGGCCCGGCTCATCGTCCGGGAAATGGCGGACGCCCTGGCCCTTTCCCTGGTGGACAAGGGGCTTTGCACCGGGCAGCTGGCCCTGGCCGTGGGCTACGACATCGAAAACCTGGCCTAGA
>CALVVZ010000218.1 GCA_944364075.1 uncultured Clostridia bacterium
CAAAGCCGTCGGATACGAACGAAAGTCGGAGGGGCTGCGGCCCCTCCGACACCTCCCTGGGGTTTTTTGACAGTCTGCGGGGCGCTTGCCGTTCATGGCAAACGCCCCGATGCTTTACTCCGCTGCTTCATCATGCTGAAGCATATTGGTAATGGGCGACAGGTCGATCCCGGTGCATCCCGCGAGCACCTGATAGAGGCTTTGCAGCATCTGCTTTACACCGCCTGGCACATCGCTTTCCACATTCAGCGGAAGCACAGGATCATGCACTGACAGGCGGAGCAGGAACCATCCATTATCCATGCCGCCGTCTAAATCGAAGGAGATACGCACACCCTCCCGATTGTCGGGAGCAATATGCCACTTTTCAGCGGCGTTGGCGTAGTCCAGCACACGCTGAATAGCGCGTTTCCCGGCTTCCCGAAAATCTTCATCCTGGATGTTCAGACGAAGCTCAACGCTCTCCACCGGCTCCTGCAGGTCGGCAATCAGGCTGCCTAGGGTCTGCCCCTGCTGCTTGAGCTTCATGGCGCGCACAATGAGCACCGTTACAAGGTACATACCGTCATCAAGGAAATGATTTTCTTTCAGGGCCGCATGGCCGCTGGTCTCAATGGCAAGCGGGCACTCCACGCCTTCGGCGTTGAGACGTATGGCTTCATCAATCACATTGCGGTACCCGCGCTTATAGCGGTAGTGCTCTCCACCCCAGTCGTTGATAAAACGCTTGAGCCCAGAGGAGGTTACCGAGTCGGTAACGATGGTCTGGCCGGGTTTTTCATCCAGAAGTATAGCGGAAATCAGCGCAATCAAGCGGTTTCTGTTAATCTCCCGACCATCGGCATCCACAATCGCGGCCCGATCACAGTCCGCGTCGAAGATAACCCCAAGATCCGCCCCTACCCGCAGCACCGCATCCCGGACGGAGGCCATCGCCTGAGCATTCTCGGGATTTGGCACATGGTTGGGGAAGCGCCCATCGGGTTCCAGGAATTGACTTCCTTCAATCCAAGCGCCCAGGCTTTCCAACATCTCCGCATAAAATCCGCCTGCGCCGTTGCCTGCATCGACAACCACATGCAGTCCCAGCAACGGTTTAGCCATATCCGTCTCCAAGCCCTTACGGATGCGCTCACGCAGCAAATCCATATACGTAGGTAAAAATGCCTTGGCTGTGATCGCACCGGCAAAGGGCATGTCCTCCGGCGCAAGCGTGGACGCCTCCGTCAGCAGCTGCGCGACTTCGCCGCCTTCAAGTCCGCCGTCCTTCAAAAAGAACTTCAGTCCGTTCTTGTCATATGGATGGTGGCTGGCTGTAATCATGACAGCGCCGTCAGGCTGAAACCCCGGCGTCAATATGCTCATGTACATTGCAGGCGTCGTACACATACCAAAGTCCAGCACTGCTGCGCCAGATCTGGAAATTCCCTCCGCCGTGGCTTGTAGCAGAGCCGGTCCGGTAAGCCGGCTATCCCGTCCCACCGCAATGGTTATCTGTGTAATAGGTTTGCCTTCCTTCTGCGCCACGTAGCGCGCAAAGGCCATACCAAGACACTGTGCCACATGCTCGGTCAGCAGCGCGTTCTCTCCCAGTGCGGTCCCCCGCACGTCTGAGCCACTTTTGAGTTTCATCCAGTCCAGCATACCGATAACCTCCTTACAGGTCGTTGTTTTCCAGTGATACTTCGTCCGCCATTCCACGGAACAATTTGTACAAGGGCGCCAGCGCCCGGTAATCCTTCCATACGCGCTCCACGATCTGCGGGCTGTAGATCCATTGGAACTGCAGGTTTTCCCGTACTACAAACAATTCACGGGCGCGGTACCACGGTTCCAAGGCGGCAGGCAGATCCGCAGGAAGCGATAGCCGCTTAAAGGCGGTGCCGGCCAATGCCAGGTGGTGTCCAGAAAGATCGCATCCTGCCAGTACGCGCTGAAATTCCTCCGGCCGCGCTGCCAGTTCCCGACGAAAACGATCCATGACCTGACGGTTTTCTCCCCAGAAACCCATTCCCCAGCCAAGATGATCCGGGCCCAATTCGAACCAGAAGTTCAGTGATTGCTCCCGCGGTTCTCCCCCGCGACGGAACAGCAGCCACAGATGGTCCCGATACGGGCTTTTATCCTTGGTAAACCGCGTATCACGCCGAATGCGTGCGAGGCATTTATAGGGACGGATCTCCATCTGCGGATCGATACGCTGCATGCGCGGGGCCAGCTCGTTAATAAAGTCATAAAAAGGCGTCTGCACATCGCGAATAAAATCCTGCCGGCGCTGCTCAAAATAACTGATCTGATTGTGAAAACGAATATCCAGAAAAAAACGCAGGGTTTCTTCCGGAAAGCCGATAAACATAATGCACCTCCCTGAATTTCTTCTTTATTATAGCGGGATTCGAACCGCTTTGCAAGGCAGGGATGTGCATTTTTCTTGACGCATATACAGGAAAGCTGTTATGATGAAGCAAATCTCAGGAAGGAGAAACGCTTTATGCGCCATCACATTCTTGTTAAATGGACGGACAACGCCCCGCACCCGGATCTTGCCTCTATCCGCGCCTTATTTCTGCAAACGCTGCAAATCCCCGGTATCCATGACGTTTCCCTGCACCCCAATGTGATTGATCGTCCCAACCGCTATGACCTGATGATCGTAATCTCCATGGAAAAAGAGGCTCTGGCTGCGTACGATGCTTCGGAGGCGCATCACCGCTGGAAAGAAGCCTATTCCTCCTGCATTGCCAGCAAGGCAATCTTTGATTGCGAGTAAAATTTGAGCCTGCTCCCGATAAACGGCTGGCGAAAGACAGCTTTGCCTCAGACGCACATAAACCCCAGGAAAACGTCGGAGGGGCTGCGGCCCCTCCGGTTTTTATTCATGTAAGCCGACTTGCCCGGCTTCGCAGGCCGTTGATTTTGCTTGCAATATTGCTTACCTTTTATTCTTTTGCTGATACCTTACCTCTTCCGCCTCATACATGGCGCGCATGGAGTTTTGCAATGCGTTGACGATACGGTCGCGCTCCGCGGTAGGATCGTTGTCAGGATCATACGTGATGATGGGCGCGAAGGTCAGCGTACGCATTTTCTGATGAGCAAAGCAAGGCAGGAAGCGGCAGCGCTTACCGGTCTTGTTGTAATAGATGGGCGCAAGCATCGCAAAGCCCGAGAAGAGCTCGCCCAGACCCTGACGCTCGTATCCGTGATTTTCTCCCGCGGCATTGGGATTTTCCGGGAATATCAGCAGGTTGTCCCCTGCCTGCATGGCTTCCACGGAGAGACGGAACGTATTCATCAGGTTGCGCGGCTTGTTGCGAAAAACCGGAATGCTTTCCAGGCATCCCATGGCCCACACGGAAATCGGGCCCAGCATTTTGGCCAGCGGCATTTTCAGCCGTTCCGGAAGCCAACGCTGCCGGCTAATCGTATACTTGTATACGTATTCCGCCATTTCATCCTTATCCACGGTGATCTCAGAAATGGTCCAGGGCCGCACCGGAACGGGAATATTCAGCACGGCAGCCAGCGGGCCGTAAAGCTCGCCATGATTGCACAGGAAAACCAGCGGGTTTTCCACGTCTTCTACAATATTCTCCGTGCCTTGGAGCGTATGCCGGAAAAATGGCCGCAGAAAAGCCTTTACCGCATTGACCAAGAAAGGCTGACGGTGCCGGTTGACCACCACCCGCTCCAGCTGGCGCTCCAGCGCAGGGTTTTCTCCTCCCTCCTGACGCAAACGCAAAAACCGGTTCAGCTTCTCCATATAGCGCTGGCTCAGCGGAAAACGGAGCGCGCCCAGCAGCGCGCCCAGCACAGTGAGCATTGCCGGGATGGTCAAAAGCGGCTGAAAACGCGCCGCAAACTCCGGCGCATTGCGCGGTAAATCCTTTCCAGCGGCAAAGCACAGGGCCGTGAGGGCGCATAAGGCAATCATCCCTCCCGCCAGCATCGCCATTTCTCCACCGGCCCGCCGCATCTTCCAATACCCGCCCAGATCGTCTCCAGCAGAAAACTGGGCTACCTGCGCCATGGTGCGTTCCATGCGAATCAACACATTCAGGCATAGCGTGACGCCCATGCTGCACAGCATCAGGCTAAAATATGCTTCCGGGGATTGAGGCGCGCGGCTTTCCATGGCGTTGCCAAAAAGCGTCAGGCTGTAAATCCACAAAAACAGCCCCACCAAAAGCAGCAGCGTAGGGTCCGCGGCATGCTTGCGCTCCCTGCGGCGAAGAAACCAT
>CALVVZ010000219.1 GCA_944364075.1 uncultured Clostridia bacterium
CTGCTTGCGCTGTGTTTGGTACTGTCCCTGAGCGCCTGCGCCGCGGCGGAGGACGCCGTGCGGGTTTATGCGCTCATGGGTCCCACGGGCATCGGCATGGTGCAGATGATGGACCAGAACGACGGAACCTATGCCTTCACCCTCTCCGGCGCACCGGATGAGGTGGTGGCCGCCGTGGCCAGCGGCAACGCGGACATCGCCGCTGTGCCCACCAACCTGGCCGCGACCCTGTACCAAAAGACCAGCGGCAACGTGCAGCTGCTGGCCCTGAATACCCTGGGCGTGCTGTCCATCCTTACTACGGATGCGAGCATCCAGTCCGTGGAGGACCTGGCGGGAAAAACCGTCTACGCCACGGGCCAGGGTTCCACCCCCGAATATGTGCTGAACTACATCCTGGACGCCTACGGCCTGACGGACAGCGTTACCGTGGAATACAAGGCGGAGCATGCCGAGCTGGCTACCCTGGCCGCCGCGGGCGAGGTGGTCATCGCCATGCTGCCCGACCCCATCGTGACCAGCGTGCTCATGCAGAACGACCAGTTCCGCATCGCCCTGGACGTGACGGAGCTGTTCAATCAGGCCGCCGCCCTCAAGGGCCAGGAGGGCGCGGTGATGTCCATGGGCGGCGTGATTGTGCGCAAGGACTTTGCCCAAGCCAACCCCGACAAGGTAGCCGCGTTCATGGAAGCCTATGCGGCCAGCGTGGAATTTGTCAACAGCGACGTGGAAGCCGCCAGCCAGATGGTGGAGGAGCAGGGCATCATGCCCAAGGCGGCCGTGGCGGCCAAGGCCATCCCCAACTGCCACATCGTCTATGTGGCCGGGGAGGAGATGAAGGCGCAGATTGAGCCTTTCTTCCAGGTGCTTTACGACGCCAACCCCGCTTCCGTGGGCGGCGCGCTGCCCGAGGCGGACTTCTACTACCTGGCGGAATAACCGGGCATCCATCGGGATCCTTGGCAAGTTCCGGCGGACGCGCAACGCTGCCGGAGCGCGCCGGAGGGGCTCCGGCCTCTTCGGCGTTTTTCATACGGAAAGAGCGCTGCGCGGGACAAACCGCCCGCGGAGCAGGGCGGAGGGAAAGCGCATGGTGAAACGGCTGGCGCGGCGGGTGTTGCTGCCGGCGGCGTTCTGGCTGGCGGTGTGGGAGCTGTGCTACCGCGCGGTGGGGCAGGATCTGCTGCTGGCGTCCCCCGGACAGGTGGCGGCATACCTGGCGGGCGGCATGGACGCCGCATTCTGGGGATGCGTGGGCATGACCCTGGTGCGCACCGGGGCGGCGTATGTCCTGGGGGTGCTGCTGGGGGTGGCCCTGGCGGTGCTGTGCCACGGCGCGCCGCTGCTGGGGGACCTGATTCGTCCGGCGCTGGCGGTGGTGCGGGCCACGCCGGTGGCGTCCTTTATCATTCTGGCGCTGGTGTGGCTCTCCGCCGGAAACGTACCCATCCTGGCAGGCATGCTGATGGTGGTGCCGGTGGTCTATGCCAACGTGACCCAGGGCATGGAATCCGCGGACCCGCAGCTGCTGGAAATGGCGCGGATGTTCGGCTGGAAGCGGCCCAAGGTCTGGCGGCGCATTCTGCTGCCCTCCGCGCTGCCACCTTTTCTGGCCGCCTGCGAGGCCTGCGTGGGCATGTGCTTCAAGGCGACCATCGCCGCGGAAGTCATCGGCGTGCCCCGCAACGCCATGGGCACCCAGCTGTATCATGCGAAGATTTACCTGCAAACGGACGCGCTCATGGCCTGGACCGTGGCGGTGATCCTGCTGAGCATGGTGACGGAGAAGCTTCTGCGCAAGGGTCTGGAAAGGGGGCGGCGGCGTGTCCATCATCCTTGAGGGGGTCGGCAAATCCTTTGGGGAGCGCAAGGTGCTGCAAAACGTGAACCTGACGCTGCCGGACCGGGGCGCGGTGTGCTTTTTCGGGCCTTCCGGGTGCGGAAAAACCACGCTGACCCGGCTGATCTGCGGCCTGGAGCAGCCAGACGCAGGGCGGATTCGCCGCCCGGAAGGCATCCGCTTTGCCTGCCATTTTCAGGAGGACCGGCTCCTGCCCTGGTACACCGCCGGGGAAAACCTGGCTTTGGCCCTGGGCAGCCGGGAAGAGGCGAGAAACTGGCTGCGGGAAACCGGCCTGGAGGATGCGGAAAACCTGTACCCCGGCGAGCTTTCCGGGGGCATGCGGCGGCGTGTATCCCTGGCGCGGTCCCTGGGGTATCCCAGCGACGTGCTGGTGCTGGACGAACCCCTGCGGGAGCTGGACGCGGATACCTGCGGGCGCATGCTGGCGCTCATTGCCCGGAGCCTGGGAGAACGGCTGCTGATGCTGGTCACCCATGACGCTTCCCAGGCGGAAGCCCTGGGTTGCGCGATGATTCGGGAGCCTTTTGCCCTCCGCGGGGAGAAATGACGCGCTGCGGCAGCCTTTGCCAATGATTGCGCCCCGTTTCGACGGTGAAAGCGTACCTATCGCGGTATGCTGGAGCCAGTCGCTGGAGGTGAGGCGTATGGATCAGCAGACCGTGCCCGTGGCGCGGAGCAAAAAACAAAAGCAGGACCGGTGGGAGGCCCAGCCCAAGGGACGGGTACGGCCGGATGCATTGCGGGAGATAAGGCGGATCGCTGCGGAGATGATCGCGCCTTTTCTTTTGGGCTTTTCGGAGGTCATGGGCGTGCCGTCGGGATTACAGGCGTCTTACCTGGGCGCCATGGCTGTGCGGGGGGAGAGCCTGCTGTGGCCCCTCTGCGGCTGCATGCTTTCCCTGGGTATGCGCGCGCTTTGGGGCTTGACCATTCCATGGACGGCGCTCATAGGTTGGGCGGCCATGCTTTGGAGTCCACGGGTGCTGTTCCGCCGGGGCGTGGAGCGGCTGATGCTGTATACCGGCGCGGCGCTGCTGCCCGGACTGATTGCGGCCATTGCGGGTGGACACTCGGGAGAGATCCTTCTGGGCGGCGCATCGGTGCTCATGGGGGTGTTCAGCGCGCCGGTGTTTCTGCGGGCGCTCATTGCCTGGAAAGCGCCGGGGATGATTACCCAGACGGAGGACACCGTCAGCGTATGCTTCCTGCTGGCCATGCTGCTGGCGGGTGGAAGCCGGCTGTCCCTGTTCGGGCTGCAGGCGGGCATGGTGGGCGCGGCGTTTTTGACGGTGGGCGCGGGATTCTACCTGGGCAGCGGCGCGGGGACGCTCATGGGGATGCTGGGGGGCATCAGCATGGCTTCCCAGGGCTATCCCCTGGATCTGGCCGTGGGGCTGAGCGCCGGGGGATTCCTGGCCGGGCTGACCCGGCGGCGGGAATGCGCGCCCTTGAGCGCCTTTGCCTTTGCGGTGAGCTGCGGCGTGGTGCTGCTCTTTTCCGGGCGTCTGCGCCCGGGATGGATCACAGGCGGCCTGCTGGGGTCCGCGGCCCTGGCTTTGTATCCGCCGGCAGGCCGCAAGTGGCTGTGCGAAACCTTCCGCCGCCTGGGTAACGTGCGGCGGCTGGCGGAGGATCATTACGCGGCCCTGTGGCTTACCCGCTGGGAGCATACCATGGAGGAAATGGCTGCGCAGGTGCCCATGCCCTGGACGGACAAGCCGCCCCACGATACCGCCTGGTGGCGGGGACGCCTGTGCGCCGGATGCCCCCTGGAAGGCGAGTGCCGCTGCCTGGAGGACGACCGCTCCCTGGCCAAGGCGGAGGAGGTTTGGGCCCGGCGGGGGGAGAACGAGCAGAGTTTTTTGGAAGCCATGGAGGGGTTGCGGGGTATGGGCTGCGCCCGGCTGTACTTGATGCGGGAGCGTATGGCGGCCCTGCGCCGGGAGGACAGCCTGCGGCAGGCCGCGCTGCACCGGGCCGCCTATGAGCGGGAGATGGTGCGGACGCACCTGCTGGCCGCTTCCGGCGCGGCCAAGGCCATGGCGGAAATCTCCACCGGCGAGGACTGGTGGGAGGCCATGATGATCCGCCGGGTGCAAAGTGCCCTGGGGGAGCGTTCCTTTCCCGCGGAGCTGCTCTTTGCCCGGCGGCTGCGGGGACGGGCCTGCCTGGGCTTCCGGGAAGTGGCCACGCTGCCCCTGGGAAAGGTGGAGGAACAGCTGCGGCAGTTGATGGAGGAGGAAGTGGGGCTCTCCCTGGAGCCGGCGCGCCGGGAAGAGGGCGTATTGGTGTTTGACGAGCTGGCGCCCTGGCGGGTGGAAGCCGGCTGGGCGGCCAAAGCCCTGGAGGAGGACGAGGAGATGATGG
>CALVVZ010000220.1 GCA_944364075.1 uncultured Clostridia bacterium
GGCTGGTGAAGGGCGCCAGCCGGGGCGAAGGCCTGGGAAACAAGTTCCTCTCCCATATCCGGGAGGTGGACGCCATCGTGCATGTGGTGCGCTGCTTTGAGGACGAGAACATCATCCACGTGGACGGCTCCATCGATCCGGCGCGGGACATTGAAACCATTAACCTGGAGCTGATTTTCGCCGATATGGAGACAGTCAGCCGCCGCCGGGACAAGGCGGTGAAGAACATGCGCGGCGGCGACAAAAAGAGCGCCGTGGAGGCATCCCTGGCGGAAAAGCTGTACGCGCACCTGGAGTCCGGCAAACCCGCCCGCACCTATCCCTATGACGACGAGGAGCGGGAGATCGTGGACGGTTGGTTCCTGCTGACCACCAAGCCCGTGATTTACGCCGCCAACATTGCCGAGGACGATTTGGGGAAGGATATTGCCCAGATTCCCGGTCTGGACCGGGTGCAGGCCATCGCCCAGGCGGAGCACGCGGAAATGCTGGTGATCTCCGCCGCCATCGAGGAGGAGATCGCCCAGATGGAGCCGGAGGAGAAGGCGGAGTTCCTGGCGGAGTTGGGCATCGGCCAGAGCGGCCTGGACCGGCTGATTACCGCCTGCTACCGGCTGCTGGGGCTGATTTCCTTCCTTACCGCCGGGGAGGACGAGTGCCGGGCCTGGACCATCCGGGAAGGCACCAAGGCGCCCCAGGCAGCCGGAAAGATCCATACCGACTTTGAAAAGGGCTTTATCCGTGCGGAGGTCGTGCCCTTCGAGACGCTCAAGGAACTGGGCTCCATGGCCGCATGCCGGGAAAAGGGTCTGGTGCGCAGCGAGGGGAAGGACTACGTCATGAAGGACGGCGACATCACCCTGTTCCGCTTTAACGTATAATCAAACCGGAGGAGGCGCTCCTGATGAGCAAGCTGAGCTATTTCTTCAAGCGCTTGGTGAAGATGGACTGGAAGGCCATGTGGAAAACCACCGGCCTGCTCAAGGAGCGCAGCGGCAAGAGCCGCCTGTGGCTGATGGCCGATATGCTCCGCTGTGCCGTGAAGTACAACGCGGGATACGTGGATTACAAAATCGCGCAGATGTACCGCCTCAACGACGCCCAGCGGGCCACGGTGATTACCCGCGGCATCTCCAACGGCATCGTCCGCCGCATGAACGACAAGGCGTACTGGCATTTCTTTGACGACAAGACCCAGTTCAACGCCCTGTTCAAGGAATACATTCCCCGCCAATGGCTGCTGATTACCCCGGACACGGACCCCGCGAAGCTGGAGGCCCTGACCGAGGGCCGGACGCAGCTGATCGGCAAGCCCCTGGAGGGTTCCAGCGGCCAGGGCATCCTGAAATTCACCGAGGCGGACTGGGCCCGCGGTCCGGAAGCCTTCAAGACGCTGCTGCTGGAAAAGGGCATCGGCATTCTGGAAGAAATCGTGGAACAGCATCCGGCCATGGCCAGCCTTTGCCCCACGTCGGTGAACACCTGCCGCATCGCCACGCTGCTGGGGGACAAGCGGCAGGGCATCGTGTACGCCTTCCTGCGCATGGGCAACGGCAAGGTGATGGACAACGTGGACTGCGGCGGCATGGCCGCCCGCATCGACCTGGACAGCGGCAAGCTGCTCACCGTGGGCGCGGACAAGCAGGGCAACACCTTCACCAAGCATCCCATGACCGGCACGCCCATTATCGGCTTCACCATCCCTTACTGGGAGGAGGCCAAGTCCATGTGCCTGGAGGCTGCCAAGAAGGTGCCGCAGATGCGTTTTGTGGCCTGGGACGTGGCCATTACCCCGGAAGGCCCCACCTTCATCGAGGGAAATTCCTTCCCCAGCCATGCCATTCCCCAGTTCGCGGCCCACTATCCCGACGGCATCGGCATTTTGCCGGAGTTCCGTAAATTCATTGATATCTGACCAGGCGCGCGTTTCCGACGCTTCCGGCCCTGCGACGGCTCTCCCGTGCGTAGGGCCGTTTGACGTTTGCCCGCCGGGTTTCGGAAAGCGCGATTGCCGTCGGACAGGCTCCCCCCTTTTCTTTTTTGCGGAAATGGGGTAAAATAGAAAGCCGGATTGTTTTTTGTGTTGGCGGAGGTGAAGGCATGGAGGCGGAGGTAAACGGCGTGCGCCTGCATTATGAACTGGCAGGCGGCGGGGAAAAACGGATTGTGCTGCTCCATGGCTGGGGCTGCGACGGTACGCTTATGGCGCCGGTGGCCAAGGCGCTCACGAAGGGCGCGCGGGTGCTGACGGTGGACTTTCCCGCCCATGGGAAGAGCGGACGCCCGCCGGAACCCTGGGGCGTGCCGGAATTTGCGGCGTGCCTGCGGGAGCTGCTGACGCGGTTGGACTTCCTGCCCTGCGGCGTGGTGGCCCATTCCTTCGGCGGCCGGGTGACGCTGTTGCTGGCGGCGGAACACCCGGAGATGTTTACCCGCCTGGTGCTCACGGGCGCGGCGGGCATACGCCCCAAGCCCACGGAGGCAGCCCGCAAGCGTTCGGAGGCCTACCGCAAGCTCAAGGGCCTGTGCGAGGGCGTGAAGAAACTGAAAATTTTCGGCCCGCTGCCGGAGCTTGCGGAGGAAAGCCTGCGCAAGAAATTCGGCTCCCGGGACTATAATGCACTGGATGCGGAAATGCGGCAGACCTTCGTCAAGGTGATCTCCCAGGACCTGACCTCCTGCCTGCCCCGCATTCAGCAGCCGACCCTGCTGCTGTGGGGGACCGAGGACACGGAGACCCCCCTGTGGATGGGGCAGGAAATGGAACGGAACATTCCCGACGCGGCGCTGATTCCCCTGGAGGGCGGCAGCCACTTTGCCTACGTGGAGCAGTCGGCGCGGTTCAACGCCATTGTGCGCAAGTTTTTAGTGGAGGAGTAACCCCATGACCATCGCCAATTTTACGCGGTTGCTGCTGGCCCTGGGCGTAGCCGCGGGCTGCACGCTGGCCTCCAGAAGCCTGATTCATCTGTTTCAGCTGGAAAGCTACCAATTCCCCGGCTACCGGCGCAGCGTGCTGCGCGCCTGGCGGCGGAGCGTGGCCCCGGGCCTGATGATGACCGTGCTGGCCGTGGCGCTGCTGGCGGCCCACCGCACGCTGGATATGCATGCGGCGGAGGGCGTGCGAATCTTTCTGGCCCTGGCGGTGCTGGCGCTGATGACCCTGGGCGGCGGCTGGTGCGCCAGGCTGTACCAGGATAAGCAGGCCAAAAAGCCCCTGGTGATTACGCCCCGGGTCAAGCGCCTGTATGGGGTGATGGGGGTGGTTTACGCCCTGCTGTGCCTGGCCATAGACCGCACCGGCTGGCCCTACGCCCTGTGCCTGTTCCCGCCCTTTCTGCCGCTGTGGACGGCCCTGGCGGGATTGATTGCCTGGCCCCTGGAAAAACTCATCAGCGAGATGTATTTCCGGGACGCCCAGCGCAAGCTGCGGGAGCGGACGGACCTGATCAAAATCGGCATTACGGGCAGCTACGGCAAAACCTCGGTGAAATTCATCCTGGGGACGCTATTGCAGGAGAAGTACCAAACCCTGGTTACGCCGGCCAGCTTCAACACGCCCATGGGCGTCACCCGGGTTATCCGGGAGCGGCTGCGGCCCGCGCATCAGGTGTTCGTAGCGGAGATGGGCGCGCGCCATGTGGGGGACATCCGGGAAATGTGCCGCCTGGTGCATCCCACCCTGGGGGTGCTGACCTCCGTGGGACCGCAGCATCTGGATACCTTCAAGACCCTGGAGCGCATCAAGCAGACCAAGTACGAGCTGATGGACGCCATTCCCCAGGACGGCTGCTGCTTTTTCCCCGAGGACGGGGGCATCTGCGCGGAGCTGTACGCCCGCACCGCAAAGCCCAAGCGCCGGGTGGCGATCGGGGACGCCACGGCGGACGTATGGGCGGAAAAAATTACGGTATCTCCCCAGGGAAGCCATTTCGTGCTTCACGCCGGAAAGGATTCCGTAAGCTGCACTACCCGCCTGCTGGGCGCGCACAATATTCAGAATATCTTGCTGGCGGCCAGCGTTTGCCTGGAGCTGCACATGACCCTGGCGCAGGTGGCCCGGGGCATCGGCAAGCTGGAGCCCGTGGAGCACCGCCTGCAGCTAATACCCAGCGCGGGGGGAACCACGGTCATCGATGACGCCTTCAACAGCAATCCCCGGAGCGCGGAGGCTGCGCTGAACGTGCTCAAGGATTTCCCGGCCGGACGGCTG
>CALVVZ010000221.1 GCA_944364075.1 uncultured Clostridia bacterium
GCAATTCAACTATACCAGATGGGCGCTCAAGTCTCACTCTTTTTTTCCCTCTGTCCAATATGTATTGTAGCTCTACATTTGAGTACATGGAAAGAACAGCCTGCCCCTTGACGACGCCTGACCTGTTTCGTATAATGCGTGATATAGCGAACAAAGGCGTTTGCTCCACTTTTTCCGTGCGCATTCGGAAGAAACGGGGTAAGCGCCTTTTTGCATGAAGGAGGCTGCAATGATGCAAAATTTCCTCACCGCTCAAGCTTCATGGCCGCGCCGGCGCGGCCCCATAGAGGGGGAAGAAAGGATTCCCTCCGGTTGCGCCATTGCCGGGATATTCCATAAAAGGGGAGGCAGAATCGGCGGCGAGACCATTATACGCGCCATGGAACCCATGCATGACCGGAGCAACGGACTGGGCGGCGGCTTTGCCGGGTATGGCATTTATCCCGAGTACGCCCAGTGCTATGCTTTCCATCTGTTTTATGATGACGAAAACAGCCGGGAGGCTTGCGAGGACTATCTGAAACGGTATTTTGACATTGCCTCCATGAGCCAGATGCCCGTGCGAAGAAGCCGGGAGATCACCGACGCGCCGATCATCTGGCGGTATTTCGTGCAGCCCAAGGCCTGGCGCATGGAGGAGGAGGCCCTGGATGAAAAGGCGTACACCGCCCGCCGGGTCCTGGAGGTGAACAGCCGGATCGACGGCGCGTACATCTTTTCCAGCGGCAAAAACATGGGCGTGTTCAAGGGCGTGGGGTATCCCGAGGAAATGGGGCGGTACTTCCGCCTGGAGGAATACCAGGCCGCCTGCTGGACTGCCCACGGGCGTTACCCCACCAACACCCCCGGCTGGTGGGGCGGGGCGCATCCCTTTACGCTGCTGGATGTAAGCGTGGTGCATAACGGGGAGATTTCCTCCTATGACGCCAACCGCCGCTGTATGGAGATGTACGGGTACAATTGCAGGCTGCTTACGGATACCGAGGTGATCGCGTACATGCTGGATTACCTGGTTCGCCGCCAGGGCCTGAGCTGGCGGGAAGCCGCGGAAGTGGTGGCCGCGCCCTTCTGGTCCACCATCGACCATCTGCCCGAAGCGGAGAAAAAGCGCATGACGCTTTTGCGCAACCGCTTTTCTTCCCTGCTGATTACCGGCCCCTTCTCCATCCTGGTGGGCTTTGAAAACGGCATGATGGCCCTGAACGACCGGCTGAAGCTGCGCTCCATGGTGGTAGCGGAGACCGAGGACATTGCCTATGTGGCCAGCGAGGAATGCGCCATTCGCCGGATTGCGCCGCAGGTGACCAACGTATGGGCGCCCCGGGGCGGGGAGCCGGTGATCTTTACCCGTGAAGGAGGCAAGGCATAATGGCTGTTGATTTCTTCTATCCCGCCTACGAGGTGGTGCGCAACCAGGACCGGTGCATCACCTGCCGGGTCTGCGAGCGGCAGTGCGCCAACGGCGTACACCAGTATGACGAGGAACTTGGGCTGATGATCTCCGATGAGAGCCAGTGCGTCAACTGCCAGCGGTGCGTGACCCTCTGCCCCACCCGGGCGCTGAAAATCGTAAAGACGGACAACACCTTCAAGAGCAATGTCAACTGGACCCAGCAGGCCATGACGGAAATCTACCGTCAAGCCCAGAGCGGCGGCGTGCTGCTTTCCGCCATGGGCAATCCGCAGCCCATGCCCGTGTACTGGGACAAAATGCTGATTAACGCTTCCCAGGTGACCAACCCCTCCATTGACCCGCTTCGGGAGCCCATGGAAACCCGCACGTATCTGGGCGCGCGCCCCGAGGGCATTCGCCGGGACGCGGAGGGCAACATGATCGACGATACGCCGCCCCAGCTGAAGCTGGAGGTGCCCATCATGTTCTCCGCCATGAGCTACGGTTCCATCAGCTACAACGCCCATGAAAGCCTGGCACGGGCGGCGGTGGAGCTGGGGACCTACTACAATACGGGCGAGGGCGGGCTGCACAAGGACTTTTACCAATACGGGGAGCACACCATTGTACAGGTTGCTTCCGGGCGCTTTGGGGTGCATAAGGACTACCTGAACGCCGGGGCGGCCATTGAAATTAAAATGGGGCAGGGAGCCAAGCCCGGCATCGGCGGGCATCTTCCGGGCAAAAAGATTGTGGGCGACATCGCCCGTACCCGCATGATCCCAGAAGGCAGCGACGCCATATCCCCTGCGCCCCATCACGACATCTATTCCATTGAGGATTTGCGCCAGCTGGTCTATTCCCTGAAGGAAGCCTCCCGGTATGCCAAGCCCGTCATCGTCAAGATTGCCGCGGTACACAACGTGGCGGCCATTGCCAGCGGCATCGCCCGCTCCGGGGCGGACATCATTGCCATTGACGGCTTCCGGGGCGGCACGGGGGCCGCGCCCACCCGCATCCGGGATCATGTGGGCATTCCCATTGAGCTGGCCCTGGCGGCGGTGGATACCCGCCTGCGCCAGGAGGGAATCCGCAACCGCGTGTCCCTGGTGGTGGGCGGTTCCATCCGCTCCAGCGCGGACGTGGTGAAAGCCATTGCCCTGGGGGCGGACGCGGTGTATATCGCCACCGGCGCGCTACTGGCCCTGGGATGCCATCTGTGCCGCTCCTGCCAGACGGGCCGGTGCAACTGGGGCATCGCCACCCAGATACCCGAGCTGACCCAACGGCTGAACCCCGATATGGGCTGCCGCCGCCTGGTGAACCTGGTCACCGCCTGGAACCACGAAATCAAGGAGATGATGGGCGGCATGGGCATCAACTCCCTGGAAGCCCTGCGGGGGAACCGCGCCATGCTTCGCGGCGTGGGACTGAACGAGAAGGAACTGAGCATTCTGGGGATTCGCCACGCGGGCGAGTAACCCGGCAGCCATACAAGCAAGGAGGAGCCCATGAAGCGCATTTATGTTCAGGAAAAGTGGTGCCTGGGATGCCATCTGTGCGAATATTACTGCGCCTTTGCCAACTCGGGCAAGAGCGACATGGTCAAGGCATTGAAAAACGTGAAAATCCATCCCCGCATCCATATCGAAGGCCGGGGAAGCGTGCATTTTGCCGTGAGCTGCCGCCATTGCGTGAATCCGCTGTGCGTCAAGGGATGCATTACCGGCGCGCTGACCCGCAAGGACGGCATGATCCTCATCGACCAGGAAAAGTGCGTGGGTTGCTACACCTGCATCCTTTCCTGTCCCTACGGCGCCATCATGCCCGGGCCGGAAGGCACGGCCATGCAGAAGTGCGAGCTGTGTACCCGCAACGCCGCGGGCGCGCCTGCCTGCGTGCGGGGATGCCCCAACCAGGCCATTGTATACGAGGAGAGGTGAGCGAGTATGCGTTACGTCATTGTGGGCAACGGTCCGGCGGCGGTGGGCTGCGTCGAGGCAATCCGCCGCCAGGATACGGAGGGGACCATCACCCTTTTTTCCAAGGAAGCGGAGCACACCTATTCCCGGCCGCTGATTTCCTATCTGCTGGAAGGGAAAACCGACCTGGCGCGCATGCGCTACCGGGGCGAGGACTTTTACCGGGAGAACGGCGTGGACGCGCGCCTGGGCGTGGCGGCGGTAGCCGTGGACACGCAGAAACGGACAGTCGCCGGCAGCGATGGTGCGTTCGTGGCCTATGACCGGCTGCTGCTGGCTACCGGCGGGCGTCCCTTCGTGCCGCCGGCGGAAGGGCTGGAAACGGTGAAATACCATACGTTCATGACGCTGGCGGATGCGCGGGCGCTGGAGGCTGCGCTGACACCGGAGAGCCGCGTGCTGATTGTCGGCGCGGGCCTGATCGGCATGAAGTGCCTGGAAGGCATCCGTCACAAGGTGCGGGAGGTCACGGTGGTGGATCTGGCGCCGCAGATACTTGCTTCCATCCTGGATGCGGAGGCCGCGGCCATGGTGCAGGCCCATGTGGAACAGCAGGGCGTGGCTTTCCGCCTGGGCGACAGCGTGGCGCGCTATGCGCCTGGCGAAGCGCTGCTGTGCAGCGGGGAAACCGTACCCTTCGACGTGCTGGTCATGGCCGTGGGCGTGCGCCCGGAAACGGCCCTGGCGGTTTCCATGGGGCTGGACGCGGAACGGGGAATTTCCACGGACGGGCGGGGCGAGACGGCCATTCCCGGGGGATTTGCCGCCGGCGACTGCGCCCTCAGCCACGACATCACCACCGGCAAGGACCGGGTGCTGGC
>CALVVZ010000222.1 GCA_944364075.1 uncultured Clostridia bacterium
ACACCTTCGGACGACCTCTGGTTGGCCGAAGGTGCTTTCTCGAAAAAGTGGTGAAAACCACTTTTTCGACACGCTGAAGCGGGAAATGCTTCGTAGCAAGGCATATCCCGCTTGTTATTTCTCTCCGCGCAGCCCTTTGGCCAGAACATTAACCAGTTCTTCCTGCTGCTCTTCCAGGGTGCGCGACGTATCAAAGGCAATGGGCCGGGCCACCTGAAATACATGCCGCTTGTAGTCCACATGCACCGGATAAAACATCAACGCTTGTCCTGTTGCCCGGTAATACATGGTAGCAATATGCAAAAAGCCCGTGTTGATCCAGCTGTGATGGGACTGGAAGCCTGAGGGCTGCTCGGGAAAAATCACCAAATGTTCCCCGTTTTTGAGCCATTTCAGGCTCTGGCGCATGGTGGTCAGCACGCGCCCGTCATGGTAAACCGGAACCGTAGGCGCCAGGCGCAGAATGGGCGGCAGCACCGCCGCCGCAATATAAGGCAGCGTTGCGTTTAACAGCGGCTCAAAAAAGGAACCGGGGCGCCACCAATAATCCTGCCGGACATACGCAGGCACCTGCTTGGAGTCCAGCATCTGCGCGTTCATCCAGGTATGGCAGCGATCCCGCAGAGGAAACTTTGCGCACATGTCAATGGGACCGAAGGCGCCCGCATGATTGCATACAAATACCGCGGGACGCTCCGCAAATGGTTCCTCCCACCGGGTTGACATGGACGGCGTAACCGCCCGTATCAGGGCGCATAAGCGCTGATAGGCTTTTGACATCATGTTTCCCCACTTTCTGCCATCGTTCACCGGAATGTACTTATCATACATGGTCGTACCCGCCGCGTCAAGGCCGCGTTTTCTGGAATGCCTCCGCCGCGTTCGTGGCATGCTAGCTGTTGGAAAGCATAAAGGGCAGGGGGTGCGATCATCACGAAAGCGTTTCTTTGGGGAGCGGCAGGATACCCGGTACTGGAGCTGTGCTGGCGAGGACGTACCCATCCCGCCATGGCATTAGCCGGAGGCATATGCTGCTGGGGCCTGGACCGGTTGCGCCGCTCAAAAACGCCACGGTGGGCCGTTCCGTTGCTGAGCGGCAGCATGATTACCGCTGTGGAGGCGGCGATAGGCCTCCTTTGGAACCGGCAGCACCAAATATGGGATTATCGTAGCATGCCCGGAAACTGGCGTGGGCAGGTGTGCATTCCTTATGCCCTGCTTTGGAGCGTCCTCGGCACAGCCGCCGTCTCTTTTATGAATGCTTCGGACCATCCGAAAAATTGTTAGCACTCGAGTGCAATGAGTGCTAAAAAAGGCTTGCATTTGTCCTTTTGCAGTGCTACAATAGGCAAAGAAAGGCAGACGCTGCGTCGGGCCTTTCCTATCCGTTCGCATTGCAACAAGGAGGATTGATTCCATGGCCATTGAAAAAGGCAGCGTATCCATTGAAGCGCAAAATATTATGCCGGTGATCAAGCGCTGGCTTTACTCGGACAAGGATATTTTTCTGCGTGAGGTTGTTTCCAACGGCTGCGACGCCATCACGAAATACCGCATGATTCATCTGGGGACGGAGGAAGACATGCGTGTCACTGTCACCGTGGATAAGGAAAAGGGCGAGATTCGTATTTCCGACACGGGCATCGGCATGACCGATGAGGAAGTCCGCCGCTATATTAATCAGGTAGCCTTCTCCAGCGCGGAAGAATTCCTGAAAAATTATCAGGGAGAAAAGGGCGAGGAGAAAGCGGATATTATCGGCCATTTCGGTCTGGGATTCTATTCGGTGTTTATGGTTTCCGACCGGGTGGAGATCGACTCGCTGAGCTATCAGGAAGGCGCGAAGGCCGTTCATTGGGAAAGCGCCGACGGCATGAATTTTGAAATGACCGATGGAAGCCGCACCGCTCATGGCACCACCATCACCCTGCATATCAGCGAAGAGGAAAAGGAATTCCTGGAGCTGTACCGGGTGCGTGAGGTACTTTCCCGCTACTGCGGCTACATGAACGCCCCCATTTATTTGGAAGACGCCAATGCCAAGCCCGTGGAACGCGAGGTTCCCGTTGAAGGGGAAAAGAACGAGGACGGCACTCCGAAGATGGAAAAGGTTACCGAGGAGCCCAAACCCTCGCTGATCAACGAGGTAGCGCCTCTGTGGCTGAAAAAGCCCAGCGATTGTACCGAGGAAGAATACAAGTCCTTCTATCACCGGATGTTCACGGATTTTGAGGACCCGCTGTTCTGGATTCACCTGAACGTGGACTATCCTTTCAACCTGAAAGGCATCCTGTATTTCCCCAAGCTGCGGCAGGATTTCGGCACCCATGAAGGACAAATCAAACTTTTCAGCGGTCAGGTTTTTGTGGCGGACAACATCAAGGAAGTCATCCCCGAATTCCTTTTGTTGCTCAAGGGCGTCATTGACTGCCCTGACCTGCCCCTGAACGTGAGCCGCTCCTTCCTGCAAAACGACGGCTATGTGCGCAAGATCTCCGCTTACATCACCAAGAAGGTGGCGGACAAACTCACGGAGCTTTTCGGCAGCCAGCGTGAAACGTATCAGAGCTACTGGAACGACATCGCGCCCTTTATCAAGTACGGTTGCATCAAGGATCAGAAGTTCTTTGACAGCGTTAAGAAAGTTCTCCTGCTCAAAACCACGGACGACGCCTATCTCACCTTTGAGGAATACAAAACCCGCAATGAAGCCAAGGCCGCCAAGAAGGTCTTTTACACCAACGACCCCAAACGGCAAGCCGCATCCGTGGCCATGTACACACAGCGTGGTATAGATGTAGCGGTAATGGACAGCCTGATTGACGTGAACTTCATGTCCTTTATGGAGTATTCCGGCGGCGAGGACAGCGTGACCTTTGCCCGGGTGGACGCGGATGTCAGCGGGCTGACCGAAGAAAGCGACGAGGGCAAGGATCTGAACGCCGAGGACTTGGAAAAACTGTTCCGAAAAGCCTTGGGCAAGGAAGACCTGACCGTGAAGCTGGAGTCCCTGGCAAACGCCGAGATGATCGCCATGGTCACCGAAGACGAACAAAGCCGCCGTTTCAAGGAAATGAGCCGCCTGTACGGCGAAAAGTTCCCCATGCCCGACCGCTTTACCCTGGTGCTGAACCGGCGCAACCCCACCGTGCGCACCCTGGCCGCCCGGGAAGAGGGCGAGGTCACCGATCTGATTTGCAAGCAAATCTACGATCTTGCCCGCATGTCCGCGCAGCCTCTGGAATCCGAGGAAATCACAGCGTTTATCGCCCGTTCCCAGAAGCTGGTATCCATGGTAGCGGAAGAAAAGTAAATATCCAACCATCACTGTTTGGCCTGGCCGCCCGCTCCGCTTTCCTGCCGGAGCGGGCGGCTTTTTCGCTTGCCTTTCCCGGGGAAATTTTCTATAATGGTACAAGACAAAAGATTCGGGAGGTCCTGTCCATGGCGACAATCCACGAACAGACGCTGTCCAACGGCATGCAGTTGCTCTGCTGTCCGCTACCCCATCTGCATTCCATCGAATTCGGGATCTACCTGCGCGGGGGTACCCTGTACGAAAACCGGCAGAATCAGGGAGTCAGCCATCTGCTGGAGCATCTATGCTTCCGCAGCCTGGGCGGAATGCCTGGTGAAGCGCTCACCCGTGCCCTGGACCGCATGGGCGCAACGCTGGACGGCTCCACCTATCCAGAAGGCGTGGTATTTCGCCTGCGGGTTCTTCCCCGTTTTTTTGATGATGCATTGGCGCTGCTGACGCGGCTTTTTTCGGATATTCCCTGGACAGAGGAAGTCATCCGGGAGGAAAAACGAGTAGTGCTTCGTCAAATAGAACAGGAAGAAGCCGATTTTGACGAAGAGGTGGCGCGGCGTTACCGGCGTACCGCCGCCGGCGCCTTCCCCCTCATGGGCACCAAAGAAAGCGTTTCTTCCCTGTCACCTACCGTCATCCGCCGATGGCAACATCTGATATTCCAACCCCAGAACGCCTGCCTGTGCATTAGCGGCAATTTTTCCCAGGCTATGGAGCGCGGCGCTGCCGAGGCATTCAGCGAGCTGGTCAACCATACACCTGAACCGCCTTTTTCCCAGCCCACGCCCCTGGGCTTTTGCATGCGCGACAGCCGTAGCGACTACGTGGCTGAC
>CALVVZ010000223.1 GCA_944364075.1 uncultured Clostridia bacterium
GGAGAGTTGGCTGAGTGGTCTAAGGCGCACGACTGGAAATCGTGTGTGGGCTTATACCCCACCTAGGGTTCAAATCCCTAACTCTCCGCCATGAGGAAAACGCTGTGGTTGAGAAAACCACAGCGTTTTTTTGCGCCGTAGACCGTGCATATGGCATGCAGGCGTCGGGAGGCTCACACTGGCAGCTGGAAGAGGCTTGTAAACCTTATGCCAAGGGCTTTCGCGGGCACTTGGGTGAATTGTTACAAGCTTGACAAAAAATTTCATGTCCTGGCAGGAAATAGGAGGATAATGGAGAAAATAAGAAATTGGGTAAAGTTTGAACCCTTCAAATATCCTCATGCCATGCGGCATAGATCGTAGGATTCATGGAAGGAGAGCGGACATGAACAACACACAAGACCTGAAGCAGGTGCTGCAAAAGAAGCAGGAAATCCTGCAGGGGAATGCTGAGCGTGTGGCCAAGCAACGCGCCCAGGGGAAACTGACTGCCCGGGAACGGGTGGCCAAGCTTGTGGATCAAGGCAGCTTTGTGGAAATGGATGTCCTGGTCAGTGAAAAGGACGGCGGCGCGGGCGTCGTGACCGGTTATGGCACGGTGCAGGATCGTCCTGTGTATGTGTTTGCCCAGGACTTCACCGTCCATGGCGGCGCCATGGGGCGCGCGCAGGCCAAGAAAATTTTGAAGGTGCTGGATCTGGCGCAGAAGACCGGCGCGCCGGTGGTCGCCTTGTGCGATAGCAACGGCGTTCGTTTGGACGAGGGCGCTGCGGCCATGAACGCCTATGCGGAAGTTTTTGCGAAAATGACCCGCCTCTCCGGCGTATGCCCCATGATCGCGCTGGTACTGGGACCTTGCGCCGGCGGCGCGGCTATGATCAGCCAGATTGCGGATGTGAGCATCCTGGCGGAAAAGGTAGGCCAGCTGATGGTCTACGGTCCTCAGGTGATGAGTGCGGTCAATGGCGAAACCCTGACTGGTGAGGCGCTGGGCGGAGCGAAAGCCATGGCGACCCAGGGCGGCGTGGCCTTGACGGCGGCCGACGAGGATGAGGCCATTGCCTTGGCGGTGCGGGTGCTGGATCTGCTGCCCGGTTCCAATGCCGAGGATGCTCCCCTGGTGGATACCGACGATATGAACCGCCTGCTTCCTGCCATTGCCCCCGACGACAGCGACGCGCTGATGGCCGCGATGGCGGACGGCGCAAGCTATATCGAGCTGTATCCCGAATGGGGCAAGGAACTGCGCGTGGCCCTGTGCCGTATGGGCGGACGCAGCGTAGGCATGGTTTGCGGGAATGCCAAGGTCAACGAAGGGATGATTTCGCCCGCAGCTGCTGCAAAGGCGGCGCGCTTCATCCGCTTGTGTGACTGCTATTCCCTGCCGGTGGTCAGCCTGATCAACAGCAAGGGCGTGGCGGTCCCTTCTGCCAAGACCCAGTCCTGGACCATGATTACTTCCAGCCAACTGTTGTATGCTTATGCAGAAGCCACCTGCCCCAAGGTATCCGTGGTGGTGGGCAACGCCATTGGCCAGGCTTATGTGGCCATGGGCGGCAAAGCAAACGCTGATGTATGCTATGCCTGGCCCGGCGCGGTGATCTCCGCGTTGACGCCTGATGCGGCTGTGCAGCTGCTGTACGTGGACGAGCTGAAGGAAGACAAGAAACCCGCTCTGGAGAGCCGGGCGGCGCTGGAAGCCAAGTATGCCGCCGAGGTGGCGGACGGCGTGGCTGCGGCCCGGGACGGCATGATCGACGACGTGTGCGATCCCGCCCAGACCCGGAAGCTGGTTCTTGCGGCCCTGGAGATGCTGTCCTCCAAGCGGGATTCCAACCCGCCGAAAAAGCACGGCAACCTGCCGCTGTAACGGAAAGGAACGTGTGATACATGGATAAGCTGGTATTTGGCCTGAGCGTCACGGTTGTGGGTATGCTGATCGTTTTCTTCGGGCTGATTATACTGATCGGCCTGATCAAGGTGATCACCATGATGACGAACAGCGAGAAGCCGAAGAAGGAGACGCCGCCCGCTCCGGCCCCCGTCCCCGCGCCCGCTCCTGTGGCCGTGGCCCCTGCGGCTCCCGCGCCTGCGGCGCCCGCCCAGGATGACGCGTTGATTGCGGTGATTTCCGCGGCCATTGCTGCGGTGATGGGTGAAGACAAAGGTTTTGTGGTGCGCCATGTGCGCCGGATTTCCAACGCACCAGCCTGGCAGAAGGCCGGGCGCGAGGAGCAGGTTTACAGCCGCTTTTGAGCAACGGAATGAGCTTTGAAATGATTTTGAGGAGGACAACATCATGCGTAAGTTTATGATTACCGTCAATGGCGCTAGCTACGAAGTGGATGTGGAAGAAATTGGTGGCGTGCCTACCGCTGCGCCCGTGCGTCCTGCTGCTCCCGCCGCGCCGGTTGCGCCCGCTGCGCCTGCGCCTGCGGCTGCTCCCGCCCCCGCTCCTGCTCCTGCCGCGCCGGTAGCGCCGGTGGCCGGTGAAACGGTCAAGGCCCCCATGCCTGGCAATATCCTGGATGTGAAGGTGAAGGCCGGCGATAGCGTGACCAAGGGTCAGGCCCTGGTAGTGCTGGAGGCTATGAAGATGGAAAACGAGATTCCCGCGCCCCGGGATGGCAAGGTCCTGCAGGTGATCGTTACCAAGGGCGCTACGGTGGAAGCCGGCGCGGCGATGGTGGTACTGGGCTGAGTATGCGGCCGGGGAAAGTGAGTTGATACGATGTCGATTGATATTCTCGGTACGCTGCGGGAGCTTTATCTGACCTCCGGCATCGCCATGTACGCCTCGGATCCCAAGGCGTTGATCATGGTGGCGGTGGCTTGCCTGCTGATGTACCTGGCCATTGTGAAGAAGTTTGAGCCGCTTCTGCTGCTGCCAATTGCCTTTGGCATGCTGCTGACCAATCTGCTGGGAAGCGACATCTACCATGAGGAGCTTTTCGCGGGCGGCCACGTGAACTGGGGCCTGTTCGGTGGAGCAACCCTGGTCAATACGGCCAATCTGGCGGATCTGAGCAACCTGACCATCAATGCCGCGGGCGCAATCCTGACGCCCTCGGGCTCGATCCTGGGCAACATTACCGCGACCCTCTCCGAGGCGGTGCGCCTGACGGAAACCGGCGCCATCGTAAGCCAGGCCACGGGCGAGGTCATCTATGAATCCATCAATGTGGTGCTCAACAGCGGCTGCTACCTGAGCAACGGCCAGGTATTCAACGCGCTGGGCGAGCTGGTGGCAACTTCCGGCAAGACCATCAACGCGGGCCTGCTGGACTATCTGTACCTGGGCGTCAAGCTGGGCATTTATCCCTGCCTGATTTTCATGGGCGTTGGCGCAGGCACCGACTTCGGTCCCCTGATTGCCAATCCCAAGACGCTGCTGCTGGGCGCGGCGGCGCAGCTGGGTATTTTCCTGACCTTCATGGGCGCGATACTGCTGGGCTTCACTTCTGCGGAAGCCAGCGCCATCGGCATTATCGGCGGCGCGGACGGTCCCACGGCCATCTGGCTGACGGGCAAGCTGGCGCCCCATCTGCTGGGACCCATCGCCGTGGCCGCGTACAGCTACATGGCGCTGGTGCCTGTGATTCAGCCGCCCATCATGAAGGCGCTGACCACTAAGAAGGAGCGCGCCATCGTCATGGAGCAGCTCCGTCCTGTATCCAAGAAGCAGAAGATCCTCTTCCCGATCATCGTGACGATTCTGGTGGCGTTGCTGCTGCCCTCCGCCGCTCCGCTGGTGGGCTGCCTGATGCTGGGCAACCTGTTCAAGGAATGCGGCGTGGTGGAACGTCTGAACAAGACCGCCCAGAACGAGCTGATGAACATCGTGACGATCTTCCTGGGCGTGACGGTGGGCGCCACGGCCACCTCCAGCACCTTCCTGTCCCTCAATACCCTCAAGATCATCGCGCTGGGTATTGTTGCCTTTGGTATGGGCACGGCGGGCGGCGTGCTGCTGGCCAAGCTGATGAACAAGCTCTCCGGCGGCAAGATCAACCCGTTGATCGGTTCTGCCGGCGTTTCCGCGGTGCCCATGGCGGCCCGCGTGTCCCAGAAGGTGGGCCAGGAGGCCAACCCCGGCAACTTCCTGCTCATGCATGC
>CALVVZ010000224.1 GCA_944364075.1 uncultured Clostridia bacterium
CCCTTCAACCGGCAGGAGCTGGCGGATTATCTGGAGGTGGACCGCAGCGCCCTGTCCGCGGAAATCGGCAAAATGTGCCGGGAGGGTTTGCTGCATGCGCAGCGGCGCGCCTTCACCCTGGAAAATCCGCAGGGATGATTCCGCCGCATGCCCGGGCCGCTTTCGCGGCATACTAGGCAACGAAGATCAGGGAAGCGGAGGCGGCGTATGCTGACGGTTTTTGTGCGGGCGGTGATTCTGTTTCTGGCGTCGGTGGCCGCCATGCGGCTGATGGGCAAGCGGCAGGTGGGGCAGCTGCAGCCCTTCGAGCTGGTGGTGGCCATTATGATTGCCGAATTGGCGGCCACGCCCATGGGCAGCGTGGGGGTTCCGCTGCTCTACGGGCTGCTGCCCATGGCGGCGCTGATGATCTGCCATGGGGCGCTGAGCTTTGCGGGCATGAAAAGCGAGCGCTTCCGCGCCTGGCTGTGCGGCCGGCCCACGGTGCTCATCCGCAACGGGGTGATCTGCGAAAAGCAGCTGCGCAAATCCAGCTTCACCCTCAACGACCTCATGGAAGAGCTGCGCATGGGCGGCATGCTGGACCCTGCGGAGGTAGGGACGGCCGTGCTGGAAACCAGCGGCGCGGTGAGCGTCTTTCCCAAGGCGGCCTATCGTCCCGTAGCGCCCCAGGATCTGGGGTTGCAGGTCGCCCCCGAGGGGCTTCCCCTGCCCTTGGTGCTGGACGGCAAGGTGAACCGTCCCAACCTCCAGCGGGGCGGACTGACGGAAAGCTGGCTGCATCAACAGCTGCAATGCCTGGGTTACGCCTCGCCGGAGCCGGTGCTTTTCTGCTGTCTGAATACGCAGGGGCAGCTTATGGTACAGGGCAAGGGCAAAGAAACGACGCAGATGCTCCAAGCCCTGGAAGAAGGACAGGCGGGGTGGTGATGCCATGCGTACCAACTGGGTCATTACCCTGGCGCTGCTGGCGGTAGTGTTGGGGGGAAGCATCTGGCTTTCCCAGCGGACGGAGGCCGTGTCCCAGCATTTTGCGGACGCCGCGGAAGAAATGCGAACCCTCACCCAGGCACAGGAGTGGGATGCCGCCGCGCTCCAATTGCGCGCGTTCCAGCAGGAATGGAAGGACACCCTTCCATGGCTGCAAATGCAGCTCAATCATGAGGACGCCGACGACCTGACCCTGGCCATGCGCACCCTGGAGGCAGGCATTCTTACCCGAAACGCGCCCATGTGCGCGCTGGGCTGCGCCCAAATGGAGGAGAGCGCACGGCATTTGTACCATCGGGATGCGTTTACCTGGGCCAATATTTTATAGGGTCCCTTGCGGGGCGGGGAAGCGCTTTCGGCCCTGCCGCGCGGTATGAGGCGGAAGGATTCGCGGCTTTCGCGTCGAACAGACGTCAGAGAAAGCATTGAGGCAGGCAACCGCACGAGGAGCCGGTCGTCAAAGGCTGCCTGTCCGAAGGCGCATACAGGAAAATTGCCTTGCCATAAGAGAAGTCCATCAGCGCCGGAATATGCCGCGGGAATGCCCCCGCGGCAGCTGTCCGTAAAACGTTCGTGCCATACGCGCGGGGGAGTCCCCCCGGAGCGTATGCCGCCACGGGAACGCCGGCGGCCATGGCAGAAAAAAGGCCCTGGGGCAGGCAGCAAGATCCAGGCACACGAAAGCATACGCTGGCGGCGCTGAACCGGGAAATCAGGGGTACCGGACGAACTCCTGGCAGGGATACCCCAACGCTTCGACCAGCGCCCCCGGTTGGAAGCCGAACTTTTGATACAGCGCCCGCGGCGCGGCGCCCCTGGGGTCCTGTTCCCGAAAAGTGGATACCGTGATTGTACGGGTGCCGTCCAGCTGCGCCAGCGCCTCCGTCAGCAGCAGGGACGCAATGCCCTGTCGCCTGTGCCGCGGCGAAACGCCCAGACAGCAGATCATATGCCGGTTCCTGGAGAACAGCAGAACGCCCAGGATTTCCTCGCCGTCCCGTACGCACAGCGCCTGCTTCTTCTCCATAAAGCGCAGAACAGTTTGCCGGTGCTCCTCCAGGGCAGCGGAGGTTTCCAGTCCGGGAAAATTGTCCCGGATTTCCTGCACAAGCGCCATCCAGGCATGAATCCAGGCGGCGTTACCATATTGTACCTGCATGAAAGCGCGCCTCCTCCATAACGAATCTGTATAAAACAAGCTGGACATCATGGCGCTTGACGCACATGATGTCCAGCTTTGGTACACCATTAGGGACTCGAACCCTAGACACCCTGATTAAGAGTCAGGTGCTCTACCAACTGAGCTAATGGTGCATATTTCGGTTAGCAAAAGATATTATACGCTTTTTCATCCCGGTGTCAAGGGGTTAACGAAAAAAATGTGAAAAAATATGCCCTCTCCCTGGCTGATGATCAGGGAAATACCAGAGTTGCACGTCTTTCCGGCATGCTTGCATGACGGGACAGCTAGAGAATCCCGCAAACCGTTTTTCGCAAGCCCGCTTGACCTTTTCCCTGCGCATGCCTGTACCTTACCGGCCTTTTGACACAGCGCTCCCGCCCAAAGGCCGGTCAGGCCTGCTCCTGGAAAAACTTTGCAGCATTGTAACGAAATGCCTTTTTCCGCGTCCAACAGATGAAAGGAGGCGAGGGAGGTGGAGAACTTCGACGCGGTGTACGCCGCGCATTTTCGGGCGGTATACCGCTTCCTGCTGGGGCTGTGCCGCAGCGTGCCCCTGGCGGAGGAGCTGTGCCAGGAAGCCTTTGTGCAGGCCATGATTCACTGGCGGGACTTCCGCGGGGACTGCGCCGTGGAAACCTGGCTGTGCGCCATCGCCAAGCGGCTATATTTCAGCCGCTGCCGCCGGGAAAACACCCGCTCCCTGCCCCAGGACAGCCCGGACGCGCAGCCCGGCCCCGAGGAACTGCTGCTCTCCCGGGAGGGGGAAGCCCGGCTCCACCGCCTGCTGCATACGCTCCCCGAACCCTACCGGGAAATCTTCACCCTGCGGGTGTTCGCGGAGCTGGATTTTCGCCAGCTGGGGGAGCTGTTCCACAAGTCCGACGCCTGGGCGCGGGTGACCTTTTACCGGGCGAAGGTGAAGCTTCAGGAAGCTGTCAGGAGGGATGAACATGAGCCAGTGTGATTTGATTCGTGACCTTTTGCCACTGTACGTAGACGGGGCCGCCAGCGAGGAGAGCGCCCGCAAGGTGGAGGAGCATGTGGCCCGGTGCCCTGATTGCCGCCGCGCCCTGGAGGATATGCGCGCGCCCACCCCGCCGCCCGCCCCCGTGGCGGAGGACGTGAACTTTGCCGCGGCCCTGGGTCAGCTGCGCAAAACCCGCGGCTGGCGGCGGGCCAAGTACATTCTGCTGGGCATCGTGGTGGCGGCGGCGTTGTTTACCCTGGGGATAATGCTCTTTCCGCAGCCTGTAAAGTCCCAGATGCCGCCTGGAGGCTTTGTGGTCATGCCGCCGGAGGATGGCGCGGAACCGCTGTACGCAATGTCTTCCGTTACCCTTTCCCTGGAGGACTACGAGGTTTCTCTGGTGCAACTGAAGGGCGACCTGGTGGAGCCGGAGCTGGAGAGCGATGCCGTGATGGCGATTTTTCATGTTTCCGAGCCGGTCGTGTGGCACAGTTACAGCTTTTCCATGACACCGGCACTGGACGGGGATTACTTTGACAAGATCTATTTTGCCGCGCTGTCGCGTCAGCCCCAGGAGCCTGCGGATGAGGCGGATGGCTTGTACCGGTATTTCATCACATACCAGGAAGGATGGCAGGAAATGGAAATCTACAAAGGCTCGGAGGGAAACTGCCAGCTTCTCTACCAGCCCGGAGATACGCTTCCTACCGCCTGTGAGGAGTTGCAGCAGGCTTTGGCCAAAGGCGATATGTTTTCAGCGGAGATGCAGGCGGCCCTGGCCCACCAGGTGGCCCTGAACCCTGGGGAGGCCCAGCCCGCCGCGACCCCTTGAACATACAAACCCGCCCCCGCCGCGGCACGGACCTGCGGCGGGGGCACAGCGTGTCAAACAAGTGGCGCCGCCACTTGTTTGAGGAAGCACCTTCGGCCAACCAGAGGTCGTCCGAAGGTGTAA
>CALVVZ010000225.1 GCA_944364075.1 uncultured Clostridia bacterium
CTTGCCGGGTTGTTGATTTTGCTTGCAAAATCAATTCCTTACACCTTCGGACGACCTCTGGTTGGCCGAAGGTGCTTTCTCAAAAAAGTGGCGGCGCCACTTTTTTGACACGCTGGGCGGAACCGCACTGACGGCAGTTCCGCTTTTTTTGCAGGAAGGAAGCATTTTCTGCGTTTTCCGACAGGCGATGACGGTCCAAGCGGCGAATGGATACAGACAAAGCCCGCAGGAAGCGGCGGCAAGGAGGCGGCAAACCCATGGCATACCGGATGGCGGTCTGCGACGACAGTCCCGAAGACGCCCGCTACATTGCGGCGCTGGCGCAGGCGTGGTCGTCGGCAAGGGGCGCGGCGCTCCGGGTCGAGCGCTTCCCCTCGGCGGAGGCGTTTCTGTTCCGCTACGGGGAGGACCAGGGCTACGACATGCTGCTGCTGGACATCGAGATGGGCGGCATGAACGGTGTGGAACTGGCCAAGCGCATTCGCCGGGAAAATGAAATCATCCAGATCATTTTCATCACCGGATATTCCGACTATATTGCCGAGGGCTATGAGGTGGCCGCGCTTCACTACCTGATGAAGCCCCTAAAGGAGGAGAAATTCTTCGCAGTGCTGGACCGCGCCGCGGAGAAGCTGCGGAGCAACGAGCGCGTGTTGACATTGCACCTGCCGGGGGAGATACGCCGCATCTCCCTGTATGAAATTCGCTACCTGGATGTGCGGCTGAACTACGTTACCGTCCACGCCCGGGAGGACATTGCCGTCAAAATGCCCCTGAGCCGCCTGACGGCGCTGCTGGACGAGCGCTTTTATCAAGTGGGCCGGTCCTTGACGGTGAACCTGTACTACATCAGCCGGGTAACCAGGACGGAGATCCTTTTGCAGGACGGCACGGCCCTGCCCCTGCCCCGGGGCGCGTACGAGGGCGTGAACCGGGCCATTATCGGGATGAGGTGAGCGCATGGGCATATTATCCAGAAAAATGGACCAACGCATCGCGGCCTATCAGCGGGAGCTGATGGAAACCCACTACGCCGAGGTGGAAAACATGTACCGGCAGATACGAGGCTGGCGGCACGACTACCGCAACCATATCCAGGCCATGAAGGCCTACGCCGCCGCCGGGGACTGGGAGGCCATCCGGCGCTATCTGGACGCCCTGGACACGGACCTGAACACCGTGGACACGGTGCTCAAAACCGGCAACCCCATGACCGACGCCATTTTGAACTCCAAGATTTCCCTGGCCCGAGCCAAGGGCATTGCGGTTACGGCGGACGCGCACATTCCCCTGCGGCTCAGCCTCTCCGAGCTGGACCTGTGCTGCATCCTGGGCAACCTCTTTGATAACGCCATGGAGGCCAGCATGCTTTTGCCCCCGGAGCAGCGAAGCATCCGCGTCTATATGGACATGAAAAACACCCAGCTCTATATTTCCATGACCAACTTCACCGCCGGGAAAAAGCTGCCCAAGGTAGGCAAGCTTTTTCGCAGCACCAAGGGGGCGGGCCACGGCCTGGGGCTGGTGCGCATGGACGCCATCGTGGAGCGCCTGGGCGGTTACATCAGCCGGAACTCCGAGGACGGCGCCTTCACCACGGAAATACTGCTTCCGGCGCTGTAAGCGCGTTTCGTCCCCCCGAAGGCGCCATTCGTCCCCCGGCGCGCCGCCGGGGATTTTTTTGTGGTAGGATACCCGTGGAGGGAGATGCGTATGGAAACAACATCCAAGCCCCGGTACAACCTGTGGCAGAACACCGCCTTTATGCTCCGGGAGGCATGGCGTACCCGCAAAAGCGTGATTTTCCTGTGCGTGGCCCTGGCGGCGGCTACGGCGGGGCAGTCCGTGACGGAGCTGCTGATTGCCCCGGCCATCCTGCGAAGGGTGGAGCAGGCCGCGGCATTGCCGGAACTGCTGGCCGCCATCCTGTGCTTCGGCGGCGCGCTGGCGCTGCTGGCGGCGATCAAATCCTACCTGTCCGCCAACACCCTGTTCGGCCGCATTGATGTGCGCGAAGCCCTGATTCGCAAAATCAACCGCAAGGTGGCCGGAACCTCCTACCCCAACATCCTGGACACGGCCTTTCTGCGCATGGAAAAGAAAGCCGGAGACGTATGCGGCAGCAACGACGAAGCCTCGGAGCATATCTGGGCCACATGGACGGACATCCTGGCCAACGGGTTCAGCTTTGCGGTCTACCTGACGGTGCTCACGGGGCTGCATCCGCTGCTGCTGGTGGTGGTGACGGCCACCACCGCGGCGGGGTACCTGGCGAACAAGCGGATCAGCCGGTGGGACTACCGCCACCGGGACGAAAAAGAGCTTTACGGCAAGCGGCTGCATTATGCCTACCAAACCGCCATCAACCGGGCATACGCCAAGGAAATGCGCATCTTTGGCCTGCGCCCCTGGCTGGAAGACCTGTGGGAGCGGACCATGGCGCTGCACCGGGCGTTTTTGCGGCGGCGGGAGCGGGCTTACCTGGGCATTCACCTTGCGGACCTGGCGCTGGCGCTGCTGCGCAACGGAGTCGCCTACGCCTATCTGCTCTGGCTGACGTTAAGCAGGGGGATGAGCGCCTCGGAATTTCTGCTGTACTTTACCGCCGCCACGGGCTTTACCCAGTGGGTCACGGGGCTGATGGAGCAATTCGCGGCGCTGCACCGGGAAAGCCTCGACCTTTCCAGCCTGCGGGAATTCCTGGAATGGCCGGAACCCTTCCGCCTGGAGGGCGGCGAAGCAGTAAAGGCGGAAGCGGACGGGCAGTATGAGATACGCCTGGAGAACGTGTCCTTCCGCTATGCCGGCGCGGAAAAGGACGCCCTGCGCGATCTTTCCCTGACCATCCGCCCGGGGGAGAAGCTGGCCATTGTGGGCCTGAACGGCGCGGGAAAAACCACCCTGGTCAAGCTGGTGTGAGGATTCCTGGACACCACACGTGGGCGGGTGCTGCTGAACGGCCGGGGCATCCGGGAGCTGAACCGCCGGGACTATTACGGGCTGTTTTCCGCCGTGTTTCAGGAATTTTCCCTGCTGGAGGCCACCGTGGCGGAAAACGTGGCCCAGCGGGTGGACGGCATCGACGAGGGGCGCGTATGGGCGTGCCTGGAGCAGGCGGGGCTGACGGAGACGGTGCGGGCGCTGCCCCAGGGAATCCATACCCATCTGGGCCGGGAGGTGTACGAGGACGGCGTGGAGCTTTCCGGCGGGCAGACCCAGCGGCTGATGCTGGCACGGGCCTTGTACAAAAACGGCCCCATCCTGGCCCTGGACGAGCCTACCGCGGCCCTGGACCCCTTGGCGGAGAGCGACATCTACCGGAAGTACAACCACATGACCCAGGGGCGCACGGCGCTGTTCATTTCCCACCGCCTGGCCTCCACGGGCTTTTGTGACCGCATCCTGTTTCTGCGGGACGGCGTCATTGCGGAGGAAGGAACGCATCAGGAGCTTTTGGCCCGGGGCGGAGGGTATGCGGAGCTTTTCGCCGTGCAAAGCCGGTATTATCGAGAGGGGAGGGAGCAGAATGAAGCCTGAGGAGAAGCGCGTATCCTACCGCCAGGCATGGCGGCGGACCCTGCGGGCGTGGCGGGTGTGGTGGAAGCTGTGCCCGGGGTATTTCGTATCCTGCGCCCTCAGCGCAGTGTTCAAGGCCCTGCAAGCCTACGCGGGGATTTACTTTTCCGCGCGCATCATCGGCGAGCTGGCCGGAGGCCGGGACCCACGGCAGCTGGCCTTCTGGGTGGCCCTTCAACTGGGCAGCGCCGCGGGTATCGCCTTGGCCAGCGGCCTGCTTACCCGCTGGGCCAGCTATGAAAAGGGATGCGCGGACCAGCTGTATTGCAGGATTTACATGGACAAAATGCTCTCCCTGGATTACGCGGA
This sequence comes from uncultured Clostridia bacterium, assembly GCA_944364075.1. Lineage (GTDB taxonomy): Bacteria > Bacillota > Clostridia > Christensenellales > Aristaeellaceae > Egerieenecus. Next base: position 3,886 of record CALVVZ010000225.1, read on the forward strand.
GATGGACAGGCAATCCGTTCATGACCTGTTTGCCCAGATTCAGCAGAACGACGGCTGGTCCAGCTGGGGGATGCGGCGGGCGCGGCGCAATTTTGAGGAACTGCTCAGGCACGGTACGCTGCTGCTGGGCGGCGTGGCGCTGTCCGTGAGCCTGTTCCTTTCCCGCGTGCCCGGGGAAAGCTCCCTGGCCATGCTGAACCACCC
>CALVVZ010000226.1 GCA_944364075.1 uncultured Clostridia bacterium
TACACCTTCGGACGACCTCTGGTTGGCCGAAGGTGCTTCCTCGAAAAAGTGGTGAAAACCACTTTTTCGACACGCTGTGAGGCCCGTCCGGCATATGCCGGACGGGCCTCAGCGTGATTTTATTCCTTTGAGTTGTTGCGCCCTTTTGGTACGTCTCCCGAATACCGTTCACTCTACAATGTTGCTGGTAATATAGTCCACGCCGTATTCCACCATACGCCGGGCATCCTCCAGGGTGTCCACGGTCCATACGTTTACCTCAATCCCCGCTTCGTGCAGGGCCTGTACCCGCTCGGCGGTAAGCGCTTCGTAGTAAATATCCAGATCCAGGGAATACTTTTTCAGCGTATCCTCCAGCCAGTCCGGGTAGGTGGACACCAGGAACTGCGCCTTCTGCTGGGGCAGGCGTTCGCGAATGCAGATCATATTCATCAGGTCGAAGGAGATGAAAATGGTCCGCTCCAGCCAGCCTTCCTGGCGGATGATATCAATGATGGCGTCGATATCCGCGGGCTGAAAGTGGTTTTTCAGCTCCAACACGCTGGTCTTGTCGTACTTCTTGCAGATCTGCACGTACTCCTGCAGGGAAGGCATCAGCAAGTCCTTGCGGCCTTTCTTGCCGTCCTTGTCGCACAAACGGATGGCGCGAAGGGTTTCGTAGCAGGTGTTCTCCACAATCATTTCATCCTGGGCAACGCGCTTGGTATTGTCGTCATGGATGATCACGAAGTGTCCGTCCGCGGTGCGGTGTACGTCGGTCTCAATGCCATAGTAGGAGCGGTTTCCCGCCGCCACAAAGGCTGAGCAGGTGTTTTCCAGCTCCAGGCCGCTCATGCCGCGATGAGCCACCATCTTTACCTGCGGCGCATTCAGATGCAGCGTATCCATTTGTTTCCAATCTCCTTTGCAGCCGGGCCCAGGCCCGTGCCCTTTTTTTGATGATACCATACCCTCCGGGAAAAGAAAAGGGGGAAAGCCGCCTTTGGAGATTTTTCCTCAGCCCAGCGCCGCCGTCAGGAGCAGCAATAGCGCCAGCAGCCCGAAGTTTGCCAGGGTAAACAACAGCAGATAGCGCCCCCGCTGCGCGCCCTCGCCGCGGCTGTACAGCTTGAAGGAAATCAGGCTGGCCAGGGAAGCCACCAGCGTACCCAGGCCGCCCAGGTTTACCCCCAGCAGCAAGCCTGTCACATTTAGGGTAAAGGGCGCCAGGAGCAGCGTGGCGGGCACGTTGCTGATAACCTGGCTGCACAGCACCGCCACCAGGGTTTCCCGGCCTGCCAGCAGACGCTCCAGGGTTTGGCTGACCACCGGCGCGGCCTTCACATTGCCCACAAACACAAAAAAGCACAGAAAGGTGGCCAGCAGCGCCCAGTCCACCATGCCCAGCAGCCGGGGCTGTCGGAAAGCCACGGTGAGAGCTACCGCCGCAGCGGTCACCCAGGCAGGCAGAACCTTCAGCACGCTGAGCAGGCACACCGCCAGCAGCGTCAAATACATCGCCAGGCGGCCCCGGGCAACGGCGGGAGCGTCTTCCCTTGTCTGCTCCCGGCGGTTGGCCGGAAGCAGCAGCGTACCCAGCGCAAGCAGCGCATAGCTGGCCGCGGCATAGGGCAGCAGCGTTTGCACGAAGTCCCCCAGCGTCAGCCCCTGGCTCATGTACAGGTACAGGTTTTGCGGGTTGCCAATGGGCGTCATCATGCTGCCCAGGTTGGCGGCGATGGTCTCCAGCACCACCGTCCACATGAGGGGAACAGCGCCCGCATCCGCCAGCAGCAGCAGCGTAAAGGGCACAAAGGTCAATAGCGCCACGTCGTTGGTAATCACCATGGAAAAAAAGAAGCACAGGCTCATAAGCAGAAAGCCCAGGCCCCGGCAGGTGCGCACCCGCGCCCGCACGCCCGCGGCCAGCCAGTCGAACAGTCCGCAGCTGCGCAGCCCGGCCACCACCGCCATCAGCGCAAACAGCAGGCACAGGGTCGCGGTATCCACACTGGCCACCGCGGCGGCGGAAGGCGGCGTCAGCAGAAACGACAGCAGCGCCAGCGCCAGCGCCGCCGTAAGTACGACCTCCTGCCGGAAAAAGGCAAGCAACTTTTGCATCCCGGGAAAAACCTCCTTGGTATGGGCAAGGGACGCGGGGGCGTCCGTTCATGGAAAAGCCCCCGCTCGCGGAGCCCAAAGGCAGCGAGGGGGGGCGAGAACGGGAAACCGTCAGAAGCGCAAGCGCTCCTCGATATAGTTGCGCAGGTCGGCAATGGCCACGCGCTCCTGCTCCATGGTATCCCGGTCGCGGACGGTGACGGTCTGGGTGGCCTCGGTATCGAAGTCCACGCAAATGGAGAAGGGCGTGCCGATCTCATCCTGGCGGCGGTAGCGCTTGCCGATGGAGCCGGTTTCGTCATACTCCACGGGGAAGTACTTCACCAGCTGCTCGTACACCTGGGTAGCCAGGTCGCCCAGCTTGTTCTTCTGCAAAGGAAGCACCGCCGCCTTGTAAGGCGCCAGGGCCGGGTGCAGGTGCAGCACCGTGCGCACGTCGCCGCCCTCCAGCTCCTGCTCCTCATAGGCATTGCACAGGAAAGCCAGCAGCATGCGGTCCACGCCCAGGGAAGGCTCGATGCAGTAGGGAATGTACTTCTCGTTGGTCACCGGGTCCAGGTATTCCATGGACTTACCGGAATGGTTTTGATGCTGGGTCAGGTCGTAGTCCGTGCGGTCGGCCACACCCCACAGTTCGCCCCAGCCGAAGGGGAAGAGATACTCAAAGTCCGTGGTGGCCTTGGAATAGAAGGCCAGCTTCTCCGGCTCATGGTCCCTCAGGCGCAGGCTTTCTTCCTTGATGCCCAGGGACAGCAGCCAATCCCGGCAGAAGCTGCGCCAGTAGTTGAACCACTCCAGATCCTCGCCGGGCTTGCAGAAGAATTCCAGCTCCATCTGCTCAAACTCGCGAACCCGGAAGATGAAGTTGCCGGGGGTGATTTCGTTGCGGAAGGATTTTCCGATTTGCGCGATGCCCGCGGGGAGCTTCTTGCGGGTGGTGCGCATGGCATTCTGGAAGTTTACGAAAATGCCCTGGGCCGTTTCCGGGCGCAGGTAGATTTCGCTGGCGCTGTCCTGATTCACGCCGGCAAAGGTCTTGAACATCAGGTTGAACTGGCGGATGGGGGTGAAGTCCTTCTTGCCGCACACAGGGCAAACGATGTCGTGCTCGGCGATATAGGCTTCCAACTCGGCGTTGGTCCAGCCGTCGCCGGTTTCCGCGCCTTTGGTGTAGTCCTCAATGAGCTTGTCGGCACGGAAGCGGGCTTTGCAGGCCTTGCAGTCCATCAGCGGATCGTTAAAGCCGCCCACGTGTCCGGAGGCTACCCATACCTCCCGGTTCATCAGAATGGCGCTGTCCAGGCCCGTGTTGTACTTGCTTTCCTGAACAAACTTCTGCCACCAGGCTTTTTTGACGTTATTTTTCAGCTCCACGCCTAGGGGACCGTAGTCCCAGGTATTGGCCAGGCCGCCGTAAATTTCGCTGCCGGCAAAAATAAAGCCGCGGTTCTTGCAAAGCGCCACCAGCTTATCCATCGTGAGCTCCGCCATTGCGTTTTCCTCCCTCATGTGCATATGAATACCTATGTATGATAGGCGCAAAGCCAGGTTTTGTCAAGGAAAAAGGCGGGGATTTCCCCCGCTGGCGGATGTTCATAAGGTAGCGCCGCTTACTTGGGAGGAGGAAGCAAATTGTAACGGCCGGGAACCGTGCAGATCAAATAGGAATGGCGCTTGCGGCCCCTCCAACGCCCCGCAGGCTACGGATCCATCGCATCCACAGGGCGCCGGAAGCGCTCTTGTCCTTGCAAGGGAGACCGCCCTTTTGTCACCGTTCCGGCGGATACGCTGAGAAGCCGGCAAGTCGGGCTTGTCAGATGCCTCCTTGGGATTTTGAAAAACAGGCTATATTTTTTTCAACCACCGGAAGGAATTTCCCGAAAAGCGTCGAAACGTATATATCGCATTCTGCGGGAATGGCGGAATTGGCAGACGCGCTAGATTCAGGTTCTAGTGAGGGTTTTCTTCATGCAGGTTCAAGTCC
>CALVVZ010000227.1 GCA_944364075.1 uncultured Clostridia bacterium
AAGCCCCTGCGCTCCAAGGGCAATGCGGTCATCAACCTTATGGGCGCTCTGGGCGGCATGGCGGCACTGCTGCTGGTGAACGTGGCGGTGGTGCGGGTCGCGCAGCCGGACGGGAGCGTGGTTTCCGATTATACCTGGCTGTTCGTGGGCGTGGGCGCGCTGATGCTGGCATGCGTGCTGGTGCTGTGGCGCACCGTGAAGGAAAACGCCTGCGTGGCGGAAATGGAGGCCATGGGCTATGGCGCGGACCCGGCAGAGGAAACGGTTCAGTCCACCGACGCCCAGGGAAAGACGAAGCTCCATCCCGCCGTGCTGCGTTCGCTGATCCTCATCCTTGGCTCGGTGTTTTTCTGGTTCATGGGCTACAACGCGGTAACCTCCGCTTTCAGCAAATATGCCACCACAGTGTGGGGCGTTAGCGAGAGCGCCGCGGCCAACTGCCTGCTGGTAGCTACGGCGGGCGCCATTGTATCCTATTGGCCGGTGGGTATCCTTTCCAGCAAAATTGGGCGCAAAAAGATGATCCTGTGCGGCGTGGCGCTGCTGGCGGCATGCTTTGGCGTCTGCGGTCTGGTCAAGGGGCTGGCGCCTCTGCTGTACCTGGGCTTTGCCCTAGTGGGTCTGGCCTGGGCGGCCATCAACGTAAACAGCTTCCCCATGGTGGTGGAGTTGGCCCGTGGCGCGGACACAGGCAAGTATACAGGCTATTATTACACCTTCTCCATGGCGGCGCAGACGCTGACGCCCATCCTTTCCGGGTATCTGCTGGAGCATTGGGGCTATCATACCCTGTTCCCCTATGCGGCAGGCATGGTGGCGCTTTCCTTCGTTACCATGAGCCTGGTGCGCCACGGGGACAGCAAGCCTGTGGCGCAGAAGGGGCTGGAAGCCCTGGATGTGGGAGACTGACAAGATACTGAGGAGCGTATGGCCATGACGTGGTATGCGGGAGTTCTGCTGGCGGCGGTTGCTCTGGGGGCGATTTATGCTTTTCTGGTCTGCCCTCGCGTTCCGCGGCGTTCTCTGGGCAAGCTGGCCGGCCGGGATTACGCCCACCGTGGGCTGTGGAATGCCCAACGGCCGGAGAACAGCTTGCCGGCTTTTGCCGCCGCGGCGGAAGCAGGCTACGGCATCGAGCTAGATGTACACCTGACCCGCGACGACGTGCTGGTGGTTTTTCATGACGATACCCTGGAGCGCATGTGCGGCGTTCCGGACCGGGTGGAAGAGAAAACGCTGAAGGAATTGCAGCAGCTGCGCCTGAGCGGCAGCGGGGAAAGCATCCCCACCCTGGACCAGGTGCTGGAGACGGTGGCCGGCCGTGTGCCGCTGATTGTGGAGATCAAGGCGGACAAGCGCCTGACGGAGCTGTGCCGCCGCACCCGGGAACGTTTGCGGGCCTACGGCGGCGTCTACTGCGTGGAGAGCTTCCATCCCCTGGCGGTGCGCTGGTTCCGGAAAAACGCGCCGGAGGTGATCCGCGGGCAGCTGGCCTACGGACTGGGCATGAAACGTGCCCAGGGGAAACGCAACGGCGCGCTGGATCTGTTCCTGGCCTCGCTGGTCGGCAATGCCCTGGGCAGGCCGGACTTCGTGGCCTACGATGAGGCGTCCGCCGGCCTGCCCCCGCGCCTGACGCGCCTGATGGGCGCGCACCCCGTGGCCTGGACCGTCCGGGACCCCGCCCGCATGCGGGCGCTGCGGAAATGCTATGAATTGCAAATTTTTGAAGGGTTTTTGCCGGATGATTGACAAGCGGCGGCAAATCCAGTATAATGCCCACATGTAAAGGACTTTGTATGCCGGGATGCATCGCCGTTCCATGCAGGGAAGCGGGGGTGCATCTTTACTATTACCTGACCATCCATGGTTGAAAGGAGTCAATGGAACAATGGCTGAGCAGCAGAACAAAACGGTACTGACGGAAGAGGGCCTGAAAAAGCTGGAGGCACAGCTGGACTACCTGGTTTCCGTCCGCCGCAACGAGGTTTCCGAGCAGATCGCTATCGCCCGCGGCTTTGGCGACCTGAGCGAGAATGCCGAATATGACGAGGCCAAGAAGGAACAGGCCAAGGTGGAAGAGGAAATCGTCCGCCTGACCAACACCATCCGCACGGCGGTGGTGGTGGCCGACAGCGAAATTTCCACCGAAAAGGTCTCCGTGGGTACCTCCGTCCGGGTCAAGGACATGGACACCGGCGACGAGGACGTATACGCCATCGTCGGCGCGGAGGAGTCCGATCCCTACGAGAACAAAATTTCCAATGAAAGCCCCGTGGGCGCCGGGCTGCTGGGCGCCAAGCGCGGCGACGTGGTGACCATTGAAATCCCCGCCGGCGTGCTGCGCTACCAGATTGTGGACATCACCCGGTAAACCGCTATTCCCTTACGAAAGGAACGATCCCCATGGCCGATATGGAAGCCCCCCGGACGTCGGAATTTTCTGAACAGGAACAGATCCGCCGCCAAAAGCTCGAAGCGCTTGTGGCGGCCGGACAGAACCCCTATGCCATTACCCGCTTTGACGTGACCCACCGCTCCAAGGAGCTGACGTCCCAATTCGAGGCCCTGGAGGGCCTGACCGTCTCCATCGCGGGACGCATGACCAGCCGCCGGATCATGGGCAAGGCTTCCTTCGCCCATCTACTGGACGGCCAGGGCGAAATCCAAATTTACGTCAAGCGCGACGACGTGGGCGAGGAAGCCTACGCGGCCTTCAAGCAGGACGACCTGGGCGACATTCTGGGCGTAACGGGCGTGGTGTTCAAAACCAAGACGGGCGAGGTCTCCGTTCATGCCCAGCAGGTCACGCTGCTGTGCAAGTCCCTGAAGGTGCTGCCGGAGAAATTCCACGGCCTGGTGGATACCGACCTGCGCTACCGCCAGCGCTATGTGGACATGATCGTGAACCCGGAGGTACGGGAGGTGTTCCTCAAGCGCAGCAGGATCATCAGCGAAATGCGGGCTTACCTGGACAGCCATGCCTTCCTGGAGGTAGAGACGCCCGTGCTCCACAATCAGGCCGGCGGCGCCGCGGCGCGGCCCTTCATCACGCATCATAATACCCTGGACATTGACATGTACCTGCGTATTGCCCTGGAACTGCACCTGAAGCGGCTGGTGGTAGGCGGCTTTGAGCGCGTGTACGAGATTGGCCGCGTTTTCCGCAACGAGGGCATGGACACCCGGCATAACCCGGAGTTCACCATGCTGGAGGCCTACCAGGCCTACACCGACTACCGCGGCATGATGGACCTGTGCGAGGACATGATGCGCACCGTGGCGCGCCGGGTCAACGGTACCGCCATCTGCCACCTGGACGGCGTGGAATACGACCTGGAAAAACCCTTTGCCCGCATGAGCATGGTGGAAGCCGTACGTCAGTACGCCGGGGTGGACTTTGACCAGGTGCCCGATACACAGGCGGCCAAGGCGCTGGCCCGGGAGCGTGGCATTTCGTTTGAGGGGCGCCATCAAAAGGGCGACATCCTTAACCTGTTCTTCGAGGAATACGTGGAGGACAAGCTGGTGCAGCCCACCTTCCTGACCGGGCATCCGGTGGAGATCAGCCCGCTGTCCAAGAAGGACCCGGCGCATCCCGGCTACACGGAGCGCTTCGAGCTGTTCATCGGCGGACGCGAGTACTGCAACGCCTTTAGCGAGCTGAACGACCCCATCGACCAGCGGCAGCGTTTTGAATACCAGGAATTCCTCAAGGCCCACGGAGACGACGAGGCTTCCGGCGTGGACGAGGATTTCCTGAACGCGCTGGAATACGGCCTGCCCCCCACGGGCGGCATCGGCATCGGCGTGGACCGCTTTGTGATGCTGCTCACCGGCGCGGCCTCCATCCGCGATGTGCTGCTCTTCCCCACCATGAAGCCCCAAGGAAAGTAAAATACGCCTGCCCGGATGCGGGCGGCATCAAGAAAGAGGCCGAAGGGAACGCTTTCCCTTCGGCCTCACAGCGTGTCAAAAAAGTGGCGCCGCCACTTTTTTGAGGAAGCACCTTCGGCCAACCAGAGGTCGTCCGAAGGTGTAAGGAATTGATTTTGCAAGCAAAATCAACAACCCGGCAAG
>CALVVZ010000228.1 GCA_944364075.1 uncultured Clostridia bacterium
AGGCCGCTAGGAACTCCTCCAGCCGTTCCCCCGCCTGCGCGGCACTGGCCACGTGACCGGGGTCCAGGGGGAAAAAGAACGCGGGCTCCCCCGCCGCGTCATAGGCGGCCAGCCCCGGCCCGTCCTCGGGGTTCAGGGTGGCGCGGCACACCCGCGGATAGCGGGCGGCCAGCAGGGCCGTCATCTCCCGGGCCACCCGTTCCCGGTCGGCCAGGAATTGTTCCGCCTGGTCCGCTGCCAACCGGTAGCCCTCTACTGTAACAAACGTCATAAACATCCCTCTTTATCCTTCCTAACAGGAATTGGTTTCATACGCGCTTACGCGGACAAGTTTGCCTGCTGCCGCCGTGCCAGTCCCGTCGAAAACACCAGCGCGCAGGCCAGCAGCGCCAGGTTCAGGCACATGGGCAGGACGCGGTTGATCTCGCTCATGACCCCGGCGATTACCCCAAAGGGGGAGGTCACCGCCAGGCACAGGGCATAGAACCAGCCCATGATTCGCGCCCGTTCCTCCCCCTCGGCGCTGACCATCTGCAAGGAGCTGGTCAGGGGGCTGAGCACGCTCATGGTCAGCGCTTCCAGGGCCACGCCTCCCAGCACCAGGGAATAGGCCCAGGGGCCCGCAGGCAGTAGCGCCATCAGCGCGTTTACCGCCATCAGCCCCGCCAGGTTCCATTTCAGCGGCCGTTGGAAGCGGTCCAGGCGTATGCGGGGCACCACGAAAAAGTAAAACAGCAGCATCAGGATATTCTTCAGCGTGGAAAACACGGAAAGGTTTTCCGTGGCGATGCCCAGCTTGTCCGTCACCAGCAGGGGCCAGAAGGTGCCGTACACATTCTGCACCGTGGCAAAGCAAGCCACCACGCCCACCGTGAGCATCACCTGACGGTTGCGGAGCATGTCCCGCAGCACCCGGGGGCTGTCCATCAGGTAGGAAATAATGGGCACATTGCGCGTGTCCGCCATGCGCCGCCTGCCCACGGCGGTTTCTCCCGCCGTAAAAAACAGAATCAGAAACTTGGCGGTCATCATCACAAAGGTGACGCCGTAGAGCGCCCGCATGGTGGGCACCACCGTGTACTGCTGCACGAAGATGTACGGGATGGGCGCCACAAACCCGGCGATCAATCCCGCCACATGGGCGATGGAGAAATAATGCACCAGCTTTTCCGCGGGCGCGTCCTCGGCCATGAGCAGGTTCCAGGAGTTTTCCGTCACCCGCCAGGCGCCGTTGAACACCGCCGCCGCCAGGAACCACCAGAAGTTTTGCGCGCAGGCCCACAGCAGCGCGGGCACCGACCAGCTGAGGCAATCGAAAATCACGGTGCATTTCCGCCGGCCCAGCTTATCCGTCAGGGGGCCGCTGAACAGCGCCCACACCATCTGGCTGGCGAAAAACACCGTGGATATCAGGCCGATCTCCGTGGCGGTAAGCCCTAGGGCCGCCATGTACACGGAGACGAAAGGCAAATACAGGTTATAGGGAATCCCCCACAGAGGCTCCAGCAGCAGGCAGGGCTTGGCGTTGCCCTCCAGATGGCAGAGCGTGTCCAGCAGGGGATTGCGCAGGCGGCGCTTGGATGTACTCACGTCTGATTCTCCCGCTTCTGTTGTTCAAATTCGCCGGGGGTCATGCCGGTGTATTTTTTGAACACCTGGCAGAAATAGCTCTTGTTGGGGTAGCCGCAGGCCTGGCTGATCTCCTGGAGGGTGCCCTGCACCGGAGGCGTGAGCAGCTCCTGGGCCTTCTCCATCCGCGTCCGGGTCAGGAAGGTGGAAAAGTGCTGGCCCGTCTTTTCATGGAATAACCGGCAGAAATATGCCGGCGTCAGCCCCAGGGAGCGGCTCAGGTTTCCCTGGGAATAGGGCAGGGAGCAGTCCGCCTGAATACCCGCGATCACCCGCTCCATGGGCGCCTGGTTGCCCGTGGTGGGGCAGGTGCGCAGAATCTCCGGCAAATGCCCCAGCCAATCCAGCAGCGCCTCCCGGGGTTTGCGGGCCATTTCCTGCAGGCGCAATCCCTCGGTAAGCTTTTCCAGAGACACCTCCGCGTGCTGGCTCCAAATGGCTTCGATCAGCAGGGGTACAAAAGCGAAGCATACCCGGCTCAGCTCCTGCTCGCCGCGCAGCACCCGGGAAACATAACCCGCCAGGGCCGCGTATTGCCGTCGCTTGAGGATGGTCTGCAGCCGGATGCGATGCTGACGCGCCTGGGCATGGGGTAGCGGGTTGACCTCCGTCCACCATTCCGCGCTTTCCAACAGCTCCCGGCAGTCCGCGGCGGCTCGGGGGTCCTCTTCCTCCCGGCCCACCATCATGGTGCCTTCCTGTTCCAGCATCAGGTAGCACTTTTCCGTCAGATCATGCATGCAAAGCCACAGCGCCACATCCCGGTGGGCCTTGGCCGGATACCGGGTGCAGCAGAGCAGCAGGGACAGGGCGTCCTCATCCTCGTCCCGGCAGGCGCACACGCCCAGCATGCTCATGGAGCTGTGGGCGTAGGCCCGCAGCTGCGTCCGCTGCTCCTCCGTCAAGGGAATATCCGCTCCCCAGCGTATAAGCCGCCAGCCGTAAACCGGGCTCAGGTCCTCTGCCTCTTCCTCGGGCATGGTTTCTCCCGCCAGGATACGGCGCGCCCATGCTTCCAGGGCGGTGTCACGGGATATTGTCATTTGCTAGAACCCCCCGCTTTATTTCGTCCACCGGTCCGGCACCAGCCCTTTTCCGCAGGCCCTATGATGCCGTATTGTATATTGTAGCGTGAAATATCCTATTTGAAAAGGAGGCTTGACGCATTTCTTTATTTTTGTGGATTCTCCATGAAAAAGGCCTTCTCCCATGGTATCATCGCTCCAATAGAAAAGCGTGGGAGTGACTCCCGCGCTTCAGTGTGTCAAAAAAGTGGCGCCGCCACTTTTTTGAGGAAGCACCTTCGGCCAACCAGAGGTTGTCCGAAGGTGTAAGGAATTGATTTTGCAAGCAGAATCAACCATCCGCCCCGCCGGCGAAACTGTCGGATACGAATGGCAGTCGGAGGGGCTGCGGCCCCTCTGTCATCTCCCTGAGGTTTTTGATGGTCAGAAGCGCGGGAGTCGCTCCCCCCGCTTGCACGCTGTCATCTGCTAACCGTAAAACTGGCGTAATCATACAGCTGCCCATCCAGGAAGAACTCAAAAGTATATTCTCCCGTGGGGATGGAGCCGAAGTCCGTCTCCACGCGGTCCAGCCATTCGCTTATGGCAAAATTCATATAGGTATAGTCATACCGGTTCTCCAGGGTAAACGTATCCCAGTGGTACACCAGGCTGGTGTAACCGTAGGGCGTATTCAGCGCCAGCTTTCCGGCATACTCCCGGTCATACTTCAGCTGCGGCCAGCTAATCTGTATCTGGAAACTCTCCGTGGGGTTCTCCTCCACATGGGAAAGGGAGAATTTCGACTTGGTAAGGTTCATGTATTTGCCTCCGGTGGAAAACTCGGTATAGATCGGCCGGGGCACCGTGTAATCCATCGTAAGCTCGTCCACGCCATTGGATACGGTCAAGCCGTAGGTGATGCCGGGAATCAAATAATACAGCGTGGCGCTGGTTCCCTGGTACTCGTCCTCGTCATATAAGTAGTAATTCCAGATGGGTAGAGTATAGGTAACCGTATAAGGAGGCGCTTTGGCGCTGTCCTCCCAGCGGAGCAGCACATCGCCGTTATCCTGCACCGTCGCCCGCAGGTTGGAAAGCGCCTCCCCGGAGGAAGCCTCCGGCCGCTTCTGGCCGCAGTTGGAGCAGAAATTCCCTGTGTTGGTCTGGGCGCAGCTTGGACATACCCAACTTTCTGCCAGCGCCACGCCCACCATGGCGCAAAGCAACACCACCGCCGCGCAAAGCAATATCCCTTTTCTCTTCATGATGCATCCTCCCGTATGTTTTTTTCATTGGATGAGCTTCCCGCTGCCTCTAAGGTGAGTATACTATACTTTTCTCATACGGACAATGGATGGAACAAAAAAAAAGAGAAGCATCGCTGCTTCTCTTATGTGGATTCCGGCAACGTCCTGCTCTCCCGGGCCGTGTCCAGCCAAG
>CALVVZ010000229.1 GCA_944364075.1 uncultured Clostridia bacterium
GCACCTCGTTCTTTTGCGGAAAGTATGGAGCGCGGCCAGGCCGCCAACCGGAGGAATTGGACAACTTTTTACCTTATTATATCGGCGCGGCGGAGGGGTGTCAATTCCCAAAGGGCAGGCCGGAGGCGGAGAAAAACCGTTCATAAAAATTTCATGAAAAAAACCTGCGGAAACCCTTGACTTTTTCCCGGGGCGGTGCTATCTTTAGTTCCGAAGTTAGCACTCACGTCCATCGAGTGCTAACAACCCCCGAAAGGAGGGAGCACGCCATGGAGATGGACGAAAGAAAGCTTCGCATTTTGCAAGCGATTATCGACGACTATATTTTGACGGCGGTGCCCGTGGGCTCCCGGACGATTTCCAAGAAATACGACATGGGGCTGAGCTCCGCCACCATCCGCAACGAGATGAGCGACCTGGAGGAGCTGGGGTATCTGGACCAGCCCCATGTGTCCGCCGGGCGGGTGCCTTCGGCCAAGGCGTACCGGTTGTATGTGGATGAGCTGCTCAAGCGCGGGCGAATCCCGTCCACGGATACCATTGCCGTGCGGGAGCACTTTCAGGGCCGGGTGCGGCAGATGGGCGATGTGATCGACCACGCGGCCCAGGTGCTTTCCAGCCTGACCCACTACACCGCGGTGGTGCTGCCGCCCAAGGGACGGGAACCCCGCATCCGCACGCTGCAGCTGGTGCCCGTGAGCGCGGTAAGCGCGCTGGTGGTCATCGTTACGGACAGCGGCATCGTGCGGGATACGGTGATCCGCGTATCGGACCAGCTGGACAGCGATACCCTTTACGCCATTTCCCGCATGCTCACCCAGGAGCTGGCGGGGATGACCCTGGGGGAGGCCGGAGCGCGCATCCCGGAGATCAGCCGGCGGATGCAGCGCAACGAGGCGGTGTTAGCCGGGGTACATCAGCTGCTCAGCGCCGCCGGAGAAAAACCGGTGGGTCATGTGGCCGTGGGCGGCAGCAGCAATATGCTCAGCTACCCGGAATACAGCGACGTGGAAAAGGCCCGCAATTTCCTCAGCCTGATGGAAACTCGGGATAAGCTGGCGCAGATCATCGCCAACCAGGGCGAAATGGCCTTTACCGTGCGCATCGGCCCGGAGACCGGCGTGCCGGAAATGGTGGATTGCTCCATCGTGACCGCTACCTATCAGTCCGGCCGCGGGCAAAAGGGCACCATCGGCATCATCGGTCCCACGCGGATGCAGTACAGCAAGGTGCTGTCCATCCTGGGCACCATGGGCCAGCAGCTCAGCCGCATGCTGCAGGACGAGGAAGACAATGTTTAGCCCATAACAGGAGAAAGGCAACGACATGAGCCGAATGGACAAGAGGGAGAAAATGCAAATGGAAATGGAGCAGCAGGCCTGGGCGGACGCCCAGGACGCGCAGGCCCCCGACCAGGAAGAACAGGCGGCGCAGGATGCGCCCGCCGCCCCCACCCAGGAGGAACTGGACGCCGCCAGGGCACAGGCGGAGGAATACCTCAACCTGGCCCAGCGGGTGCAGGCTGACTTTGACAACTTTCGCCGCCGGAACGAATCCGTGCGCGCGGACGCCTACAACGAGGGAATCCGTTCCCTGGCGGCGGTGCTGCTGCCGGTGATGGATAATCTTGAAAGGGCCGTGGACGCGGCCAAGGAATCCCCCGACGCCCAGCTGAAGGAAGGCGTGGGGCTGGTGCTTCGCCAGCTCAGCGACGTGTTTCAGAAGCAGGGCATCACCCCCATCGACCGGCTGGGCGAGAAGTTCGACCCCAACCTGGAAAACGCGCTGATGCAGGGCGCGCCCGAGGATGGGGAACCCGGCACCGTGTGCCAGGTGTTCCAGAAGGGCTATCAACTGGGCAATCACGTGCTGCGGCACGCCATGGTCAAGGTTGTGCCCGACTAAGCAGGACGGATCAGGAGCCAGGCTCCTTTTCCCATAAAAAATGACAACATCCAACAAAGCGGAATGGTGTTTATAAGGAGGACATGGATTATGAGCAAGATCATTGGTATCGACTTGGGTACAACCAATAGCTGCGTAGCTGTGATGGAGGGCGGCAAGCCCGTTGTGATTCCCAATGCGGAGGGCAGCCGCACCACCCCTTCCGTGGTGGCTTTTACCAAGGACGGCGAGCGTCTGGTGGGCCAGGTGGCCAAGCGCCAGGCGGTGACCAACCCGGAGCGCACGGTGATTTCCATCAAGCGTGAAATGGGTACCGCCCACAAGGTGAACATCGACGGCAAGGAATATACGCCCCAGGACATCAGCGCCATGATTCTGACCCGGATGAAGGAGTCCGCCGAGGCGTACCTGGGCGAGACCGTTACCCAGGCGGTCATCACCGTGCCGGCGTACTTCAACGACAGCCAGCGCCAGGCCACCAAGGACGCCGGCCGTATCGCGGGCCTGGAAGTCATGCGTATCATCAACGAGCCCACCGCCGCCTCCCTGGCCTACGGCCTGGACAAGGAAGGCAACCAGAAGATTCTGGTATACGACCTGGGCGGCGGCACCTTCGACGTGTCCATTCTGGACATCGGCGACGGCGTGTTCGAAGTGCGGGCCACCAACGGTAACACCCGCCTGGGCGGCGACGACTTCGACGAGCGGATCATCAACTACATCGCCGACACCTTCAAGAAGGAGAACGGCATCGACCTCAAGCAGGACCGTATCGCCTATCAGCGCCTGAAGGAAGCCGCGGAAAAGGCCAAGATTGAGCTGTCCGGCACCATGACCGCCAACATCAACCTGCCCTTCATCACCGCGGACGCCACCGGTCCCAAGCACCTGGACATGACTCTGACCCGGGCCAAGTTCGAGGAGCTGACCCGCGACCTGGTGGACGCCACCATCGAACCCATGCGCAAGGCCCTCAGCGACGCCGGGTTGACCTACGACCAGATTGACAAGATCATCCTGGTGGGTGGCTCCACCCGTATTCCCGCGGTGCAGGAGGCCGTGAAGAAGGTTACCGGCAAGGAGCCCTTCAAGGGCATTAACCCCGACGAGTGCGTTGCCATCGGCGCGGCCATTCAGGGCGGCGTGCTTGGCGGCGAGGTCAAGGACGTGCTGCTGCTGGACGTGACGCCCCTGTCCCTGGGCCTGGAGACCGAGGGCCACATCTTCACCCGGCTGATCGACCGCAACACCACCATCCCCACCAGCAAGAGCCAGGTGTTCTCCACCGCTGCCGACGGCCAGACCACCGTGGAGATCAACGTGCTGCAGGGCGAGCGCCAAATGGCCTACGACAACAAGTCCCTGGGCCGTTTCCAGCTCACCGGCATTGCGCCCGCGCCCCGTGGCGTGCCGCAGATCGAGGTTACCTTCTCCATTGACCGCAACGGCATCGTGAACGTATCCGCCAAGGATAAGGCCACCGGCAACGAGCAGAAGATCACCATCACCGCCTCCACCAACCTGACCGAGGAAGAAATCAACCAGCGCGTGAAGGAAGCCGAGCAGTATGCCGAGCAGGACAAGAAGCGCAAGGAAGAGGTGGAGACCCTCAACCACGCCGACAGCCTGATTTATGAGATGGAGAAGCAGCTGCGCGAGAACGGCGAGAAGCTCTCCGACGAGGACAAGAACACCATCCAGACCGAGATTGACGCCTTCAAGAAGATCCGCGAGGGCGGCAAGGCGGACGAGATCAAGAACGCCATGGAGGGCTTCACCCAGAAGGTGTACGCCATCTTCGGCAAGCTGTACCAGCAGCAGGGCGGCGAGGGCCAGGTTCCTCCCCAGGACGGCCCCGCATCCGGCAGCACCAACCCCGACGGTACCGTGAACACCGAGGGCGACGTACGGTAACCAGGGTGTAAAGGACAGGAGCATCTCCGGGGCGGAGGTGCTCCTGCCTGTGTACTCCCCACATAGGTTGTGAGACTAACTATTAAAAGTCAAGCCCCAAATTGAGGGAATTGAGGATTGGAAGGCGAGGCAAAGACGGCGTAG
>CALVVZ010000230.1 GCA_944364075.1 uncultured Clostridia bacterium
GAAAGTCGAAGGGGCTGCGGCCCCTCCGACGCCTCCCCGGGGTTTTTTGACAGCCTGAGAGGCCGAAGGGAACGCTTTCCCTTCGGCCTCAGACTGTTGAAAAAAGCACTTTTTTAGGGTTGCAAGAAAAATGAAGCTTCAATCTCCCGAACTTGCAAGCATTTCATAGCGTATGGGGCCGAAGGTTTCCAAAGGGCGATCGGAAAGCCCTTTGGTCGCGCCCGCAGGCGCGAAATTCTCGACGATTGCAAGAAGGTAGTACACAACCTGCAAGAACAATAAAGAAAAATACTTTGTCAACGGTCGAGGCCGAAGGGAACGCTTTCCCTTCGGCCTCAGTGTGTTTATTGGACGCTGTAAGACAGGCTGCTTTCCGCAATCCAGGCGCGCCAGGGCGTTTCCGCCTTGGTGGACTGTATCTGCGCCCAGCCGTTTTCAACGTACATGACCAGTACGGGCTGGCTGACCACATCCTCGCGATAAACGCCATATTCTGTACCCGGACCGTAGCGAAGCGTCGCTTTTCCCAAAAGCTGCGCCTTGCGGGCTTCCGTATCCTTGGACTCCGCCCGGACCTGACTCAAATCCACCGTGGTGGCGTCAAAGCGCTTCAATCCAGTATAGACCCGGCGCAGCGCGCCGCCATAGCTGACCTCGCACTGCACCCAGGCCACGCCGTTGACATCGTAGGCTACGCTGAAGATGGGTACATCCTGGTCCTTGACCTGGTAGGTGCCAGTACCGGTGAAATCCGTGGACGGACCCGAACGGGTGGCAAGCCGGTCGATGGTGTGACCGTAAATGTAGGGCCGCGGCGTGGCGGTGGGCGCCGCGCCGGAAACAGCCTGGAGCGCCGCGCCGCATACGGGGCAGTAGACATAGGCGGTGTCGGCGGTCTGGTAGTGGCAGTTGGGGCACAGCATGTAATCGGGGCGTTCCGCGCCGCAGTAGGGGCAGTACTGATAGGACGCGCTGTTCCAGCGAGAGCATCCTGGGCACTGCCAGAGCTGGCTTTCCCCCTGGGCGCCCGGCGCCAGCGCCCAAAGCAGCGTGAAGGAGAGCATCAGGGCAACACATCGTTTCAACGGCATATCGGACCCACTCCTTTCAGTCCGCGCGTTTTTCCGTAGCCTTGCCGCGCAGGGAACAGGCCACGGCAGGCTGGATTCTAAGAATCAGCAGTTCACAGGGGTTGGCGATACGGGGGGCCGTGGCGGAGTTGGTCATGCCGCGGCTGACCAGCAGGCGATCATGGTAGTAAAATCCGTTGGTCAGCCGGGGAAACAATCCCTGGTTGGGCGCGTACAGTCCCCGCCCAAACAGCTGTACCTGCCCCCCATGGGCGTGACCCGCTACCGTCAGGTCAATGTCGAAATCCGTCACATGCGTGGGAAAGTATTCCGGGTGGTGACACAAAAGCAGCCGGAAGCCGGGCATGGTGGACAATTCCGCCAGCACGCGCCGGTCGGGCGTATCCTTGCGGTGTACGGAGGTCAGCCCGCCCAGGGCAATTTCCCCAAACTGCGCCGTGGCATTGTCCAGCAGCGTAACGCCGCTGCACTCCACCATTTCCAGCCAACGGGGAAGCACCGGATACCGGCGCTCATGGTTGCCCAGGGAGTAGAACACAGGGCAGATACGCGGGACTTCCTCCAGAAAACGCTCGGCCTGCTCCCAGCCCAGGCGGTGCCGGTTCAACAGGTCCCCCGGTACCAGCACCGCGTCCACCTGGCGGAAGGTGTCCAGCACATCCTCAAAAGGCCCGTTGTGCAGGTCCGCGGCCACGGCAAAGGTGACGGGACGGCTGACACGGGTGGTGGTGACGGTATAGGCGGTGGTTTTACGCTCCATAGCTGTTTCCTTCCGCAACGGATTGCCGGAGCCGGTTCATCTGGTGCTGATGCACGCCGATCAGCGCCAGTCCCAGCACCAGCAGCGCCAGGGCTGTCAAGCCCGTGGGCAGAGCCAGGCCTTGCAGCAGCAACCGTAACTGCATGGCCAGCAGCGGCCAGGATGCGGCCAGGTATCCCGGCAGGTTCAGCCAGGCGGTCACGCCCAGGAGCGCTCCCAGGCACAACCCGGACGCCCCGCAGGCCGCGCCTATGTAAAGCAAGCCCTTTCCCATGCGCTTATGGGTAAGCAAAGCCATCAATCCCATCAGCAGCAGGCATACTGCCAGCAGTGCCCACGGAACATAGGGCAGATAGCCTGCCAGTGCGGGCGCATCCACCTTGGACAGCAGGCTCGCAACGGCCAAGGAGATCAGGGACAGGCGCAGGGGAGCAACGGTCTGCGTCACAATATCCTCCACGTTTTTGACGACCTTGTCCCGGGCGGTAGCGGTCCAGCTGGTCTGCGGCACGCCTGCGCGGAAGGTTTCATCCGCCTTGACCGCATCCAGCAGGCCGGAGATCTCATAGCCGGGAGCGTTCAGCGCCGGGTCTGCCTGCAAAAATCCCATCCACCAGCGGACCACCTGCGCGTTGAAATCCAGGAGACTGTCGCGGGTAATAAAGTCCATGGCCGTCTTGGGTTCAAAGGGATATTGCTGCGACAGCGCATCCACTTTCTCCCCGATGCGCGCGTATTGCGCGTCCACCACCGCGTCCTGTTGCGCCACGGACAGGTGCAGCGCCTGATCCGTCAGAAGCCGGACGGCAGGAAAAGCAATCCCCGTCAAAGTCAAAAGCACGGTCAGCGCCAGGCAGGCGATCACGCACAGGATATGCGCCGCTGGGCCGGGCATGCCGGGAATGCGCGTTTTCACGGAATCAACACCACCTTCAGGGCAACCTCCAGCAAGGGCTTGATTTTCGGTACATAACAATATGCCGCGTAGGCGCCGCCTGCCAGCAGGGGCAGAGCGAAAAGCAGGGGCAGCAGCCAGTACAGCGGGCGGCGCACGGTTTTCACTTTCTTCATGTGCGAATCATCGACTCCTTTCCGGGAAACTATGCAGGGCGCTTTCATTATACATGGATTTGCGTTCCGGCGCAACCAGTCGAAAAATGCCAGATGTGCCAGAATCGGGACGAATTTGCCCGGATACGGCATTGACTTTCCACAATGGATTTGATAAAATGGCGGACAATCCAAGTTTCAGGACGAATGGTTGAGGAGGAGGTCGCCCATGCTTCAGAAGGTTGTTCGGGAAGGTCTTACCTTTGACGACGTGCTGCTGGTGCCCCATCGCAGCGAAGTGCTGCCCAAGAATGTCGATTTATCCACCCAACTGACCAGCAAAATCAAACTGAATATTCCCTTGATGTCCGCCGCTATGGATACGGTCACCGACGCCCGCATGGCCATCGCCATGGCACGGGAAGGCGGTCTGGGTATTATCCACAAGAATATGTCCATTGCCGAGCAGGCTTCCCAAGTGGACAAGGTGAAACGTTCGGAGCATGGCGTTATTACCGATCCCTTCTTTCTCTCCCCGGAGCATCTGATCCAAGATGCGGAAAATCTTATGGCCCGTTACCGGATCAGCGGCGTGCCGATTACCCGGGATGGCAAACTGGTGGGCATCCTGACCAACCGGGATCTGCGTTTTGAACAGGACTACACCCGCCCCATCGGCGAGGTCATGACCAGCAAAAATCTGGTAACCGCTCCCGTGGGCACCACCCTGGAGGAAGCCAAGAAGATTCTGGCCGCTCATCGCATCGAAAAGCTCCCCATCGTGGACGAAGACTACAACCTGCGCGGCCTGATCACCATCAAGGATATTGAAAAGAACGCGAAATATCCCAATAGCGCCAAGGATGCCAACGGCCGTTTGCTGTGCGGCGCGGCGGTGGGCGTCACTCATGACGTGTTCGAGCGTATTGAAGCGCTGATTGAAGCCAAGGTGGACGTGATCTCCATCGACACGGCCCATGGCCATTCCGTGGG
>CALVVZ010000231.1 GCA_944364075.1 uncultured Clostridia bacterium
CCGCCGGCAAAGCCGTCGGATACGAACGAAAGTCGGAGGGGCTGCGGCCCCTCCGACACCTCCCTGGGGTTTTTTGACACTCTGACGCTTCGGGGAAGGATGCTTTCCCGGAGCGTTTTTTTGTTTAGCTGTTGCTCTGCCGGTTGGCCCGGGAACGTTGGTTGTGGTCCAGGATGCGCTTGCGCATGCGCAGATTCTTGGGGGTGATCTCCAACAGCTCGTCGTCGTCGATGAATTCCAGGCACTCCTCCAGCGTCAGGGGATGCACGGAAATCAGGCGCATGGCGTCCTCGGAGGCGGAGGCGTTGCGCATGTTGGTCACATGCTTCTGCTTGCAGATGTTCACCACCAGGTCGTCCGGGCGGGCGTTCTGGCCGCAGATCATGCCCATGTAGACCTCCTGGCCCGCGCCCACGAACAGCGAGCCGCGCTCCTGGGCATAGAACAGGCCGTAGGAGGAGCTGACCCCGGTTTCAAAGCAGACCAGCGCGCCCACGTTGCGGTGGGGGATGTCGCCCTTCACCGGCTCGTATCGCTCAAAGCTGGAGGACATGATGCCTTCTCCGCGGGTGTCGGTCATGAACTCGCTGCGGTAGCCGAACAAACCCCGGGAAGGCACCAGGAACTCCATGCGCACCCGGTCCAGGCCGCTCATGTGCTCCAGCACGCCGCGGCGGCGGCCGATTTTTTCAATGACCGCGCCCGCGCTGGCCTGGGGCGTGTCCACCACCAGGCGCTCAATGGGCTCGCATTTCACCCCGTCGATCTCCTGATAGATGACCTGGGGCTTGCTCACCGCAAACTCATATCCCTGACGGCGCATGTTTTCAATCAGGATGGACAGATGCAGCTCGCCCCGGCCGCACACCTCGAAGGCGTCGGTGGAGTCCGTGTCGTTGACCCGCAGGGAAACGTCCGTCTGCAATTCCCGCATGAGCCGGGCGCGCAGGTGACGGCTGGTGACGTATTGCCCTTCCCGACCCGCAAAGGGGCTGTCGTTCACCTGGAAGGTCATGGTCACCGTGGGCTCGGAAATCTTCACAAAGGGTAGGCCTTCCACCTGGGCGGGATCGCACACCGTGTCGCCGATGGAGATGTCCTCCATGCCGCACAGCGCCACGATGTCGCCCATCTTTACTTCCTCGGCAGGAACGCGCTTGAGCCCGTCGTACTGGAACAGGCCGTTGAGCCGCCACATGGGGCTGGTCACGCCGGTTTCCAGGTTGGTGTGGATGACGTTCATGCCGGAGCGGAATACGCCCCGGGTAATGCGGCCCACGCCGATGCGGCCCACATATTCGTTGTAGTCGATGGTGGAAATCAGCACCTGGGCGGGGCCGTCCACATCGCCCTCGGGGGCAGGAATGTACTTCAAAATGGCGTCGAAGAGCGGCCGCAGGTCCTGGCCGGGCTGCTCCATGTCCAACGTGGCGGTACCCTTGCGGGCGCTGACGTAGAGGATGGGGTTCTCGATGGTGCTCTCGTCGGCCTCCAGGTCGATGAGCAGGTCGAGAATTTCACCCACAACCTCTTCGCAGCGGGCATCCGGGCGGTCGATCTTGTTGATGACGATCAGCACCTTGAGCTTGAGGTCCAGGGCCTTTTTCAGCACGAAACGGGTCTGGGGCATGGGGCCTTCAAAGCTGTCCACCAGCAGCAGCACGCCGTCCACCATTTTCAGCACGCGCTCCACCTCGCCGCCAAAGTCCGCGTGGCCGGGGGTGTCCACGATGTTGATCTTGGTGCCGTTGTAGTGTACGGCGGTGTTTTTGGACAGGATGGTGATGCCGCGCTCCCGCTCGATGTCGTTGGAGTCCATGACCCGGTCCACCACCTGCTGGTTTTCCCGGTATACGCCGCCCTGCTTGAGCATCTGGTCCACCAGGGTGGTCTTGCCATGGTCCACGTGGGCGATAATGGCGATGTTGCGGATATCTTCACGAATCATCAATACAATTCCTCTTTTCTTCAGGAGCGCCGGGCGCTCACAGGCGGTTGGCGGTTTCCGCCAGCTCCAGGCCGGGATTGTTCTCGCAGGCCAGGCGGATGGACCACTCGTTTTCAAACAGCAGCACGTCCCGGCCGCGGGAGTCCTGCGCCCGGCCGGAGGTGGAGGTGAGCTTCAGGTCCTTGACGTCCTTGGGCGTTTTGACCACCCAGCGCACGAAGTGGAAGGGCATGCCTTCCATGACGATTTCGGTCTGGTACTCGGTTTTGAGCCGGTGCTCCAGCACCTCGAACTGCAGCACGCCCACCACGCCCACCATGAATTCCTCCCGGCCCGTCTCCGTGCGCAGGAAGGTCTGGATGGCACCCTCCTCCGCCAGCTGGCTGATGCCCTTCTGAAACTGCTTGCGCTTCATGCTGTCCAGGGGCCGCACCCGGTTGAAAAATTCGGGGGCGAACACGGGAATATTCTCGTAGCGCATCTTCGGCCCGGTGGAAAGAGTGTCCCCCAGCTGATAAATGCCGGGGTCGAACAGGCCGATGATGTCCCCGGCCCAGGCTTCTTCGACGGCTTCCCGCTCGTCGGCCATAAACTGCTGGGGCTGCTTGAGGGCTACCTGCTTGCCCGTGCCGGAGTGCCACACCTCCATGCCCTTTTCAAAGGCGCCGCTGACAATGCGCATGAAGGCCAGCCGGTCCCGGTGCGCAGGGTTCATGTTGGCCTGAATCTTGAAGATAAAGCCGGAGAAATACGGTTCCTCCGGGCCGATCATGCCCAGGTCGCTCTTGCGGGGCAGGGGCGGGGGCGTATATTGCAGGAACCGCTCCAGGAACGGCTCCACGCCGAAGTTGGTCACCGCGGAGCCGAAGAACATGGGGGTCAGCTCGCCCCGGCGCACCGCCTCCAGGTCAAAGGGGTCCCCGGCCTCGTCCAGCAGGGCGATTTCCTCCATAAGCCGGTCGCGGTAGTGCTTTTCCAGAACGGTTTCCAGCATGGGATCGTCCACGGAAATATCGGTTTTTTCCACCATGCGCTTGCCGTGGTCGCCGCCGGTGTACAGCTCGACCACGCGGGTATCCCGGTGGTACACGCCCTGGAAATCCCCGTCCACGCCAATGGGCCAGTTGACCGGGCAGGAGCGGATGCCCAGCACCTGCTCCAGCTCCTCCATCAGGGAGAAGGGGTCCTTGGCCGCCCGGTCCATCTTGTTCACAAAGGTGAAGATGGGAATGCCCCGCATCCGGCACACCTTGAACAGCTTGATGGTCTGAGCTTCCACGCCCTTGGCTGCGTCAATGAGCATCACCGCCGCGTCCGCGGCCACCAGCACCCGGTAGGTATCCTCGGAGAAGTCCTGGTGCCCGGGGGTATCCAGAATATTGATGCGGAAGCCGTTGAACTCAAACTGCATGGCCGAGGAGGTCACGGAAATGCCGCGCTGCTTCTCAATGTCCATCCAGTCCGAGGTGGCGTGCTTGTCGCTCTTGCGCGCCTTTACACTGCCGGCGGAACGGATGGCGCCCCCATAGAGCAGGAGCTTTTCCGTCAGGGTGGTTTTACCGGCATCCGGGTGGGAAATGATGGCGAAGGTTCGCCGCTTTTCCACCTGATCGTGCAGCATGGCGGCAAATTCCGGCGTTTGGATTGCGGGCAGCATGACATACCTCCTGGTTGCAACGTTAGATTCACACAAGTGATTATTTTACAACCCCAAACCCAGCGCTGTCAAGGGTTACGCCGGTTGAAACGGGGCTTTTTTCCGCTTGCGTCCGGCGGCGCGCACGGGGAATTTCTTTCATAAATTATAGACCGAAGCCTGCGATCCGTTCCATTGCAGGAAGGAACCGCAGGCCGGACTGTCAAAAAACAGGGAAATATTCAGCGTGTCGAAAAAGTGGTTTTCACCACTTTTTCGAGAAGGCACCTTCGGCCAACC
>CALVVZ010000232.1 GCA_944364075.1 uncultured Clostridia bacterium
ATGCGTCCTCTTCACTGGGCTGCTCCCAGAGATGTCCTCTCTTCCTTTACTGTCCAATATGTTTGACAAACCTACATTTCTTGCACAAATTTTCCGAAATTGACGTTTTCCTGCCTGGTCTCGCTTTTTCTTCCTGCTTTTCCGCGCCGCGGCGGCCCCCAAGGGCGCGCCGCGGCACGGTTCTTCGCAGGTTCAGGCAATCGCGCGCCCGTGCGCCGGCGCGGAATTGCCTTACATCGCTTTGAGCCGGAAGCTGAACTTCATGGGCCGGTCGGAAGGAATGCAGAATTCAGGATGTACCGGCGCGCCCCAGCTGTCGTCGCCGCCCACGCCCTTGCGCTTCATGGCGATGTCCAGCACGGTGCGGCAGGAACCTTGCAGCTCGTCGGGATGATCGGCCTGCTCCAGCTGCTCGGCCGTCCAGGGTAGCACGCTGATCTCCAGGGGCGTATCGACGGCCTCCACCCGGACGCCCGCGCCTTGATTGTCGGTGACGGTCAGCTCCCGCACGCCCATGCGGTTGCCGCACTCCTGGGGCTTGAGATAGCGGACGAAGTTCTCTGCCACCTCATAGCTGTAACGGCCCAGCATGGCGCCGCTGCAACGGTCGGCATAGTTGTCCATGGGGCCCATGCCGTAATAGTCCACATGGGTCAGGGAAGCGTCCAGCTGGAAGGAAAGCCCCAGGGCGGGCAGGTCGCTCTGTCCCTGCGCGCCGGGATAGTCCACCGTTACCTTAACGCTGTCCCGGTCCTCGCAGGTATAGGTCACGCGCACCACGCACTCGGGCAGCAGGCAGGTGTAGTACTTGCAGGTCATCTCCGCCTTGCCCTCCTGGACGTTTACGCTTTCCACCTCCTGGAAGGCATGCTCGCTCAGCGCGTGCCACACAGCCTGGCGGGCGCGGTCCTTGTTGCCGCAGTCGTTGTCCGTGGCGGCGCGGAATAGGCTGAGCTTGGGCGCGTGGAGAAGCATCTCCTTGCCCGCGGCGTTGCGCAGGGAGACCATGCCCGCCTGCGCCAGGGCAAAGATCGCGTGGAGCTTGGGCATATGCACGCCCAGGTTATTGTCGCAGGACACAATGCCCGTGGCGCAGGGCGCGGCGGGCAGGGGGGCGTCGGCTTCCCGCAGGATGGCCTGGCCCTGGGCCACGGCATAGCCCTTGGGCAGGAAAGGCGCGTCCTCCGCCATGACCAGCAGGCAGGTGAGGGTGACTTCGCCGGCATCCTCGGGCAGGGTGAGGGGCAGGTCCACATGGACGGTTTCCCCGGGCAGAATGGCGGGCAGGGTCGCCACGCCCGTATCCAGCTCCATGCCGTTCAGGGCCACGGTCCAGCGCAGGCGCAAGTCGTCCAGGGCGGTGAACAGGCGGCGGTTCTGGATGCTCACGCCGGTATCATCGGGGGTGAGGAAAGCGGGCTGGAAGAGGTACTTGGCCTCCGCAAGCTTGGAGGTCACGCCCCGGTCCGCCAGCACCAGGCCGTTGCCGATGAACTGGTAGTCCGTGGGCCGCTCGCCGAAATCGCCGCCGTAGGCGAAGCGTTCCGCGCCGTTGGGCGCCTTGACGCGGATGCCCTGGTCCACCCAGTCCCACACAAAGCCGCCCTGATACATGGGGTACTTGTCCTCCAGGGCGGTATACAGGTGCATGCCGCCGCAGGAGTTGCCCATGGCATGAATGTATTCGCAGTTGATAAAGGGCTTGTCCGGGTTGCCCTGCAGGTACTTTTCAATATCCGCGGGCTTCATGTACATATGGCTGCACATGTCCGTGGTGTCCGGGTAGCGCTGGTCGTGGACCACGCCTTCGTAATGCACCAGGCGGCTGGGGTCCCGGCGACGGAAGGTTTCCGAGAGATCGTAGAGGTTCTTGCCGCCGTAGCTTTCGTTGCCGCAGCTCCAGATGAGCACGCTGGGGTGGTTCTTGTCCCGCTCCATCATGCTCCGGCCGCGGTCCACGGTGCAGTCGTGCCACTCGGGCTTGTCGCCGGGCAGCGCGCGGGCGTAGCCTTCCTTGTCGGCGCCGGGATAGCCCCAGGTGCCGTGGGTCTCGATGTTGGTTTCGTCGATGAGGTAGATGCCGTAGCGGTCGCACAGCTTGTACCAGCGGGAATCGTTGGGATAGTGGCAGGTACGCACGGCGTTGATGTTGTTCTGCTTCATCAGGCGGATGTCCTGGAGCATGTTTTCCTCGGTGAGCACCCGGCCGGTATCGCAGTTGAACTCATGCCGGTTGGCGCCGTGGAAAACGATGCGCTGGCCGTTGAGCCGCATGATCCTGTCCTTCATTTCGAAGCGACGGAAACCCACGGCGGTGGTCGCCACCTCGACGGTCTCCCCCGCCGCGCCGGACAGGGTCAGGGTCAGGGTATACAGGTAAGGCGTCTCGCCGTTCCACAGCAGGGGATGCTCCACGGGGAAGGACAGGGTCATGCTTTCCTGGGCGGCGGCTTCATGGGTCACCACGGTCTTGCCCGAAGGGTCCGCGAGGGTCAGGGACAGCCGCGCCCCCTCCGCGGGCAGGCGCAGGGCGGCCTCCACCTCCAGCTTGGCGGAGGAGAAGTCGTCGTTCAGGGGCGTGTGAACAAAAATGTCCTCCACATGGGCCTTGGGCTCAAAGGTCAGGGTCACATCCCGGAAAATACCCGAGAAGCGCCAGAAGTCCTGATCCTCCAGCCAGCTGCCGGTGGTGCGCTGGAAGCAGCGGACGCACAGGCGGTTTTCTCCTGGGCGCACAGCGACGCTCACATCGTAACGGGAGGGGGTGAAGCCATCCTCCCCGTAGCCGATGAAATGCCCGTTCAGCCACACCGCAGCGGAGGACTCCACGCCCTCCAGGGTCAGCACCACCCGGCTGGCGGCCTCCGCCTCGCTGAGGGTGAAGCGCTTGACATAGCTGGCGGTGGCGTTGCGCTTCTCCGAAACCTCGCCGGGTTTCAGGTCCTCGATGCCGTCCCAGGGATACTGGGTATTCACATACTGAATGGTGCCGTAGCCCTGCATCTGGATATGCCCGGGCACCTGCACCCAATCGAAATCATGGTCGTCGAAGTCCTCCCGCCAGTACTCCGCCGGAGCCTGGGCGGGGCATTCCGCATAGCGCATCCGCCATTCGCCCCGCAGGCTGCGCTTGAGGGAGCTCACGCCCTTCTGCGCTTCCTGGGCGTTGGCATACACATCATGGTCGGACACCGCGTCCAACCGGTTCACCGCGAAAACCTGCGGGTCGGAGATCCAGGACAAAGAAAAGGAATCCGCTTTCATGGCCATCTTTGTACCTCCCGCGCGAAAGCGCGCAATGTATACCTGTATTGTAACGGATTGCCAGCGGTTTGTAAATGCCGTGTTTGACATCCCGGAAAAACCGGGTATAATTTGAAGCGTTCCCTGTTTTTTCTAAAATTGCGAATCAAGCGGAGGTGGCGCAGGCGTGCGTCTTGCATTGGTAGCCGACCTGCACGGCAATCTTCCCGCGCTGGAGGCGGCGGACCGGCGGCTGCGGGCGCTGGCCCCGGACGAAATCTGGTTCCTGGGGGACGCGGTGGGCAAGGGGCCCAGCAACGCGGCCACCTGCGACTGGGTGCGCAGCAACTGCGTCCGGGCCATCGGCGGCAACTGGGACTACGGCATCGGCCGCAAGCAGTTCAGCGCCGACGGCTATTTCTGGGATCAGCTGGGGCCGGAGCGCATGGCCTACCTGGCGCAGCTGCCTTCGGAGACGGAGGCGTGGATCAGCGGGGTGCGCTTCCGATTCTTTCACGGACGGCCCGTGTCGCCGCTGCTGCTGGCGCAGACCCCCAAGGAGGAAGTCGCCCCCTTCTTCCGCGCCGGG
>CALVVZ010000233.1 GCA_944364075.1 uncultured Clostridia bacterium
CATGCCCTACAAGCGCAACCCCATGCGTTCGGAACGGGTATCTTCCCTGAGCCGCTATGTGATGGTGGATACGCTGAATACTGCCATTACTGCGGGTACCCAGTGGTTTGAACGCACCCTCGATGACAGCGCCAATAAGCGTATCGCCGTGGCGGAAGCCTTCCTGGGCGTGGATGCCATCCTGAACATTCTTATCAACGTGTGCGACGGTCTGGTGGTCTACGAAAAGGTTATTCGTCAGCGGGTGATGAACGAGCTGCCCTTCATGGCCACGGAGAACATCATGATGGACGCGGTGAAGAAGGGCGGCAACCGCCAGGAGCTGCACGAAAAGCTCCGGGTGCATTCCCAGGCCGCGGCCCGGGTGGTCAAGGAGGAAGGCGGAAGAAACGATCTGGTGGAGCGCATCGCCGGCGATCCCGCCTTTATGGTCACCAGAGAAGAGATTGAAGCCATTCTCCAGCCGGAAAAGTTCATCGGGCGCAGCAAGGAGCAGGTGGAGGAATACCTTTCGGAGGTAATCCAGCCGCTGCTTGAAGAAAACGAAGCGCTGCTGGGGGAAAAGCAGGAACTGAGCGTGTAAAGAACCTGGAAAGGAAGGCGGTTTTGCCTTCCTTTTTTTCCTTTCTATGGCACGTTTACCAAAGGTGAACAAATCATGAACTTTTTCATACGGTGAAGGGAAACCTCCGCTGGCGCGTTCTATTGCTGTGGCCTATGCCAATGCAATTTTTTTGGAGAAAAAATGCGTAATTTTCTCTCCGAAAGGGATTCATAGTTGGCCCAAAATGTAGTATAATAAATACTGCCAGTTTCTGATTTTGTATACGAAAGTGGGGTCGAAGTCGGTTGACAGCACTGTGGGATACAATACAAACCGCCATATGGAACGTGTTTCACCGGCCGGGACTGAGCGACGTAGCGGATATTCTTATCGTCGCTGTAATTATCTATTTTCTTTTGATGATGACCCGGCAGACCCGAGCCAGCGCCGTGCTCAAGGGCCTGGTGGTGCTGCTGGTGGCTACCCTTGTGTCCGATTTGCTGGGCTTGACTGCGCTGAACTGGCTGCTGATGAGCGTGGTGAACAACGGCGCGGTGGTGCTGGTGATCCTGTTCCAGCCGGAAATTCGCAAGGCGCTGGAGCAGCTGGGCCGCGGCGCTGTGCGTGAGAACAGTCATTCAGGTGAGGGCGAGGATCGGACGCGCATTATCGACGAGATCATTCAATGCATGACGGACCTAAGCCGCCGCCGGGTAGGCGCGCTGATCGTGTTTGAACAGAAAACCGGGCTGAAGGACGTGATCGAGACGGGAACGGCGGTGGATGCGCGTATTTCCGCGCCGCTGCTGGAGAATATTTTCGAACCCAACACGCCGCTGCATGACGGCGCGGTGGTCATTCGCGGCCCGCGCGTGGTGGCGGGCGCGTGCATTCTTACCCTGACGGAAGGCCGCGGTATCAGCCGTGAGCTGGGCACCCGGCACCGTGCGGCTATCGGTATCAGCGAAACTACGGACGCCATTGTGCTGATCGTGTCGGAAGAAACGGGCATCATGTCCATGGCGCGGGGCGGACGGCTGACCCGTCACCTGGACACAAAGTCCCTGCGTGAGATTCTGGAGGGCATTTATGCGCAGCCGCATACGCATCTGCTGGCTTCGCTGCTGGGACGCAAGCGCGGGAAGGAGGCGGCACGATGAGCAAGTCGCCGGAGAAAAACACGGAAAAGCGGCCGGAAAACAAGCCCATGGAAAAGAAAAATGAAAATGGCTGGAAGGGGCTGGCACGGTCCATCGCCGGCTTTTTCCTGCATCAGTGGCCCTTCAAGCTGCTGTCCGTGATTATTGCGATTATCCTCTGGTCCGGCCTGATTACCCAGGACCCGACCCTGACCCGTGAGAAGGTGTTCACGGGGGTTACCATTTCCGTCAGCGGCGAGGATACCATCAAGCGCAACGGCTTGATCGTGGTCAGCAACCTGGATCAGGTGACACAGAATGCTAAACTTCGCGTGGAGGTGCCGCAGATGCAGTACGCCTCCGCTACGGCCAGCAATTATAATGCACGCATTGATTTGACGCGCATCCAGGAAACAGGGGTGCAGGAGGCGAAGGTGCTGACCACCAGCAGCAGCACCTGGGGCAACGTGATCGAGGTTTCCCCGGATACGGTGGAGATTGAGGTGGAGGAATATATTACCCGGTACCGTATTCCTGTTTCCGTGGTAACGGTGGGTGAAGCGCCCGAAGGATATTACGCGGCTTCCCCATCCCTGGACCCGCCGCAGGTAACCGTGAGCGGCCCGCGCTCCATGGTAGACCGTGTGGTGCGTGCGGAGGCCACGCTGGATCTGAGCACCCTTCCGGCCAGAGAGGGATTGGTTCGTACCTCGGTGCCTTTTCAGCTGCTGGACAGCAACGGCGAGGTGATCCAGAGCGATCTGCTGGAGATTACCAGCGAGTCGGTGCTGGTGGACAGCGTTATTGCCGAGCAATATCTGTACGCCAAGCGTGAGATCGACATGAGCACCCTGGGATTGACCGTCGGCGAACCGGCCACAGGTTATGAAATCAAGACTGTGACCGTGACCCCGGCTACCATTGTCGCGGCGGGATGGTCCGCCAACCTGGACGTGCTGGATACTCTCTACGCGGACAGCGCGGTGGATGTAACGGGCGCCAGCGCTTCCTTTACCGAGCAGATTCGGGTACGCCGCCCCACGGAGTTGACGTATTTGAGCAGCGATACGGTGACGGTAGCAGTGGAGATCGGTCCGGTGATTCAGTCCAAAACCTTTGAAGAAGTGAAGCTGTCGGTGCAGGGCACGGGAAGCGAATACTCCGCTTCTCTGAGCCAGAGCAAGGTCAACGTGACCATTACCGGCCCGCAACTGTGGGTGGAGAGCCTGCGCAGCTCGGCGATTTCTCTGAGCTGCGATGCGTCGGGGCTGACCGCGGGCGTGTACGAGCTGCCTGTCATATGCAAGGTTGAGGGCAGCGACGACGTGGCCTTTGACGTGGAGGCTGTGCCCGGAATGGTGCAGGTGGAGATCACCAAAAAATAAGGATCGTGTCAGGAGGGCGACATGGGCAGCTTTGCCAATTCCGTTTTTAGTGTGCTGCTGGGGTGGATCCGCACCGCGGTGAACGAATGCTGGAACATGCTAAGCAGCGGCGAGGGCGGCGGCATGCTGGCCTGGATTGGAGAAAACTGGAAAGCGTTGACGGTAATCCTATGCCTGACCGGCATGGTGGTGGACGCGGTGATCCATGTGATACGCTGGCGTCCCTTTCAGGTATGGGCCAGCTTTTTCCGCCGTGTACGGGGCAAGGGGCAGGAAGCGGACGAATGGATCGAACCGCTGCCGGAGCCGCAGCCATATCCGCAGCGGCGGCAGGCGGCTCCTGTTACGCAGAAAACAGGGCGCGCCTGGGTGTATCCGGACGGTACGGCCCGCTTTGCCAGGGATTATGAGCCGCCGCAGGGCGAACTGGTGCCGGATACCGCCGCGCAGGCGGTGCAGGAACCATTCCCGGCCTATGATGCAGACTATTATCAGCGTTTTGCGCGTCCTGTGGAGGAACCCGTGCAGTTTGGCGCGCTGGGGCGCGCTTACCGCAGGCCGCGGGCGCCCAAAAATCTGTATGTTCCCCAGGAACGTCCCATGACGGAACCGGACATGACCGGACTGGAGGACTATCCCCAGGCGCCGGCGGCGGACTACGAGCCCCCTGTGGCCGAAGTGCTGGAAGAGCGGCAGCCGACGCAGGAGCGGGGGGAGCGGCGGGCGGCAAGTGGGCTACACAAAGTG
>CALVVZ010000234.1 GCA_944364075.1 uncultured Clostridia bacterium
CCTTTAGCCGGCAGAGCCGGCGGATACGAATGAAAGTCGAAGGGGCTGCGGCCCCTCCGACGCCTCCCCAGGGTTTTTTGACAGTCTGCCGCTGGCGGAAATTTTCCGCCAGCGTTTTCAGTAGCAGCCGTTTTTTTCAAAGCCATAGGCCAACCGATGCCCTTGGCAAAGGAAAGGCGATACCGTAAATGCGTTGGCGCGGCATTGCCTCCATACCTTCGTGCCTGCGGCATGATCCAGAAGCGATCGATGGTTCCGGGAAGAAAGGCCAGCGCGCGCCGCCTTTCGTCCCGGAGCATCCCGATTTCACGCGCCCTGAAAAGCCTTGCCAGCGTCAGATGCTTTTCTGGATGATTTTGTGACAGGATATAGATCCTTCAGCGTGTCGAAAAAGTGGTTTTCACCACTTTTTCGAGGAAGCACCTTCGGCCAACCAAAGGTCGTCCGAAGGTGTAAGGAATTGATTTTGCAAGCAAAATCAACGACCCAGCAAGGCGCTGTTTTCATATATGAAAACAGCGGTCGCGAAGCGACTTGGCTTTTCCAAGGAAAAGCCAACCTTTAGCCGGCAGAGCCGGCGGATACGAATGAAAGTCGGAGGGGTTGCGGCCCCTCCGACGCCTCCCCGGGGTTTTTTGACAGCCTGCAGGATATAGATCCTTTTCAGCCCTCCGGGATCGCGGCAAGCGGCTTTGTTCGCAAAATGGCTTTGTTTGCGATCCATGAGCGCGATTCTGCACGTTTCAGGAAAGGAGCGAAACGTCATGGAACCTTTTGCCAAAACAGCCGCGCTGGTAGCCCTGGGCCTGGAGCAGGGCGCCTATCCCTCCGCATGCCTGAGCGTGGGTGTAGGCTCCCGGGTGCTCTGCCGCCGCGTCTTTGGTGACGCGACCCTGCACACTCTCTACGACATGGCCAGCGTATCGAAGATCCTCGGCGCCACCATGATTGCCCTGCGCTGGTTGGAGGAAGGCAAGCTGCGCCTGTACGACCGGGTAGGCGCCTTTCTGGATGCCCCCGCAGACAAGGCAGACATTACCGTACTGCAGCTGATGACCCACACCAGCGGCATCCCGGACCATTTCCTGCTCCAGGAGGAATGCGCCGCGCCCGAGGAAGCGGTTCAGGCCATCCTGCGCCATCCACTGGCACAGGCTCCCGGCGGCGCGCCCATCTACAGCTGCATGGGATATATCCTGCTGGGCAAGCTGCTGGAGATCATTGGCGGCGAGCCCCTGGACAAATTGGCCCGGGCCTGGGTTTTTGAACCCTTGGGCATGGCGCGCACCACCTACCATCCCACGGGCGATGTGGCGCCCACGGAATGGGACCCGGAAACCCAAGCGCTGCTTCGGGGCGTAGTCCACGATGAAAACGCCCGCTTCCTGGGCGGCATTTCCGCCAACGCGGGCATTTTCAGCGATTTGACGGACATGACCCGCTTTGCGCAGATGCTGGCCTGCGGCGGCAGGCTTCCCGACGGTTCGGCCTACCTCTCCCCCGCCACCCTCCGGGCGGCGCTGGTGAACCGCACGCCAGGCCCCGACCGGGAGTTCCGCGGCCTGGGTTTCAACCTGGCCGGCAGTCCCGCCAATTTCCTGGGGGACCTGATGAGCCCGCGGGCGTACGGCCACACGGGCTTCACGGGCACCAGTTTTGCCGTGGACCCTGAAACGGGGCTGTTTGTGGTGCTGCTCACCAACCGCGTATGCCCCACTCGGGACAACCTCCGCCTGATTCGCCTGCGCTCACTGATTCACAATGCCGCCGCCGCAGAGGCCTCTCTGTTGTAACCACGCGATCTTGACAATCTTTCCGCGGCCATGTTACCATCATGAAAAATATGCGGAAAGGCAGTTTTTAGCATCATGGCCAAACTTCGCAAAATGCTGGGAAGCGCTGCGTCCCCCGGAATTGCAGCCCTCATGGCACAAATGGAAACACAGTCCCGGGAAACCCTGGCCCGCTGGAGCGCGGCCTATGCGTTGGAAAATCTGCTGCCCGTTTACCTGTGCGTCCATCCCCAGGATTCGCTTCCCGGCCGGGCGTTGGCGCAGGCGGCGGACTGGGCCGCGGGGCGATGCGACGGTAAAGCGGTCAAGCCGCTGCTGTCCGCCCTCCGGGACAGCGCCCGGCAGGAAACCGGCGCGGCGGCGCAGGCCGCCCTTCGGGCCATAGGCACGGCGGCAGCGGTGATGCAAACGCCCACGAACGCCCTGGGCATGACTTTTTATGCAGCGGCGGCCCTGGCCTATGCGGCACTGGGGGAAGACGCCTCCCCGGCGGACTATGACGCTTACGCGGAGGCGGCCTTTGCGCGAATGCTGGACAGCCTGCGCGCCGCGTCCGTGCCTCATGAGGCGCATCCTGCGCATCTGGACTGGCACTGTTAAATCTATAGGAGAGAATGGTTATGCGATACACCGACATCAACGCCCAAGCCGTGGACCAATGGGTCGCGGATGGTTGGGAATGGGGAACGCCCATCGACCATGAAACCTTTGTCCGGGCGCAGCAGGATGACTGGCAAATGCTCCTTACGCCCACCAAGCCCGTGCCCCGAAGCTGGTTCTGCCCGCTACGAGGCGCCCGTGTGCTGGGCCTGGCCAGCGGCGGCGGCCAGCAAATGCCCATTTTTGCCGCTGCGGGCGCGAATTGTACCCTGCTGGATTATTCTCCGGCGCAACTGGCCTCCGACGAAGCGGTTGCGCGCCGGGAAGGTTACGCCATTGAGCTGGTGAGGGCGGATATGACGCTGCCCCTGCCTTTCCCGGATGGAGCCTTTGACCTGATCTTTCATCCCGTATCCAACTGCTACGTGGAAGATGTGTACCCCATATGGCGGGAGTGTTACCGGGTGCTCAAGCGCGGGGGTATCCTGCTGGCCGGGCTGGACAACGGCGTGGGGTACGCTTTCAACGACGAAGGCACCGCCCTGGTGCAAAAGCTCCCCTACAATCCCCTCAAGGATGAACGGCTCTACAAGGAAGCCTTGGCTTCCGGGGATGGCATCCAGTTCTCCCACGGCATTGAGGAACAAATCGGCGGTCAGCTGCAGGCCGGGTTCCGTCTGGAGGATGTATACCAGGATACCGATGGTCAGGGCAACCTGCACGACCATGGCGTCGCCACCTTCTGGGCGACCCGTGCCGTCAAACCCTGAGAAAAGCAATGCGCTGCCCTGTTTGCACGGCGGCGTGTCGGCGTATCCGGCGTCGCTACTTTGAGCGAAAAAGCCAAGCTTCAACCGGCACAGCCGTCGGATACAAATGGGAGTCGAAGGGGCTGCGGCCCCTCCGGCTCGGACTGCTGACAAAGGAATTTGTCTTATCCTTTTTGCAAGTTTTGTATGCATTCTTGTAGATGCAAGAAGTTTCGCGCCTGCGGGCGCGACCAAAGGGCTTTCCGATCGCCCTTTGGAAACCTTCGGGCCTCATACGCTATGAAATACTTGCAAATTTAGGAACCTGAAGTTTCATTTTTCTTGCAAATAAAAAGTATGCAGTTTCATTATCTTTGCAAGTTGCGCATTGCATGCTTGCAAACACAGAAGGTTTCGCGCCTGCGGGCGCGACCAAAGGGCTTTCCGATCGCCCTTTGGAAACCTTCGGCCCCATGCGCTATGAAAATCTTGCAAGTTCGGGAGCTTGAAGTTTCATTTTTTACGTCTATGTGAAAAAGCATCAGACTGTCAAAAAAACTCAGGGAGGTGTCGGAGGGGCCATAGCCCCTCCGACTTTCATTCGTGTAAGCCGGCTTTGCCGGCTAAAGGTTGGCTTTTCCTTGGAAAAGCCAAGTCGC
>CALVVZ010000235.1 GCA_944364075.1 uncultured Clostridia bacterium
CCCAAGTTTCAGCTGGTGCTGGACGCCCTGGAGCGGGAGCTGACGGGCATCGCCGCCTGGAGCCGTCCCCGGGGCGGATACTTCATCTGCTTCCGGGCGCCCCGGGGATGCGCCTCGCGCATTGTGGCGCTCTGCGCCCAGGCGGGCGTCACCCTGACCCCCGCGGGCGCGGCCTTCCCCGGCGGCGTCGACCCCGAGGACAGCGTCATCCGCATTGCCCCCAGCTACCCGCCCCTGGAAGAGCTGGCTCAGGTGATGGAGCTGTTCCCCCTGGCGGTGAAGCTGGCCGCCCTGGAGGCGGGCTATCCCTTGCCGGACTGATCCCGCCGCGGTTTGCCAGGTCTTCCCCTTGAGTTCCCCCGGAGAACATGCTAGAATGTAGCGAATGCGTATGCAGCGTGCTGGCATACAGGTCTGTCAAGGAGGTTCTCATGGAAAACCGCATCTATGACGCCATTATCATCGGCGCCGGCCCTGCCGGCATTTTCACCGCGCTGGAACTGACGCGCCTGAAGCCGGAAAGCCGGGTGCTGATTGTGGACATGGGCCGTGCCATCGCTCACCGGACCTGTCCCGCCCGCGCCACGGGCAAGTGCGTCCACTGCGACCCCTGCGGCATCGTCCACGGCTGGGCCGGGGCGGGCGCCTTTTCTGACGGCAAGCTCTCCCTCTCCGACGAGGTGGGCGGGCATATCAGCGAATACCTGGGCCACCCGAAGGCTCAGGAGCTGATTCATCAGGCGGACGAGCTGTATCTGCGCTTCGGCGCGCCCCGGGAGGTCCACGGCCTGGACGATAAAAAGGTGGAGGAAATCGCCTACGAAGCCAGCCGCTACAACATCCGCCTGGTGCCCTGCCCCGTGCGGCACCTGGGCACGGAATATGCGGGCAAGGTGCTGGAAGCCATGCACGATTATCTCACCACCCAGACCCAAACCACCTTCGCCGAGCTGACCACCGCCACGGACATCCTGGTGGAGGACGGCCGGGCGGTGGGCGTGCGCCTGTCCCCCCGTAAGGGCGAGCCCTGGGTGGCACAATCCGCCCACGTGATCGCCGCCCCCGGCCGCGGCGGCGCGGAATGGCTGGCCAACCAGGCGGAAAAGCTGGGCCTGCGCACCCAGAACAACGAGGTGGACATCGGCGTGCGGGTGGAGGTGCCCAACGCCATCATGGACCACCTGACCAAGTACCTGTACGAGGCCAAACTTATCTATTACTCCGATACCTACGAAAACAAGGTGCGCACCTTCTGCATGAACCCCGGCGGCGTGGTCAGCGAGGAGCACTACGAGTCCGGCCTGGCGGTGGTCAACGGCCACAGCTACGGCGACCCGGCCCGCCGCACCGGCAATACCAACTTTGCCCTGCTGGTGTCCACCCGCTTCACCGAACCTTTCAACCAGCCCATCGAGTACGGGCAGTACATCGCCCGGCTGGGGAACATGCTCACCGGCGGGCCCATCATGGTGCAGCGCCTGGGCGACCTGCTCCAGGGGCGGCGCACCTCCTGGGAGCGCCTAGCCAAGTCCACCACCCTCCCCACCCTGCAAACCGCCGTGCCCGGGGATCTTTCCTTCGTGCTGCCGGCCCGGCATCTGACCAGCATTGTGGAAGCCCTGAAGGCCTTCGACCACCTGGCCCCCGGCCTGTACAGCAAGAACACCCTGCTTTACGGGGTGGAGGTAAAGTTCTACTCCAGCAAGGTGCTGGTGGACCAGCGCTTTATGACGCCCATCCAGGGGCTGTATGCCATCGGCGACGGCGCGGGCATCACCCGCGGGCTGATGCAGGCCAGCGCCACCGGCATCGCCGTGGCCCGGGACGTTGCCGGGGCGTAAACTCTATGCGAAGAAGGGAAGCATGGCCATGGACTGGCAGACCTGCGGCGCGCCCGCGCCGCTTGCGCCTCAGGCGGAGGCGCTGGAACCGGCCCGCCGCGTGAGGGGATTGGCTGAAGAGCTGCTGAAGAAACAGCTCCTTGGCGTGTACCTTTACGGCTCCGCCGTCCTCAGCCGCCTGCGGCCCGAAAGCGACGTGGACGTGCTGGTACTGATACGGGGGCAGCTGCCCGCGGGCGCGGCGGAAACGCTTACCCAGCGGCTTCTGGCGCTTTCCGGCCCCGTGGGCTGCGCGGCCAGGCGGCCCCTGGAGGTTACCGTGGTCAACCGCGACGCGCTGATCCCCTGGCGTTTCCCGCCCAGGTGCGAGTACATGTACGGCGAATGGCTGCGCAGGGCGCTGGAGGCGGGAGAGTGCCCGCGGCCCCGTCGGGACCCGGACATCGCGCTGCTGCTGTGGCAGGCCAGGGCGCGCAGCTTTGCCCTGCTGGGCGAGGAAGCGCAGACGCTGCTCCCGGACATCCCCATGGACGAGGTGCGCCGGGCCATGGCGTGCGCCCTGCCCCATCTGCTGGCCTGGCTCCGGGGAGACGAGCGCAACGTGCTGCTTACCCTGGCGCGCATGTGGGTCACCGCGGAAACCGGCGCCCTGCTGCCCAAGGACGAAGCCGCCGCATGGGCGCTGCCCAGGCTGCCGGAAACGCTCGCTCCCTTGCTGGAAACCGCGCGCCTGGCGTATCTAGGGCAGGCGAAGGACCGCTGGGAAGGACGGGAGGCGCAGGTCGCGGCTTTGGCCGCGTACATGCAGGCGCGCCTGGCGCTGGAAGCCCCCGCGCCCGGTCCGTGAACCCGCCGCAGCAGTACAAAGGAAGTACTTGCGCCGTACCGGGCGATGTGGTACAGTGAACCATGCCGGCGCTGGCCGGACAATATCCTGAGCTTTTGGAGCGTGCCAAAGATGCCGAATTTTTCCCTATCCGATACCGTGTTTCAACAGGCCGCGCAGGCCTTTCCGACTCCCTTTCACCTGTATGACGAGGGAGGCATCCGCCGCACGGCCCGGGCGCTGAACGGTGCCTTCGCCTGGTGCCCGGATTTCAAGGAATATTTTGCCGTAAAAGCTCTGCCCAACCCCGCCATTCTGCGCATACTGCGGGAGGAGGGCTGCGGCGTGGACTGCTCCAGCGCCACGGAGCTGACCCTGGCCAAGGCCTGCGGCTTCCACGGCGCGGAGATCATGTTCTCCGCCAACGCCATGCCCCCTGAGGAGTTCAACCAGGCCCGGGCCATGGACGCCTTTATCAACCTGGACGACATCACCCATATCGACCTATTGCGGGACCATGGCGGCATTCCCGACTGCGTGTGCTGCCGCTACAATCCCGGCGGGGATTTCACCATCGGCAACACCATCATGGGCAATCCGGGGGATGCCAAGTACGGCTTCACCTACGCCCAGCTGGAGGAAGGGCTGGCCCGGCTCAAAGCCCTGGGGGTGCGTTCCTTCGGACTGCATGCCTTCCTGTCCAGCAACACCATCGACAACGCCTACTATCCCACCCTAGCGGAGCTGCTCTTTGAGGTGGGGCGCAAGCTCATGGACAAGGTGGGCCTGCCCCTGGCCTTCGTGAACCTTTCCGGCGGCGTGGGGATTCCCTACCGCCCGGAGCAGTCCGCCCCGGACATCGCCGCCATTGGCGAAGGGGTGCGCCTGGCTTACGACAAGGTGTTTACCCGCAGCGGCATACAGGGCGTCGCCATCAAGACGGAGCTGGGCCGCTACATGACCGGCCCCCACGGCTGGCTGGTGACCCACGCCACCAGCCGCAAGGACACCTACAAGCATTACATCGGCCTGGACGCCTGCGCCGCCAACCTCATGCGCCCGGCCATGTATGGCGCGTATCACCACATTACCGTGGTGGGCAAGGGCGACGCGCCCTGCGACCA
>CALVVZ010000236.1 GCA_944364075.1 uncultured Clostridia bacterium
AGGAAGTGCCGGTGATCATCTCCCGCATACAGGATCTGATGAAGTAACAAAGGAGATACCATGCTGCTGACGCTGAGCATGCGCAATGTGGCGCTCATTGAATCCCTCACGCTGGAATTCCGGCAGGGTCTGCATGTGATGACCGGCGAAACCGGGGCAGGTAAGTCCATTGTGGTGGATGCGGTGAATTTAGCGCTGGGGGGACGCGCAGACCGGGAATTAATTCGCACGGGAACGGACAAGGCCTGGGTGGAGGCAGCCTTCAATGTGTCGGACTGCCCCAAGGCGCAGGCGCTGCTTGCAACCCAGAGCCTAGAGGCGGAAGGCGGCACAGCGACGCTGTACCGGGAAATCACCCGCAGCGGACGCAATCTTTGCCGGGTGTGCGGCGTGACCATGCCCGTGACCTTTCTGAGAGAATTGGCATCGCTACTGATGGACGTGCATGGGCAGCACGAGCATCGCTTTCTGATGGAGCCGAAGTTCCACATGCAGTTTCTGGACGCCTTTGGGGGAGCGGAGCACCAGGAGGCGTTGACGCGGACTGCCCAGGCATATCAGGACTTTATGGCCAATCACCGGGCCTATGCGCGCCTGGTAAAGGAAAACGAGCAGAAAAACCGCCGCCTGGAAGAATTGCGCGCGGACCTGTCGGTGATGAAAAAAGCCCGTCTGAAGTCTGGCGAGGAAGAAGCGTTGGCCCGGGAGCGGGATCGCCTGCGCCATGGAGAAAAGATACGCGCAGCTCTTTCCGCTGCGGAGGGAATGCTCAATGCCGGCGGAGAGGAAGGCGGCGGCATGGTATCCGCCTGGCGTGGCGCAACGCAGGCCCTGCGGGGGATTGCCGGGCTTGCGCCGGAATACCAGGCCATGCAGGAACGCATGGAAAGCCTGGGATATGAAATCGAGGAACTGGCCTACGACCTGAGTCGCTTGAAGGATGAGAACGAATTTGATCCCCAGCGGGCGGAGGTAGTGGAAGGCCGACTGGACCTGATCCGCCGGCTGGAGCGGCGCTTCGGCCCGACACTGGATGAAGTGCTGTCGGCACAGGCATCCATGCAGGAGGAGTTTGAACGGCTCAACGGCCTGGAGGATCAGGTGGAACGCATGGGCGCGGAACACAAGCGCCTGCTTGCCGCATACCGGCAATGCGCCCGGGTGCTGACCCAGCGCCGCGTGGAGCTGGCCCGGCGCTTTGAGGCGGCC
Source organism: uncultured Clostridia bacterium (assembly GCA_944364075.1). Classification (GTDB taxonomy): domain Bacteria; phylum Bacillota; class Clostridia; order Christensenellales; family Aristaeellaceae; genus Egerieenecus. The sequence continues at coordinate 1,210 of CALVVZ010000236.1, forward strand.
ATGATGGAGCAGCTTCGGGAACTGGGGATGGAAAAGACGGTTTTTCAGGTAGCCTTTGCGCCGCGCCCACAACGGCAGCCCATGCCTCAGGCCGACGGGGACGACGTGATCGAATTTATGATTTCCCCCAATCCCGGCGAACCACTCAAGCCTTTGTCGAAGATTGCCTCCGGGGGCGAGCTAAGCCGCCTGATGCTGGCCATCAAGAGCCTGGAAGCCGCTCAGGGCGGCGTAGGCACCATGGTGTTCGACGAGATCGATACGGGCATCAGCGGGCGAATGGCCCAGGTGGTGGCGGAAAAGATGGCCCGTATTGCCCGGCGGCGGCAGGTGCTGTGCGTGACTCATTTGCCGCAGATTGCTGCCATGGCGGACCATCAGCTGCTGGTGGAAAAGCATCAGGAAGCGGAGCGCACCCATACCACTGTGCGCCTGCTGGACCGGGAAGGCCGTGTGGCGGAATTGGCGCGAATGATCGGCGGGGCAGGGGATAACGACGAAAGCGCCCGCCGTCATGCCGCGAGCATGCTGGACGAAGCCAGACGGGCTATGGAAGACGCCGAATGAGATACTATGCGCCTGGCGGGACATCCGCCTTGGGCGCTTTGAAGAGGAGGAATACCATGGGTACCTTTGCCATTCGAGATGATTTCTATCTCAACGGAGAGAAATTCAAGCTGATTTCCGGCTCTATCCACTATTTCCGCGTGCCGCCGGCATACTGGCGCGACCGCCTTGTCAAGCTCAAGAACATGGGCTGCAACACGGTGGAAACCTATATTCCTTGGAACGGGCACGAGCCCCACAAGGGCGCGTTCCGCTTTACGGGACTGTATGACGTGGAGGCCTTTGTCCGCTTGGCGGAAAGCCTGGGGCTGTGGGTGATTCTGCGTCCGGCGCCCTATATTTGCGCGGAATGGGAGTTCGGCGGCCTGCCTGCCTGGCTGCTGAAGGAGGACGGTATGCGCTTCCGCTGCAGCGACCCGGCATACCTGGGACATGTGCGGGCGTACTATGACGAATTGATTCCGCGCCTGGTGCCGTTGCAGATTACCCATGGCGGCCCGGTGATCCTCATGCAGGTGGAAAATGAGTACGGCTCCTATGGGGACGACAAAGCCTATCTGGCTGCGCTGCGGGATATGCTGCTGGAGCGTGGGGTGGATGTGCCGCTGGTGACCTCCGACGGGCCGGAGCATGACATGCTGGCTTGCGGCAAGTGCGAGGGCGTGTTCCAGACGGGTAACTTCGGCTCGCAGACCAAGGCGCGCTTCGGTTATATGGCGGAGCAGGGCATTCAGCCGCTGATGTGCATGGAATACTGGTGCGGCTGGTTTGACCACTGGGGCTGCGGCAAGCATGCCCATACGGATGGCGAAACCTCCGCCAGGGACTTTGGCGAGATCCTGGACCGGGGCCACGGCAACATCTACATGTTCCATGGCGGCACCAGCTTCGGCTGGATGAACGGCGCGAACTACTATGACGAGCTGACCCCGGACGTTACCTCCTACGATTACGACGCGCTGCTTACCGAGGATGGGCGCATCACGGAGAAATACCGGCTTTTCCAGGCGGAGATTGAGAAGCGCTTCGGCCCGGTAGCGCAGCTGGAAACGGAAGAGATTCCGCGCAAAGCCTATGGGGAAGCGAAGGAAGTGGCCGGCGCGCCGCTAATGGCGCTGGCAGAGCAGCTGCCGGCGGTCAAGCATACTCATCCCCGGAGCATGGAGCGTCTGGGGCAGAGCTATGGCTTCACCTTGTACCGTACGACCCTGACCCATGAGGCGGAGCTGACTTCCATCCGTCTGGTGGATGCCAACGACCGCGCGCACGTATTGCTGGATGGGCAGATGATTGCAACCTTGTACGACCGGGAGCTTTTGATGGCGCATACCTTTGAACAGCCCGTACCCGTGCGTGCAGGCGCACGCCTGGAGATCCTGGTGGAGAACATGGGCCGCGTGAACTATTCCTTTATGCTGGAGCGCCAGCGCAAGGGAATTGACGGTTGCGTGGTGCTGAACGGCCATCAGCATTACGGCTGGGAAATGGTTGCGTTGGACGAGGAAGCGTTGTGCTCCCTGCGTCTGGACGGTATGTCCGCCATACCCGGCGCGCCCAGCGTCCGCCGCTTCACCTTCCAGGTGGAGGAGCAGGGCGACTCCTTCCTGGAGCTCCCCGAGTGGGGAAAAGCCACGGTATTCCTCAATGGATTCTGCCTGGGCCGCCTGTGGGAAATCGGGCCGCAAAAGCGGCTGTATATCCCTGGTCCCATGCTGCGGCAGGGAGAGAATGAACTGCTGATTGTGGAAACCGAAGGCCGCACCGGCAAGGTTTTGCTGCTGGATGCGCCCGACCTGGGATAAAACGCGCTCAAATACGTAGAAATACGCCGGTATGGACTTTGCGCCCATACCGGCGTATTCCAGACCGTGAACAGAAGCATGTATTTTATCGATGCAAGAAAAACGAAACTTCAGGTTCGCTAATTTGCAAGTATTCCATAGCGTATGGGGCCGAAGGTTTCCAAAGGGCGATCGGAAAGCCCTTTGGTCGCGCCCGCAGGC
>CALVVZ010000237.1 GCA_944364075.1 uncultured Clostridia bacterium
AGAGCCGGCGGATACGAATGAAAGTCGAAGGGGCTTCGGCCCCTCCGACGCCTCCCCGGGGTTTTTTGACAGTCTGACGGCAGCCGGATTTACCCGGCTGCCGTCTCAGGCTGTTGAAAAAGGCACGTTTTTTCCATAGGGCTGCAAGAAAAATGAAACTTCAGGTTCCCGAACTTGGAAGCATTTCATAGCGTATGGGGACCGAAGGTTTCCAAAGGGCGATCGGAAAGCCCTTTGGTCGCGCCCGCAGGCGCGAAACCTTTTGTGCCTGCAAAAATGCATACAAAACATGCAAAATGATGAGTCAAAGTACTTTGTCAGCAGTCTGAGACGGCAGCCGGATTTACTCGGCTGCCGTCTTGAATCAATTTTGCTCGATTTGCACCCCAATTGGCGTTTACGCAGAATTTGGAATTGAATCCCTGAAAATCTCCAGTGTCAGAGAGAGGTATTGATGCTTTGTCCTATTTCCAGTGGTTAAGCTTTGGCAGTTGTGTTTCTAAGTAGGCTCTGACCTGTTCGGGCGGCCAGGTTTCATTGGACATATGATTCTCCAGGAAACACAGCAATTCCTCAAGACTCGTATAAACAAATTTTCCGTCAGCGTAGCACCACTTGCAGTACTCTTCGTTAAAACTGCCATCTGTCTCCCGGCTGATATTGGCGTCCTCTAAAGGCATACCGCAGCACTGACAGATCAACTGCCGGGGCGAGCCCAGCAGGGTATTGATGGAAACATCAAACAGTTTAGAAAGCAGTTTCAAAGTCTCCGTATTAGGCACCGTTTCACCCGTTTCCCAGCGGGATACCGCCTGCCGGGTTACATGCACCTTTTCCGCCAACTGCTCCTGTGAGAGCTCATGCTTGGTGCGCAGTTCCAAAAGAATTTCTTTGGGTTCCATATCGATCACCACCTCACCGGAATTGTACCATGCTGGAAACAAAAAGCAAAGCAACTGTCTGTTGCTCAGACCGTTGGCAAAAGCAAGTCAACGGTCTGCGTCCGCCGTAGGCGGATTGCCTTTTCCGGTGGGAAAGGCAACCTTCCGGGCGGCTATGCCCGCCTTTCCCTTTGGAAACCTTCGGTCCCATACGCTATGAAATGTTAGCAAGTTCGGACGCTTGAAGCTTCATTTTTCATGCAGCTGTATGAAATGGCATGCCTTTTCAACAGTCTGGGGGAGCCTCCCGCAGAAGGCTCCCCCAGTTTGCTTAGAAATCGTAATTTTCCCGGATCTCGATATTCTTGTAGCGCTTCATGCCCGTACCGGCGGGAATCAGCTTGCCGATAATGACGTTTTCCTTCAGGCCCACCAGCGGGTCAATCTTGCCCTTGATGGCAGCTTCGGTAAGCACGCGGGTGGTTTCCTGGAAGGAAGCGGCGGAGAGGAAGCTCTCCGTGGCCAGGGAGGCCTTGGTGATGCCCAGCAGAATGCGCTTGGCAATGGCCGGACGGCCGCCCGCCATAATGGTTTCCATGTTGGCCTGCTCGAAGCGGAAGATGTCCACCAGGGAGCCGGGCAACAGATTGGTGTCGCCGGCGTCCTCCACGCGAACCTTGCGCAGCATCTGCCGCACAATGATCTCGATGTGCTTGTCGGCCACGGCCACGCCCTGGAGGCGGTACACGCTGAGCACTTCCTTGAGCAGGTATTCCTGCACGGCTTTCACGCCCAGGATGCGCAGCAGGTCATGGGGGTTCACGGAGCCTTCAATCAGCTCGTCGCCAGCCTCCACATGATCGCCCTCCTGCACCTTCAGGCGGCTGCCGTAGGTGATCTGGTAGGACTTCTGCTCGTGCCCGTCCTCCTCGGAGGTGACCACCAGCTCGCGCTTCTTCTTGGTCTCCTGGATGGTGACGCGGCCGCCGATCTCGGAAAGAATGGCTTCGCGCTTGGGCTTGCGGGCCTCGAACAGCTCTTCCACGCGGGGGAGACCCTGGGTGATGTCGTCGCCGGAGGCGATACCGCCGGTGTGGAAGGTACGCATGGTCAGCTGCGTGCCGGGCTCGCCGATGGCCTGCGCGGCGATGATGCCCACCGCCTCGCCGATGTCCACCTTGCCGCCGTGGGCCAGGTTGGTGCCGTAGCAGCGGGCGCAGACGCCGTTCTCTGTGCGGCAGGTCAGCACGCTGCGGACGGTGGCCTTGGTCACGCCCCGGGAAACCACCAGCTTGGCCTTTTGATGGTCGATGGCCTCGTTCAGGTGTACCAGCACCTCGCCGGTCTTGGGATCGCAAATATCCTCGGCGGCTACCCGGCCACGGAGGCGGTCCTCCAGGCTCTCGATGGACTGGCGGCCGCTCATGATGTCCTGCACCACAATGCCGCGAACCTTCTCGCCCCGAGCCTCGAAGCAGTCCTCCTCCCGGACGATGACCTCCTGGGAAACGTCCACCAGGCGGCGAGTCAGATAACCGGAGTCGGCGGTACGCAACGCCGTATCAGACAGGGACTTGCGGCTGCCGTGGGAGGAGAGGAAGAACTCCAGCACCGTCAGGCCTTCGCGGAAGTTGGCGCGGATGGGCAGCTCCACCGTCTTGCCGGAGGGAGAAGCCATCAGGCCGCGCATACCGGCCAGCTGGGACACCTGCGCGGAAGAACCGCGGGCGCCGGAATCGGTCATCATGCGGATGGGGTTAAACTTGTCCAGGTTGGGCAGGATCTGATCCCGCATGGCATGGGTGGTGTTATTCCAGATGTCAATGACCCGGCTGTAACGCTCGTTCTCGCTGAGCAGACCGCGGCGGAACAGGTCGTTGACCTTGCGGACCTTCTCGTCCGCCTCCGCCAGCATGGTCTTCTTGCAATCGGGCACCTTGATGTCCGCCACGGACACGGTGATGGCGCCCCGGGTGGAATACTTGAAGCCCAGCGCCTTGATGTTGTCCAGCACCTGGGCGGTGCGGTGTTCGCCCTGGCTGCGGAAGCACTGGTCGACGATGTTGCCCAGCTGCTTCTTGCCCACCAGCTCATCAACTTCCAGCTCGAACATGTCCTCCAGGCATTCGCGCTTTTTGAAGCCCAGATCCTGAGGCAGGGCGTCGTTGAAGATCAGGCGGCCCAGGGTCGTTTCCACCAGCTTGTGCCCGGTCTGCCCGTTAAAGGTACGCTCCAGGCGCACCTTAATGGGGGACTGCAGCGCCAGCTGGCCCAGCTGATAGGCCATAATGGCCTCGTTCTCGTCGCAGAATACCCGGCCCGCGCCCTTGCCGTTCTCATTGATGATGGTCAGGTAGTAGCAGCCGATGACCATGTCCTGGGAGGGCGAAATCACGGGGCGGCCGTCCTGGGGCTTGAGGATGTTGTTGTGCGCCAGCATCAGGAAGCGGCTCTCGGCCTGGGCTTCCATGGACAGGGGCACGTGTACGGCCATCTGGTCGCCGTCGAAGTCGGCGTTGTAGGCGGTACAGGCCAGCGGATGCAGTTTCATGGCCTTGCCTTCCACCAGGATGGGCTCAAAGGCCTGGATGCCCAGGCGGTGCAGGGTGGGGGCGCGGTTCAGCAGCACCGGATGCTCCCGAATCACTTCCTCCAGGATGTCCCATACCTCGGGGCGGACCTTTTCCACGGCGCGCTTGGCACTCTTGACGTTGTGGGCGATTTTCAGGCTCACCAGCCGCTCCATAACGAAGGGCTTGAACAGTTCCAGGGCCATGTCCTTGGGCAGGCCGCACTGGTACAGCTTCAGCTCGGGACCGACGACGATAACGCTACGGCCGGAGTAGTCCACGCGCTTGCCCAGCAGGTTTTGACGGAAGCGGCCCTGCTTGCCCCG
>CALVVZ010000238.1 GCA_944364075.1 uncultured Clostridia bacterium
CTTGGGCAGGCCCAGGGCTTTGGCCAGCCCTTCGCAGGCGCCCACGGTACGCTCCTGCCGGATGGCGGCGCGGGCGTTTCGTTTCTCCAGGGCGTCGGCGGCGTTTTTGGCTGCCAGGCGCACCAGCTCATGTTTTTCCCCGCGTTTGGGGGTCGCCAGGGTCACCGCCGCGCCCTTTTGTTCCCGCAGCCACGCTTCCAGCTGCGGTTGACTGTCCTCGGGCAGCGCCTGAACCAGCACGTACCGCGGGATCAGGTTGCCGTCCTCATAGTACTGTGTGAGGAATGCCGCCAACACCTCGCCGGGGTCCTCGCTCCCCTCCCGGGGAAGGGGAAAATGATCTCCGCCCACCATGCGCCCGCCCCGCACGTACACCAGCTGCACCATGGCGTCCAGCCCGTCCTGGGCCAGGGCCAGGATGTCCTGCTCCGCGCGCTCGGTCTGTATGGCGATTTGACGCTCCATCAACCCCTGCACATCCCGAATCTTGTCCCGGTACACGGCAGCCTTTTCATACTGCATTTTCTCCGCGGCGGCGGCCATGTCTTTTTGCAGCCGTTCCACCACCTGCTTGTAATCCCCGCCCAAAAAAGAGAGCACGCCGTCGAGCATATCCCAGTACTCAGCCTCGGTACACTTGCCCGCGCAGGGCGCCAGACAGCGCCCGATCTCATAATTCACGCAAGGGCGGCGTGGCGTTTTCAGCGGCAGAGCCAGCTTGCAGGTGCGCAAGGGAAACACGTCCCGTACCGCGTCGATCACCTGTTTCACCGCGGTAGCGCCAATATAGGGTCCGAAATACTTCGCGCCATCCTTCTCCATGCGCCGGGCCAGGGTCAGCCGGGGATAGTTCTCCCGCAGATTCACCCGCAGGTAGGGGTAATGCTTGTCATCCTTCAGCAGAATATTGTAGTAGGGACGGTGGCGCTTAATTAGGTTGCACTCCAGGCACAGGGCTTCCAGGTTGCTGTCGCACAGGAGAATATCGAAATCCTGAATATGGCTGATCATGGCCGCCACCTTGGGGGTATGATACGTCTCCCGGAAATAGGAACGCACGCGGTTTTTCAGGTTGACCGCCTTGCCCACGTAGATGATGGTTCCCTCCGCGTCCTTCATCAGGTAGCAACCGGGGCTCTCCGGAAGCTTCTGAATTTTCAGTTCCAGCTCCTCATTCCACTTGCCCATGCGGCCCTCCTTCCCGTGCCAGTTCCCCGGCCCGGCGCAGCAGCGCTTCCCGCTGGTTCGGCAACGTTTCCTCCATGACTTCCTCCAGCAGGCGCTCCAGGGTTTGCCCCAGCGCCTTGCCTGCGGGATGTCCCGCAGCCAGCAGATCCCGGCCGTTGACCTGCAGCTGCTTGAGGGACACGCAGGCGTCCTCCGCCAGCAGCTCGTCCAGCAGTTGGAGCCGCGCCCGGGCCAGCTGCTCCGCCGCCTCCCGGGGACAGTTTCCCGTACCCAGGGCGTCGGCGCATTGCAGCCGGATCAGCAGCCGCAGGCGGCGCTCGCCCAGCTGGCGCAGGCGGCGCTTCATCAGCTTGCGGTCCACCGGCAGGGGCATATCGTGTTTTTCCACCAGGGAAGTCACATCCTCCCAGGTGGCGCGGTCCATTTTCAGCCGGGCCATGGCGCTTTCCGCCTTTTCGGCGCTGATTTTTCCATGGCCGTAGGCATGGCCGACGCCCGCGGCGTCCAGGGTAAATGTTTCGGGTTTTCCCGCGTCATGGAGCAGCAGCGCCCAGCGCAGGGCTTCTTCCGCCGGCGCGGCGTCCAGGGCATGCAGCGTATGCTCCCACACGTCGTAGTGGTGATAGGGCGTATGCTGCTCAAAACCGTACATCGCCCTGGTTTCCGGCAGAATCGTGTGCAGCACATCGGGGTATTGGCGCAGGATCTCCGCGGCGGTCCGCCCGCACAGCAGCTTGCCCAGCTCCACGCGGATGCGCTCCGCCGCCACATGGCGCAGGGTCGGGTGCAGGGCATGGATGGCGACGGCCGTTTCGCCGTCAATCCGAAAGCCGTAGGTTGCCGCGAACCGCAAAGCCCGCAGGATGCGCAGAGCGTCCTCCCCAAAGCGGGTTGCCGCATCCCCCACGCATCGAATCACGCCCGCGCGCAGGTCTTCCTGTCCGCCAAAGGCGTCCACCAGGCCTTCCTCCGGGGACCAGGCCATGGCGTTTACGGTAAAATCCCGCCGGGCCAGGTCCTCCCGTACATCGTGAACAAACCGCACCTGATCCGGGTGCCGGTGGTCCGCATAGCCTTCCTCCACGCGGAAGGTGGTAACCTCGTAGGGGTTATGCCCCAGCACCACCGTCAGCGTACCGTGCTTGAGCCCGGTTTCCACCACCCGGTAGCCGTCAAAGATTCGCAGCATCTCCTGCGGCGTGGCGGACGTGCATATGTCCCAATCCTGGGGCGCGCGTCCCAGCAGCGCATCCCGCACGCATCCGCCCACCACATAGGCCTGGTGGCCTGCCTGGCGGCACAGGCGCAGGATCAACGCCGCATCCTGGGGAATCGAGAGCATGAATAGCCTCCTTTTGCGCGTATGGCGCGCTACGCACATTATAGCAGAAACCCTTTTCCGGGAAAAGAGCGCGCACGGGAATGTTTCATTACAACAGGCGCAGTTTTGTCCTTGACAGTCTCCCGCCCTGTCTTCATAATAGCAGGGAGCCAATACCAAAGGAGGAGAAATCATGCCGGTTTCCGCCATCATTGTCGGCGCTGGACATCGCGCCATGCTATATGCTTCCTATGCGCTGCTCCATCCAGAGGAGCTGACCATTGCCGGCGTAGCCGATCCCGACCCCATTCGCCGCAGCAAAGCGGCGGAGCAGTTCCACATTCCGCCGGAGATGTGCTTTGCCAGCGCGGAGGAGCTGGCAAAGCGGCCCAAGCTGGCAGACGCCGTCATCAACGGCACCATGGACACCCAGCATGTGCCTACGGCCATTCCCCTGCTTCGCGCGGGCTACGACATGCTGCTGGAAAAGCCCTTCGCGGTGAACGAGGACGAAATGTGGGCGCTTATCCGCACCGCCCGGGAAACCGGCCGCAAGGTCATGATCTGCCACGTGCTGCGCTACGCGCCCTTTTACGCGCAGATCAAGGAGCGGCTGCTACAGGGAGACATCGGGGACATCATCAGCATTCAGTGTACCGAGCATGTGAGCTATCACCATCTGGCGGTTTCCTATATCCGCGGCAAATGGGGCAACGAGGAAAAATGCGGCGCACCCATGCTTCTGGCCAAATGCTGCCACGACCTGGACCTGATGATCTGGCTTAAAAGCGGCGTGGCGCCCACGCGGGTATCCAGCTTCGGGGGAGATTTCCAGTTCGCGCCGGAGAAGACGCCGCCAAAGGCAGGCTCTCGGTGCATGGTGGACTGCCCCATGGAGCAGGATTGCCTTTATTCGGCCCGCAAGCACTACATCGACCACCCGGACCGCTGGGCCTTCTATGTATGGGACTGCCTGGAAAATCTGGAGCATCCCACCCTGGAGGACAAGATCGCCTCGCTGCAGGGAAGCAGCGACTACGGCCGCTGCGTATGGAAGTGCGACCATACGGTGGTGGATCACCAATCGGTCATGCTGCAGTTTGCAGACGGCGCCACGGGTACCCTGAACATGATTGGCGGCGCGGCCAAGCCGGAGCGCAACCTGCATATCATTGGCACCCGCGGCGAAATCAAGGGTGTGTTCGACGATTCCCGTTATGTGGTGCGCACCATTGATACAGCCAGCGAAGCGGGCTGGCGGG
>CALVVZ010000239.1 GCA_944364075.1 uncultured Clostridia bacterium
CGGTCAGCGCGGTGATGGTTCCGTTGTCAAGGGTCGCCGTCACGGTCACGTCGCTGGCGAAGCCCTTCATGGATGCGCTCTGGCCCTCGCCGGGCACAGTAGCTTCCGCATCAGGGTCCACAGGACCTTCCGTAGCGGGAACCGCCAGGCTGTTCAGGGCGTCCACCACGGCGGTGGAGGTAATCGTCGCGCCCGCCACCGCGTCCACATCCTCGCCCAAGGTCACCGGCAGCGTCTTGCCGATGAACTGCGCGGTGAACTCTTCCTCGGCGCACTTCTGGCCGAAGCCTGCAGTCTCCCCGCTGGCGTCCACGGTCAGGGCGGTGATGACGCCGTCCTCCAGGGTGGCGATCACCGTTACATCGCTGGCAAAGCCCTTCATGGTCGCGCTCTGGCCCTCATCCCCGGCAGGCGTTCCGGCAGTTTCCGCCGCGCCGATGACGCCGGTGGTGATCTTGCCATCCTCCGCGGTCAGGGTCACGGTGGTGTCGCCGGTGTAGCCTTCATTCACGGCCACGGTAGCGGTGCCGTCATTCTTCACGGAAACAGTGGTGCTATTGTCCTGGGCTACCACCGTGCCGGGGTCTCCGGCGGGCTCGCTGCCCGCGTTGGACAGGGCTTCGTTGGCGGCGTCCACCACGGCCTGGGAGGTAATGGTCGCGCCGGACAGCGCGTCAATACCGTCGCCCAGGGTCACGGGCGCGGACTTGCCGATGAACTGGGAGGTAAAGTCCTCTTCCATGGCCAGTTGTCCCAGACCCGCGGTCTCCCCGCTGGCGTCCACGGTCATGGCGGCAATGGCGCCATTCTCCAGGGTAATGTTCACGGTCACATCGCTGGCAAAGCCCTTGGCGGTGGCAGTGAGTACGTCGGCGCTGGCGGAAGCCGGCGCGGACAGGGCGCTGTTAATGGCGTCCACCGCAGCCTGTGAGGTAATGGTCGCGCCGGAAACGCTGTCAATACCGTCGCCCAGGGTGAAGGGGCCGGTCTTGCCCACAAACTGGGAAGTAAAGGCTTCTTCCATGGCCAGCTGACCCAGACCCGCGGTTTCCCCGCTGGCGTCGATGGTCAGCTGCGCAATGGCTCCGGCGTCATCCAGGGTGAGCTGTACCTTCACGTCGCTGGCAAAGCCCTTGGCGGAGCCTTCCTGCACCGCGCCGGAGAGGGGCGCAGTCTGGGCGGGCGCGCTGGTTTCTTCCTTGGCGCCGAAGGTCACCAGCGGATCAGCCGTGGGAGTCTGGCCCAGGGCCACCTCCGCCACGCAGCGGAGGGCCTCGTTGGTGGCATTAAGCACGGCGGTGGAAGTGATGGTCGCGCCGGACAGGGCGTCAAAGGAACCGCCGTTCACCGCGTCCAGGCCGATAAATTGTTCCTGGAAGGATTCTTCCTTGGCCCGCGCGCCAAAGCCGGGCGTTTCGGCAAAGCTGGTATCGCCCACGGCGCAGCCCGTTACCAGGCCGTCCGCGCCCACGCCCAGGTTTACGGCCACAGGGCCATTGTAACCATTGGCGCTGGCGGTGACGCAGTAGCCCACCACCTCATCGCCATTCTTGGCGGCGTACAGGCCGGACACCTCGTACCCGGAGGGCACGGTGATTTCCTCGTAATCCTCCGCGGGCATCACCGCATTGAAGGCATCCCGCAGGGCGGCCGCAGCGCGCTCCTGAATGGGGCCCTTGGTGATCATATTGGTCACGGCGAGGGCAACGGCGGCAACCAGGGCGATGATGCCCAGGATGATATACGCCGGCAGTCCCTTTTTCCCGGTGGGGGCGCCGTTTTCCTGGTTCACGTTGGCGGTATTGTTTTCCATGGTACAAAATCCCTCCATCATGGGGCGTAGCCCCTTTGCTTGGAACAGTGGGTGTATGGAAAAACCGGCCGGGCCGTCACCGGTCCACCGGCTCTTCGCCGTAATTCATGCCGCCCTCACCGGGCGAGCTCCAGGCTGTACTTCTCCGCAAAGCCTTCGGTACAATAAACCTGATCCTCCCCATCAATGAGCATGGCGTCCAGGCCCTTTTCCTCGCAGAAGGCCAGGGCCTTTTCCTTGCCCATAACGATGAGCGCCGTAGCCAGTGCGTCGGCATCCATGGAGCTTTGCCCCACAATGGTGGCGCTGGTCAGGTCGGTCTGGGCGGGCAGGCCCGTTTCCGGGTCCAGAATGTGGTGGTAGAACACGCCGTCCTTTTCGAAGCAGCGCTCGTACACGCCGCTGGTGACCACCGTGCCCGGCCCCATGGAAACCACGGCCAGGGAGCTGGCGGTATCCTGCGGGTCGCGCACGCCCACCCGGTACAGGGAGCCATCAGGCTTTGCGCCGGTGACGTACACATTCCCGCCGAAGTTCAGCAGCGCGCCATGGCTGCGGTTTTCGCACATCTTGGCCAGCTCGTCGGCGATGTAGCCCTTGGCGATGCCGCCCAGGTCAATCTGCATCCCCGCGGGCAGGGCCACCTGATTGCCTTCCACGGTGAGCTTGCTGTCATCCACCAGGGGCAGGGCGGCCAGGCGCTCCGCGTCGGTGGGCATGCGCTGGGAGCCGCCGGAGAAATCCCACTGGGAGGTCAGCGGCGCAATGGTCACGCAGAAGGCTTCCCCGGTCATTTCGCTGATTTCCAGGGCGCGGGTGAGGATCTCCGCGGTTTCCGGGTCCACGGTCACCGTTTCGCCCCCCGCCGCGTTGATGCGGCCCACATCGCTGTCGGCGATGGTGCGGCTGAGCAGGTTTTCATACCTGCGGCAAGCGCTTTGCAAATCCTCCAGGAGGGTTTCATCCGCCCCGTAGAGGGTGAAGGTCACCACCGTGTCAAAATAAAAGCCCGTGCCCGTGGTACGCACGTTGGGGTCGGTGGCCGTGGAGGTCGCGGCGGCCTCCGGTTCCTGCTCCTGACTTTGGGCGGCGCAGCCTGAAAGCAGCAGCGTCAGCAACAGGAGCATGCATAGCAGCGGTTTTTTCACCTGACGTTCCTTTCCTCCTCGCGTCATGGTTGCGCGGGTATCAGCTCCACCGTTACCCGGTTGGGCAGACAAATAATAAAGGTTTGGTTCGGCCTGGTTTCCCAGTTTTCCAGAGTCACTTCGCCCATCTGAACGCAAAGCTGATTATCGCAGGTGGAGGAATGCATATACGCGCCCTCCCCGGTAATGACAATCTCGTTGCGGCTGCCGTCCGCCTGCTCCACCACCACGGTTTGGGGCTGGGAGAGGGGATACCTGCCCCATTCCCGGCCATCCACGGTGATGAGGATCTCGCTTCCCCCGCTGACGGACTGGGGCTTGGGCAGTATGGCGGCCAGCGCCAGCAGTATGGCGGCCAGCGCCAGCACCGCGCCAATGATTAGCATATTTCGTTTCCCGGCCGTTGAAAGCGCCTCCTTTCCGCGCAAAAGAACGGCTTCTTCCTGCTGTGAAGCGCTTCAAAAGTCCAGTTTTTATTATACCACGGGGCAAAAATGCCTGTCAATGGAAAGCCCGGCCCCCTGGAAAAAAAGCGGCACAATCATGAAAAAAAGAGAAGCATCGCTGCTTCTCTTATGTGGATTCCGGCAACGTCCTGCTCTCCCGGGCCGTGTCCAGCCAAGTACCATCGGCGCTGAAGGGCTTAACTTCTGTGTTCGGTATGGGAACAGGTGG
>CALVVZ010000240.1 GCA_944364075.1 uncultured Clostridia bacterium
TTCTTTAGAAAAGCCAAGTCGCTTCGCGACCGCTGTTTTCATATATGAAAACAGCGCCTTGCTGGGTTGTTGATTTTGCTTGCAAAATCAATTCCTTACAAATTCGGGCGACCTCTGGTTGACCGAATTTGCTTCCTCGAAGAAGTGGCGGAAGCCATTTCTTCGACACGCTGAGCCGTGGATATTTGTCCACGGCTTTTTCTTTTTGCCCAGGATGTAAAGTGCGCTTGACGGAACGGGCGGGGCTGGGTAGAATAAGCGTAGAATAGGACTGCGGATAAGGGGTGACGGGCTTGGACGAGAGGCGCGATATGCTCCTGCACCGCTGGGTCACCGGCGCTTTCGACACTCCGGAAAGCCTCTGTCAGGCCCTGCGGGAGGCGCGCATTCCCTGCGATGAAAATCAGCGTTATCTGGTACTGGTGCTGCGGGTGGATGAATACCGCAGACAACTTAAGCGCCTGGGCATGGATGGGATGTATCGTGCCCGACAGAAATTGTTACAGGTCAGCGCCCGCGCCTTTGCACCGGCGGAATGCGTCATGGGCAGCGAGGCCTATGTGGTTGTGGTGCTCATTCGGGAAGGCTTCATCAGCCTGTTGCCATTGTATGCGCCTGTATCCAGCATCCGGGAGGAAATGGCTCGGGATGGCCTGAGCCTGACGGTGGGCATCGGTACCCATGCCATTGCTCCGCAGGATGTTCCCGAAAGCCTGCGCAATGCTCATATTGCCACCCGTTACCGCATGGTGTTCGGCCATGGACAGGACATTGCCTATGAGAGCGTATCCATGCGCGTGGGGGCCGCGCCGCCTTACCCGGAAGCGGAGCGCGCCGCGGTGGTGGATGCCTTCCTGCAGGAGGATTCAGCGGATTTTGAGCGGTATCTGCTGCTGTTCTTTTCGGCGGTGTATACCCAGAGCGTGAAATTTGGCTTCTCCGCGGTGGGACATTTGTTGATGGAACTGTATCGGGCCATGCCGGAGCAGGTACGGGCGGAGTGCGACTTTGTGGGGTGCTATACCGCGCTGGAAGAGTGCGACCACTTTGAGCAGCAGCTGCGGCTGGTACGGGATTTCGGCATGGCGGCCATGGAGCGCAAAAGCCGCAAAGGCACCCAGGACCGGCACAAGGAGCAGATGGATGCGGTGCTGGCCTATATCCGTGGCAACTATACAAACCCGGACCTGAGCATCAACGCCATTGCGGAGCATGCGGGGCTGTCCACCAACACGGTGCGCCGGCTGTTTCGGGAGAGCGGCTTGGAAACCCCGAAGGATTATATCCAGCAGCTGCGCATGGAGGAAGCGTGCAGGCTGCTGCGGGAAACCAACTTGACGGCCAAGGACATCAGCCTGCGCATTGGCTTTACGGAAAGCCGTTACTTTTATGCGGTGTTCAAAAAACACACGGGGAAAACAGCGTACGAATTTCGCGCGGATTTGCGGCAGTCGGAGCGGCGTTAGTCGTTTTTTTATACATGGCAGGCAACGAAAACGGCCGATTTTTCTGGGATTTTATGGCTACATAGGAACGGCGGTGTGGAAAAAAACGCACATCGCCGTTTGTTTTGTTTTTCTCACTTGTTCCATTTGGTGGATTCACGTACAATTTAGCCATGAAAGCAAGGGGGTGCAGCAGATGCAGGAAGTGCAGCGGGCGGTTAGGCCCAAGAAGCACGGGTTCATGTACGAGATGCGGCAAAACGGCGTGCTCTACCTGCTTACGGTTCCGGGAATCATCTTTTTTCTGATTTTCAGCTACTTGCCCATGGTAGGATTGGTCATGGCGTTTCAGGATTATTCCATGCGCTGGGGGATCTTTGGTTCCTCCTTCAACGGTGTGGATAATTTCAAATTCCTGTTCCAGACCGGCGACATCTGGCGGGTGACGGGAAACACGCTGTTCCTCAACTGCCTGTTCATCTTCTTTTCCACGTTGGCCAGCGTGGTATTGGCCATTCTCTTCAGCGAGGTAAAGCATCAAAAATTCAAGCGCGTTACCCAGAGCCTGTCCATCCTGCCAAACTTCGTTTCCTGGACGGTCATCGCCCTGTTTCTGGATGCCTTCATTGATCCCACCACGGGCATGCTTGCCAAGGCCATGCAGGCGGCGGGATACACGGTGGACTTTTATGCGGACGCGCAGCTGTGGCCGGCGCTGCTGACCTTTTTGAAGGTATGGCAAGCCTCCGGCTATGGCGCTATTGTTTACATCGCCACCATCGTGGGCATAGACCCACAGATTTACGAGGCGGCGGATATTGACGGCGCTACCCGGCTGCAAAAGATTTTCCGCATTACCGTGCCGATTCTCAAGCCCACCATTATCCTGATGACGCTGTTCAGCGTGGGACGCATTTTCTACGGCGACTTCGGCATGATCTATGCCCTGGTAGGGGATAACAGCCTGCTGTTTTCCACCACGGACGTGATCGATACCTATGTGTACCGCATGATGCGCATGCTGCGCAACTACGGCATGAGCACGGCCACGGGCTTGTTCCAGTCGGTGCTGGGCTTCGTCTTTATCGTGACGGTCAACACCATTGCGCGCCGGTTGGAGCCGGACAGCGCGCTGTTCTGAGGGAGGGGAAGTCAATGAGCGAAGTGGTCATGAAGCATCGCAGGCGCAGCGCCGGCAACCGCGTGATGGACGTGGTGGTGTACACGCTGATTATCCTCTTCTGCCTGATGTGCTTAATTCCATTCCTGGTGGCTGTCAGCGCCTCCTTCTCCACGGAGCGTACGCTGCTGCGGGACGGGTACTCCTTCCTGCCAAGGGATTTTTCCACCCTGGCCTATGAGATGCTCTTTTCCACCAGCCAGATTTACGACAGCTATAAGGTATCCATTTTTGTGACGGTGGCCGGTACGGTGCTTTCCATGGTTGTTACCGCCATGATGGCCTATCCGCTGTCGGTGAAGAAGCTCAAGTACCGAGGCGCCATTTCTTTCTTCGCATACTTTACCATGCTCTTTAACGGCGGAATCGTGCCCACGTATATGCTCATTTCCAAATATCTGGGCATGCGCGATTCCGTATGGTGCATGATCATTCCGGTGCTGGTAAATCCCTGGAACCTGTTTTTGCTGCGCAACTTCTTTTCGGCAATTCCCGCGGAGTTGCACGAGAGCGCCCGTATTGACGGCGCCAACGACATGCGCATCCTTTGGCAGATCATTCTGCCGGTGTCCCTGCCGGCGCTTGCCACGGTGGCGCTGTTTTACGGCGTGGCCTATTGGAACCAGTGGTTCAACGCCATGCTCTACATTGAGGATTCCACGCTCTTCCCTTTGCAGTATCTGATTATGAAAATGCTGCGCAATATCGAGCTGATGAAGCAGATGTCCGGTCAGGCAGGCTTTGCGGTGGATATGAGCACGCTGCCCTCCACCACCACAAAAATGGCCACGGCCATCGTGACCATCGGCCCCATCATCATTGCCTACCCCTTCGCGCAGAAGTACTTCACATCCGGCCTGATTGTCGGTTCGGTGAAGGGGTAATCCCCACGACTCTTAGGCGCATGGCGCCTGTGAGATAACACTTATCCCCATTAACGACAGGAGGAACGAACCATGAAGAAAATCGTTGCGTTGGTCCTGGCTCTCATGCTGGCTCTGTCC
>CALVVZ010000241.1 GCA_944364075.1 uncultured Clostridia bacterium
AATGAAAGTCGGAGGAGCTGCGGCCCCTCCGACACCTCCCTGGGTTTTTTGACAGTCTGAAGCGCGAAGCATCCTTTCTTCAAGGATACTTCGCGCTTGCTGCTTGGAAAATAATTACAGTTTTTTCACCGCATCGATAAACTGCTCCACATAGGTATCCGGCGTAGCCCAGCTGGTGCATACGCGGAATACCGCACGAGACTCATCCAGGCGCTCCCAGACAGCCAAGTCAAAGTCCTCTTCCAGCATTTCCGCCTGTTCGTCCGTAAAAATGGGAAAAAGCTGATTGGTGGGCGAATCCACAAACAGTGGAACGCCCTTGGCAAGGAAAGTATCCCGGATACGCATGGCCTGATTCACCGCCTTTTGCGCGATGGTTGCATACCGGTTTTCAGAAAGCAGGGTTTCAAACTGAATACCCAGCAGGCGGCCCTTGGCAAGCATGCCGCCCTTCTGCTTGATCATGTAGCGGAAGCAGTGGTTCAGCTTCGGGTTGGTGATAACCACCGCCTCCCCGAACAGTGCGCCCACCTTAGTGCCGCCCACGGTAAACACGTCACAGTACCGGGCGATATCCGCCGGCGTCAGATCATTGACGGGGGATGCCAAACCATAACCCAGGCGCGCGCCGTCAATAAAAAGATACAAGCCCTGCTGCTGGCAGGTGTAATACAGATCCTTGAGCTGGGAAAGATTGTACAGCGTGCCTACCTCCGTGGGAAAGGAGATATATACCATCCCCGGCTTCACCACATGCTCGTCATCCCCCTGCAGGGCGCAGGCCACAGATACCTGCGGCGCAGAGATGCGCCCATCCTTTGCAGGCAGAGCAAGGATCTTGTGCCCCGTGGCCTCCACTGCCCCCGTCTCATGGCCATTGATATGGCCGGTAGCAGGGCTGATAACCCCTTCCCAGGGGCGCAGCGCGGCAGAGATAACCGTGGTATTGGCCTGGGTCCCTCCCATAAGAAAATGCACCGCAGCCTGGGGACACGAAAAGGTTTCCCGGATGATATCGGCAGCATGCTCACAGTGGGGGTCCAAGCCATAGCCCACCGTCTGCTCCAGGTTGGTACGGGTGAGCGCCTCCAGGATCGCCGGATGGCACCCCTCCAGATAGTCGCAGTTCAAACGGATCATTTGCGAATTCCACCTTTCTTTCATGCGGCTCAGTACGTTCCCACGGCCAGAATGTCAGGAATGGAACGGTCATTGATATCAATACCGCCGTTCTCAGCCAGCTGTACGCTCTCTCCCATGAAGAGCATGGCTGCCGTATTGCCGCCGTCCAGATTGATAGCATCCGTGCAGCCCATGTTATAGAGGATCTCCGCGCACTGGCTTAGCGTGGCGCCGCTGGAGTGGGATTTGCGCCCCTCTACCAGCAGGCCCACATAATGTCCGGGTTCCACCACGCCAATGCAGCTGCGGGGCTCCTGGTAGTTATAGGCGTCCTTATCCACATCCTGAATTTCTCCGTCCCGCACCAGAATGGGACCGAAAGCAACCACCGTGGTCGCGCCCATGTTCACATAGTCGCTGGCGCTGACTTCCCAGGCTTCATTGACCTCGGCGCGGCCGGAGGGATAGAAGGCCATGGTCGCCAGGTTGGGCACAGCCTCCACCAGTTTGGAGTAGGACTTTTCATACAGCACCTTGCCGTTACGGACGATGTTGCCGGGATAGCGGTCGTTTGCAATCCGGTAGGAATAGAAATCGCCGCTCTGGGCATACACCACCCGCGCCGCGTCGGCCATGTCCTGGGGCAGCCCGTTGGTACGGCCGGGATTTTCTTCGTTATAGGTCACCGTGTATAGGCTGGAGCCCTCATTGCAATAGATGTCCGCAATATAATAGGTCAGCGTAGGCGTGCCTTCCTGGGTGCGCATGATCTCGATGCGCACCGACTGATCCAGGTAGTACCAGTAGCCCTCTTGATGATTTTTATAAACATAGGGAGTCTCGCCTTCCGGCAGGAATCCAGCCTCGTTGGTTTCCGGCAGCACGGAGGGATCTTCCAGAGGCGATGTGGCCGCCATGGCGCCGGGCAGGCAAGCGGCAAAGACGCACACGAGCACAAGCAACAGCAGCGTTTTCTTCAACAGCAGGTCCTCCTTTGTTGTGTTTTCAAACGGCACAATAGCTATTATAAACGCTGGAAGCGCTTCGCGTCAACCATAGCGCCCCGAGAAAAACGGGAGACAGGTTTCGCATCTTCTCGCATGCCTGGGAATCGAAAGTTCCGGGCAGATCGGTAAAAAAAAAAGAAGCCCCGGTTCATGCATACCGGGGCTTGGACTGCCTGAAGCATATCAGCCGGAGACGGTCTCCTCTTCCGAAAAATCTGCTTCCACAGGCGGCAGGTTCTGGCAAACCATCAGCAACGCGTCCTCCTGATTGTCCTCATAATAGCGCTTGCGAACACCCACCGTCTGGAATCCCAGACTCGTATAAAGGTTCTGCGCCCGGAGGTTGCTCTTGCGCACCTCCAGGGTGGCGTAGGCCGCGCCCAGGTTGGACAGGTACTGTAGTAGCGCCTGGGTAAGCGCCCGGCCATATCCCTTTCCCCGGTATACCTCCGCAATGGCGATGTTGGTGATGTGGCTTTCATCCAGAATAATCCACGCGCCCGCGTAACCGATCACCCGTCCATCCAGTTCCACTACCAGATAACGGGCCACCACATTCCGCGTAAGCTCCTGCTCGAAGGACTGGCGGCTCCACGGCGTCGGAAAGGTGTCCGCCTCAATGGCAGCCACCTCATCCAGGTCGGGAAGCGTCATGCGGCGGATCTTACACCCCTGCATGCCGCATCGCCTCCTGCAGGGCACGGTTCCGTTCCGCCTGCGGAGGGCGGAGATACAAGGGCATCAAGGTGAGGTAATCCATCTCCTGCGCCTCAGGACGCGCTCCCAACAGCGCCACGGATGCCGGGCGAAGGTAGCAGGCATTGGCCGGAGCAAATACGGCACAGTCCCCTAGCAATTCCCGCAACCGCTCCCGGTGTACGGGCATACCGTCCCCAAGGAAACAGAACCGCGTACCCAAGGGTGTGACACGCTCCACAAAGTCTTCCAGCTTCAGAGGCGCATCCGGTAAAAGCCTCCGCGGCGGTTCCTCAGGCGCAAAGGCAGCGCCATAGACCTGTCCCGCCCGAGCATCCTGTATGGGGCAAATCACCCCGTCAAAGTACGGGATACCCGCAGCCATGGCCTCCAGAGCGTTAACCGCCACGCAGGGAATGCCGCAGCCATGGCTTAGTCCCTTCACTGTGCTGACGCCGATGCGCACCCCCGTAAATGATCCAGGGCCTACCACCACCGCCAGGCGATCCATATCCGTAAGCGCCATGCCCGTCCGCTCAAGCGCCGCGTCGATCATGGGCAACAAATTGGCAGAATGGGTCAGCTTGTTGACCACGGCTTCTTCAAAGGCCAGCATGCCGTTTTTCCAGATGGCAACGCCTGCCACCGGGCCAGAAGTATCCACCGCGAGTACGTTGATCATGGCGTAATCACACCTCCTGGGGAATGGTACGGAAATTTCCGGCGCTGCGCCAGGAAATCTCCGTACCATTCCCCAGGAGGTGTGATTACGCCATGATCAACGT
>CALVVZ010000242.1 GCA_944364075.1 uncultured Clostridia bacterium
GATATGTCCGGTGCGCTCGTCTTTCACCAGATGGGCCATGGAAGATACCCATATGGGCTGGGTAGAAAAGCCGAACTGCATCTGCGCGTCAAACTGCACCAGTTTCGTTCCCTGGCGGAAGGATTCGATGAGGCTTTCCGAAGCCATCCTGGAGAGAAATTCCTCGCGGTTGGGTTCCGCTACCACCTGCTCACCCATGGCGCGCAACAGCTGCGCGTAATCGGCGGTGTTGTCCAGGCGGAGGGTAGCCAGAAAGTCCGGGTCCGCCCGCCGCAAGATGCGGCTGCTCAGATCCGCCTCAAAGCAGAGCATGGCATCCTCCAGCAGAGCTTCCCGATAGCGGCGCTCCTGGCGGTAGGATTCGATGGCGTCGATCTTGTCGCTGACATCCTGGCTGATGCCCACCATCATGGGCGTGCCGTCCTCCTCCGCTTCAGCCAGCACAAAGTGAAAGGATAGCCACTGGGGCGCCCCGCCGGACTGCAACTGCATGTGCAGAATTCGGGATACATTGCGGGTGCGGGTTTCCAGCAGGCGGAACATTTCCCGGCAGGCGTCCGCGGTATCGGGCAATACCAAACCGCAGCGGATCAGGGACTCGGGGGCGTCCCGCAGGGCGATCTGCCATAGCGCGGGCACTTCGGTGCTCATGGGCCAAATTTGGCGGCGCTCCGGGTCATACCGCCACAGGATAATCCCGGCCACGGGTAGGGCGGTCAGCATAGCGGTGCGCAGGTAGCGCAAACTTTCCCGTTCCGCATTCAGCGCGGCGACCAGTTCCTCCTGGGTGCGGCGGGATTCCCGCACGTCCCAGAGAATGGCATACACCTGCTGCGTTCCGTCGGAACCGGCGACTACCCGGCCCATCATCAAAAAGGCCATCAGCCGTCCGTCCCGCTGCCGCAGCCGCACATCCAGGCGAATTTCTCCGCCGGTCTGCTGGCCGTCCAGGGCATCCCGCAGGCGCGAAAAGCTTCCCGGGGACATCAGCTCCATACCCGAGGGTGTGGCGGCGCTGGAGGCCATGCCGTAGGAATCATAGCGCAGCATGCGCCACAGATCCACGCTGGTGTACAGGGTGGTCAACTGCGCGTCCCGGCGAAAGACGATCACCGCCCCTGGCAGGCGCTCCGCCATGCCCAGCAGCAGCTCCTCCTGCTGTACCAGCATGCTGCAATCCGTCTCGTTAAGGGTGAAGCGCAGCCCGTCCTCCGCGGGAATCCAGGAAAAAGTCCCCACGATGGTGCGCCATTCCCCCGGTGCGCGGTAGATGCGGTACCAGCACCCGCACTGGTTTCTCTGCCCGCGGATTGCCTCCCGGATCTCCCGGCGAACCCGGGGCGCGTCCTCGGGATGCAGGGTATCGTCCATGACCCGATTCATCACAGACGGGGTCAGGTCAACTTCTCTGCCCCGCAGGGCAAAAAAAGCGGGGTTGGCCCAGATGAGGCTTTCCTGATGAAGGCGTTGAAAGCATGCCACGGAGACAGGCGTTTCCCATAGGCAATCCCATACCGCTGTGCTGTGCTCCCATTGTACGGAGGTCCCTGACGCGGCGCGCTGGAGCATTCTGCGGACGCATCCCTGCGCCGCAATGGCCGTGGCGGGATATTCCAGTATTTCTTCCGCGCCCATGAGCATCGCCTGCTCCCGGCCGCCCACGCTGTCAGGTTCTACCAGCGCCATGACCCGCATTCTGCGCCACTGAGGCTGCTGGCGCACTTGCCGCAGCAGAGAATAGCCTGCCAGACGCGGCATAAACAGCTTGACGGCCAATAACTCAATTTCCGGGTCCTGCGATAACATGGCCAGCGCTTCCTCGCTGCCCTGCGCTTCCAATAGATAACATGTATCCTTCAGGAAAGAACACAACGCCTTGCGGTTTTCGCTGTGATCATCCACAATCAGTAGTTTTTTTCGGTTTTGCAAGAGAACGCCTCCCTCGCCTACATTTACCATGAGTTGGTGGCACGTTAATTCTAATGTAACATATTTTCCTAAGGAGCACAAGCATTCCAATCTAAAAACATGAAAAATTCAGCTTTGGGGGCAGGATTGCCCGTTTGCGCAGAGAAGTTAAATATAACATACTGTTCGCGGTATGAAAACAGCAAAAGGAGGGGAATCCCCATGAATCTGAAGGGAACGCGCACGGAAAAGAATCTGATGGAGGCTTTCGCCGGCGAGAGCCAGGCCCGTAACAAATATACCTACTATGCTTCCAAAGCCCGTAAGGACGGCTACGAGCAGATCGCCCGGATTTTCGAGGAAACCGCCAACAACGAAAAGGAGCATGCCAAGCTGTGGTTCAAGCATTTGCACGGCGGAGAGGTGCCCGGCACCCAGGCCAACCTGCTAGACGCCGCGCAGGGCGAAAACTATGAGTGGACGGACATGTACGACCGCATGGCCAAGGAAGCCCGGGAAGAAGGCTTCGACGAAATTGCGGAGCAGTTTGAGATGGTGGGCCGCATTGAAAAATCCCATGAGGATCGCTACCGCAAGCTGCTGTCCAACGTGGAGGAGGGCATTGTGTTCTCCCGTGACGGCGATATGATCTGGGAGTGCGGCAACTGCGGCCACATCGTTGTGGGCAAGAAGGCCCCGGAGATTTGCCCCGTGTGTCATCATCCCAAGAGCTACTTCATGCTCCGCGCCAATAACTATTGACCGGCCCTGCCGCATGGCCTCCGTACGCCTCCGCGCGACGGAAACCGCCATGCGGCTTTGCTGTATCTTTTCCGCACTGGAAGGAGGAAGAACCCATGGCTTTTCTGGAAACCCATGTATTTTCCCAGGCGTTGGAGGTGGCGGTGACGGTCAATGTGCTCCTGCCGGAACCCAGCCAGGGAATCGGCTTGGAGGGCGTTCAGGTCCAGGAACCGCCCAGGGTGATGTACCTGCTCCATGGCTACAGCGACGACCAATCCATCTGGATGCGCCGCACTTCCGTGGAGCGCTACTGCGCCAGGTATAACCTGGCCGTGGTGATGCCCGCGGTGAACCATAGCTACTACGCCAACGAGCTTCAGGGCGAGCGGTACTGGGACTATGTGAACCAGGAACTGCCGCAGATGATGCACAGCATGTTCCGACTCTCCCAGGAGCCGGGAAGCCAGCTGGTGGCGGGGCTTTCCATGGGCGGCTACGGGGCCATGAAACTGGCGCTGAGCTACCCGGAACGCTATGCCGCGGCGGCCAGCTTTTCCGGCGCGGTGGATGCGGAAGCCCTGCTGCGCAAGCGTGAGCCGCGGCCCACCATGCGGCGGGCCTTCGGCAAGGCTAAGGCCTTCCACGGCAGCGAAAACGACCTGTTCCATCTCATGGAGCAGAACGCCGGCGCGCCCCGCAAGCCCCGGCTGTACGTGGCCTGCGGCACGGAGGATTTCCTTTTCGGACAGCACAAGAAATTCATTCCCGCCCTGGAGAAAAACGGCTGGGATGTGACCCATGAAGAAACCCCAGGTTTCGGACATGAATGGGCCTACTGGGACGCGC
>CALVVZ010000243.1 GCA_944364075.1 uncultured Clostridia bacterium
CGACCTCTGGTTGACCGAATTTGCTGCCTCGAAGAAGTGGCGTAAGCCACTTCTTCGACAGCCTGGGCCCGGCCATTTTCTGGCCGGGCTTTTTTCATGGGTATGACCGGACACCGGGCGCGCTTCAACGGCATAAGCTGGTAGCGCCCCCGCTGATAGGAACTCCGCGGGGAATTGGGAGGAATCGCGCATGATGATGCGAACCATCAACGCCCGCCAGCCGGCATTGACCCGGCAGGAAGCGGCGCTTTTAACGGCTTTGCCCCGGACGTCCGGTCGGGGAAACGGCCACGGGATGAACAACTTACTTATGCCGGGCGCAGGGGAAGGATTTATCCCGGTAACGGGGAACCGGTCCGCCTCCATGTGGTCGGCGCCAGCATCTGGCGGCGCGTCGCCATACAATGCGGGACAGCGCCGGGGCAGCGTCGCAGGCCGTGCGGTGCTTTCGGCGGCGGGTATCTCCATGCCGGGTGTGACGGGTATGCGCCGGGGATGTCGCCGGGCGCAGGACCGTCAGGCGAGGCTGTACTGCTGCGAAGTTGTCCAGGAGTACGAGCTGCTGTGAACTTTTCTGACGCCAGCAGAAAGCCCGCCCTACGCGCCGGAAGGCGTGGGCGGGCCTGACGAGAATCTTACGCCGGTTCCGTCGGGATGCGTGCGGGGCCGGCATTTTCATGGGCGCAAATCGTCTTTCCTCAGCGGACGAAAAGCTGCGTTACATAGACAAAGCCGTTAGCGTCGTAGCACACGCCGATGCCGACCTTCGTCCAGGCGGAGGACATCATGTTCTGCCGGTGGCCGCTGCTGGACAGAAAAGCGGCCTGTGCCTTTTCCACCGTGGCGTGATGGGCGATATTCTCACCTACGGAGTTGAAGGCATAACCGAAGGCTGTAAGCATGTCCGCTGGTTTGCCATAGGTGGGGGAGGTGTGGGAGAAATATCCCTGATCCCGCATATCTTCTGATTTTTTTCGCGCAATGGCGCTCAGCGCCGGATCCAGAGGAAGTGCCGAAAGTCCGTTGGCAGCCCGGTCCGCGTTCAGCAAATTCCACGCATTTTGCTCTTGCACGGACAGCCCATCAGTAGTATAATCATCATCCATGGAAGGCACACTGGTGGGCGCTGCGGTTACATCGGGGGTCCCGGTGGGTATCGGTGTGGGCTGAGTGGTGACCGTTGGCGGTAAAGTGGTGTCTACATCGCCATAATTCCCGTTTCCATCAGGTGAAGTGGTGGAATCCGGTTCTTGCGTGACGCAAACGGTGGGAGGAGTGGTGAGTGCAGGCGTTTGCGTGGGTATTTCGCAGGCGCTCTGGTTCTGGTAGGGCCAGCCCTCAAAACCAAACTGAGACGTAGGCCCTTCCGCGAAGGCAATCCCTTCGGTTGCCAATACGGCCGTCAGAAGCAATAGAGCAGTGCGCTTTTGTAGCATAGTAGGTACCTCCGAGAATTATTACAGTTTTATGACAAACTGTAATAAAATCTTAACACGCTTTTGCGCCAGCGTCAACGCGTTTGGCAGGTAACTGCCAAGGAAAAAGCTTCCATGCATCCCAGACGAAAAAGTATCCAAGCGAAAAAACGGGAAACACCCCGGGAAAAATAGAGGAGGATCTCCATGAAACTGGTGAAATGTCCCCGCTGCGAGCTGAATTACATCACGGAAAACGAGAAATACTGCAAGGTCTGCCTGCGGGAAATGAAAGGCGAATCTCCCAAGGATGAGGTGGAGCTGTGCAGCGTGTGCAACGAAGCCCCGGCGCTTCCGGGTCGGGACGTGTGCCTGTTCTGCCTGAAGGAAATGAATGGCGGCAACGTCAACCGGGACGAGAACGAAGCGGAGGAGGCAGTGGAGCCGTCTTCGCTGGTTTCCATTGACCCCGTGAGCACCATGGACGAGATCATCCCGGAGATAGACGAGGATATTCCTTCCCAGGAGTTCGGAGAGATCGAAAGCGAGCTGAGCCTGGAGAGCGTGCGCGAGGACGAGGAAAACGAGGATGACGAGGATGAGGACGACGACGGGATGTGATCCGCGCCGTTCCCGTGGAGCGTAACGGAAAGAAGAGGTGAAGCATGGGGCTGTATGCCATCGGCGATCTGCATTTACCGGGTGGGCAGGAGAAACCCATGGACATTTTCGGCGACCATTGGGAGGATCATTTTACCCGCATCAGCCAGGACTGGCGCGCCAGGGTCAAGGATGAGGATACCGTGCTGATCCCCGGAGATATTTCCTGGGCCATGCAGTTGGCGGCTGCACGGGCCGATCTGGAAGCCATTGGCGCGTTGCCGGGGCGCAAGGTGATCCTGCGGGGAAATCACGATTACTGGTGGTCGGGCATTACCCAGGTACGCGAGGCATTGCCGCCGGGAATGTTTGCCCTGCAGAACGATGCGCTGGCGCTGGAGGAATGCGTGATTTGCGGCAGCCGGGGTTGGGTGTTTCCTACGCCGGAGGCGCCGCTGTCTGCGGAGGACGATAAAATTTACCGCCGGGAACTGTTGCGGTTGGAGATGTCCCTGAATGCCGGGCAGAAAGTGCGGGGAAATCAACCGCTGGTGCTGATGTTGCATTATCCGCCCCTGTCTCTCCAGGTCATGGACACGGGTTTCACGGAGCTGGCGAAGCGCTATGGCGTTTCGCTGGTGGTATACGGACATCTTCATGGGCCGGGTATCCGCTGGGGGTTTCAGGGGGAGCATCAGGGCGTGCGTTACTGCCTGACCTCCTGCGACGCGCTGGGTTTCCGGCTGACGGAACTGTCGTTGTGACGCTTTGCATGGAATGGCGCAGCCTTTTTCGGACAGGTATCCGGTAAGCGGCCCGTCCAGGAACGCAGCGGGACAGCCCAGGTATATTCCGCGAACTGAACTGGCGGGGCGCACGGCGTTGACTTTGGACGAAAAGGGCGGAGCAAGCCACCGGTGGAGGCCGGATCTATGCGGCGGCTTTTTCTAGCTTTTCAATCGTAAGAAGGTGCTGCTGCAGAACGAAAATGCAACGGCAATATGCACAAAATCATACATCATTAAAAAAATCAGCCCCCAAAGAAGCTGTTTTGCTTCCTTTGAGGGCTGGTTTTGCATGTTATTTTTAGGAGCGGGTTATTTCGCAACAGCTCCTTTTTGCACCTGGCCCAAGACGCCTTACGCCTGCTCCAGGCGCTGAATCTCCTTTTCAACCATCTCCTTGCTGGCGTAGTTCATGGGGGAGAACCGGCCCTCCAGCGCGGTGCGGAGCTTCTCCAATGCGGCGGCGGTATTGCCGGCCTCCAGATCGTAGCGGGAGAGGAACCACAGGGTATCAATCTGACCGGGCTTGATCTTGTGCGCGGCGTCAAAGTATTCCTCGGCCTTGGCTTTGT
>CALVVZ010000244.1 GCA_944364075.1 uncultured Clostridia bacterium
AAGCCGGCTTACACGAATGAAAGTCGGAGGGGCTGCGGCCCCTCCGACACCTCCCTGAGGTTTTTTGACAGTCTGAACGCCCAACGAAGCGGCATGCTCCGTTGGGCGCTTTCATTTGTTTATTTTTTTAATTTGCCAATATCCTCCAGCCGGTTCAGCGCTTCCAGCAGCGTTTCATCCCGTTTGGCGAAGTGCAGGCGAATCAGGTGCCGCACGTCCTCCCGGAAGAAACTGGAACCAGGGACCGCGCCCACGCCCACTTCCCGGGCCAGCGCCTCGCAAAACGCTACATCGTCTTCCCAGCCAAACGCGCCAACATCCACCAGCACATAGTACGCGCCCTGGGGCCGGATAAACGACAATCCCAGCCGCTCCAGGCCGTCACAGAACAGCCCGCGCATATGGGTGTATTTTTCCGTAAGCCATTGATAATAGCTTTCCGGAAGCGTCAGTCCCGCCACGGCAGCCTCCTGCAAGGGTGCAGCCGCGCCCACGGTGAGGAAATCATGCACTTTCCGCGCCGTGTCAATGATCTCCGGCGAAGCGATGATGTATCCCAGCCGCCAGCCGGTAATGGAGTATGTCTTTGAAAGGGAGGAACAGCTTAGCGTACGCTGGGCCATGCCAGGCAAGGACGCGAAATAGACATGGGTATGCGGCGCGTAAACGATGTGCTCGTACACCTCGTCGGTGATTACGTAAGCATCGTATTTCTCTACCAACCCGGCAATCACCAGGAGTTCTTCCCGGGTAAATACTTTGCCGCAGGGATTGGAAGGATTGCACAGGATCAGCGCCTTGGCGCCGTGCCGGAAAGCGTCCTCCAGCACCTCCGGGTCAAAGTCAAAGGCCGGAGGCCGCAGGGGCACATAAATCGGCTCCGCGCCGCAGAGCACCGCATCCGCGCCGTAGTTCTCATAAAAGGGCGAGAATACCGCTACCTTGTCTCCTGGGTCCGTGACGGTCATCATGGCGGCCATCATGGCCTCCGTACTGCCGCAGGTAACGACAATCTGCGTTTCCGGGTCAATTTTCATTCCCATTAGACGGGACTGCTTTTCCGCCAGGGCCTGGCGGAAGTTGGCCGCGCCCCAGGTGATGGCATACTGATGCGGCCCTTCCTGGGCCACTTGCGCCAGGCGGTCAGTGAGTTCCCGGGGAGGATCAAAGTCCGGGAAGCCCTGGGAAAGATTCACCGCCCCATACTGCAGGGAAACCCGGGTCATGCGGCGGATCACGGAATCGGTAAAGCCGGCGGTGCGGCTGGATAGCTTTCGCATGGGCGTTGCCTCACTTCAAATAAGAAATGTGATCGTTAAGGATGTGGCGGTTATCCAGCGCATCCTTGACGCTGCGCATCACCGCCAGGTTGATTTCCGGCGTGTTCTCCAGGAAATAAGGCCGTTTGGCCAGACCCACCCCATGTTCGCCGGAGGTCAGGCCTCCCAACTCATAGGCTTTTCGGTAGAGCCGCTCCATGTTGTGGTGCAGTTCCCGGGTCCAGGTATCCTCGTCCCGCTGTCCGCGCACAATGCACAGATGCACGTTGCCGTCCCCCGCATGGCCGAAGGATACCATCTGCATGCCGCTCTCCGCCTCCAGCTCATGCACGTAGGCGATGAATTCCGCGGTTCGGTCGATAGGTACCACCAGGTCCACGGGTTCCTGCTCGGAAACAGCTTCCACCGCCTTTACAAAGCAGCCACGCACCCGCCAGATATCTGCCGCCAACGCCGGGTCCGTAAGCTCAATATAGTCCAGCGCGCCGCTGTTCCGTACCACCTGCCGCACCCGTTGGGCGTTCTTTTCGACGGTTTCTCCGTGTCCGTCAAAGGTCAGCAGCAGATAGGCCTGCGCCTGGGGGCACGGAAAGCGCACGCCAGTATAACGCTCCCCCAGCTCCACCACGCTGCGCTCGATGAACTCCACCGCCGTGGGGTTGGCATCCGCCATAAGCACGGCATGAACGCTGGCAATGCCGGTTTTCAGCTCCCCGTAAGGCACCAGCACGGAGAGGGACTTCTCCGGCTTGGGCAGCAGGCGCAGCACGCACTTGGTAATCACGCCCAGGGTGCCTTCCGCGCCGATGAACAGCTGCTTCAAGGGCAGGCCGCTGGCATCCTTGACATTCTTGGACCCTACGGTCATCACTTGCCCGTCCGCCAGCACGATTTCCAATCCGCGGACGTAATCCCGGGTCACACCGTACTTGACCGCCCGCATGCCGCCGGCGTTGGTGGAAATATTGCCCGCCAGGGTGGATTCCTTCTCGCCGGGGTCCGGCGGATAAAACAGCCCCATGGCTTCCACGTGCGCCTGAAAGTCCTGAAGCAGCACCCCGGGTTCCACCGTAGCGGTAAAGGTGGACTCGTCCACCTCCAGGATGCGGTTCATCCGTGAGAAATCCAGGATGATCCCCTCTCCTCGGGGCACGGTGGAACCCACCAGGTTGGTTCCCGCCCCTCGGGGGGTGACGGGGATGCCCCGCGCATAGGCGTAGCGCATCACCGCCGAAACCTCCGCCGTGGACAAGGGGAACACCAGCGCCGCCGCGGTTCCCCGCCGCCTGCCCAGGGTATCGGAAAGATATTTGTCCTCAATCTGTTCCGTAATGACCCGTTCCGGGTCGCCGATCAGCTGCAGTAAATCTTCTCGCATGCCTGCCGCCTCACTCTGCCGCCGCTTCCGCCCAGGCGGACTGGAAGAAGCCCTTGAAAGTGGTATCCATCACTTCCTGGGTGATTTCCGAGCAGAAAACTTCCGCGATACGCTGATAGGTGGGATTCTCCGCATCCGCGGCGCGCACGGCGATGAGGCAGGTGAACTGGTTGTCGCTCAAATCGATGGTTTCATAGTAAATGGCGCTGGCGGGATCCACCCCATAGCTGGCGGCATAGTTGCCGTTGATGACCGCCGCGTCCACGTCAGCCAGGTACTGGTAGGTCATGGCCGCGTTCACCAGCACCAGTTCCACCTGGCTGGCGGTGATGTTTTCCTCGTTGGGAGTACCCTCATACTCGCCAAGCGTCAACAGGCCCGCGTCCTCCAGCAGGAGCAGCGCCCGGCCGTAGTTGGTAGCGTCATTGGGCACGGCCACGGTAAGCTTCGCGCCTTCCGCCGCGGCGGCGGTCAGCGCGTCGATGCTCTCATACTTCTGGGAATACAGGTTCATGGTAATCACGAAGGTATCCGCCAGCACCTGCAGGTCATAGCCATTGGTGGCCACGTCGTTGTCAAAATAAGCGTGGTGCTGGAATGCATTCATGCTGATGTCGCCGCCGTTCAGGGCGTTGTTGGGCAGAGCAAAGTCGGAGAACTGTACCAGCTCCACCTCAATGCCTTCCGCCGCCAGGCCTCCAATGGCAGGC
>CALVVZ010000245.1 GCA_944364075.1 uncultured Clostridia bacterium
ATCGAAAACCTGGCCTCCCCGGAGGCCCGGGCGCGCTACCGGGGCGAGACGGTTATGGACCACTACGGCCGCGCCGTGCCCCGGCATGCCCACGGCACCGTCAACCTGGAGCGGCCCACCTCCTCCGCCCGGGAGCTTGTGGCCGCGGCCACGGCGCTCTTTGAACGCATCGCCTCCCCGGAGCTGACGGTGCGGCGGCTGAACATCGCCGCCTGCCAGACCTTTCCCGCGGGCACGCAGCGGGCCGCCGGATACGAGCAGCTGGACCTGTTCACCGACTATGCCGCCCGGCAGGCGCAGGAGGAAGCCCTGGCCCGGGAAAAGCGCGTGCAGGAAACCCTGCTGGCCATCAAGAAAAAATACGGCAACAACGCCATTTTTCTGGGCATGAACCTGGAGGAGGGCGCCACCGCCCGGGAACGAAACCAGCAGATCGGCGGTCACAAAGCATAAAAAAAGGAGGTTCTTCCCCATGATTCGAAAAGCCGCTTCCGCGGACCTGGAAAGCCTTGCGCGCCTGGGCACGCTCCTGTGGCCCCATCACAGCGTTCAGGAGCTTCGGGAGGAGTTTGCCCCGCTGCTCTCCCGGTCCGACGCGCAGTTTTTCCTGCTGTTCCATGGGCAGGAGCCCGCGGGCTTCGCCCAGTGTCAGCTCCGCCGCGACTATGTTGAAGGGACGGCCAGCAGCCCCGTGGGATACCTGGAGGGTATTTTTGTCCGGGAGGACTGCCGGCGGCGCGGGTACGCCCGGGCGCTGCTGGAAGCCTGCCAGGCCTGGGCCACGGAACAGGGCTGCCGGGAGTTTGCCAGCGACTGTGAGCTGACCAACCAGGAGAGCTACCGCTTCCACCTGGCCGCGGGCTTTGCGGAGGCGGGCCGGATCATCTGCTTTACCAAGGCGCTTGCGCCGCTGCCCCGGGAAGGGAGGTAGTTCCATGCATCCCCAAGACCGCTATGCCGACATCCTGCATCTGCCCCGCCCCGCGCCCCACGCCCGCCCGCGCATGCCCCAGCAGGACCGGGCCGCGCAGTTCGCACCCTTTGCGGCGCTGGTGGGCTATGGGGCGGTGATCGAGGAAACCGGGAGGCTGACGCAACCGCAGCTACTGCTTGGCGAGGACGCCCTGGCGCTGCTGGATCGGAAGCAGCGCCTGCTGTCGGAACGCCTGCACCAGCTACCGGAGGTCACGGTGACCTATTTCCGGCGGGACGCCCGCAAGGCCGGCGGCGCATATCTTACCGTCACCGGACAGCTCCGGCGTGTGGACGACTGCGAAGGGGTGCTGATCCTCACCGGAGGGCAGCGGATTCCGCTCCGGGACATTTGCGCCCTGGAAAGTCCGCTGTTGCAGGGCATGCCCGAATAAAGCGGCCTCCTACGCGCCGGGGCGTGCCTTGACCAGCAGCCGCTCGTGCATCACGGCCATGAGCAGCAGAACCGCCAGCAGGTACACCGGCAGCAGGCCGATGTCCACATGGTTGGCCAGCAGGCCGAAGGCGGGAGGCATCAGGCAGGAGCCGGTATAGGCGCTGGCCATCTGCACGCCGATCATGGCCTGGGAGCGTTCCGGGCCGAAGTGCTCCGGGGTGCTGTGAATGATGGAAGGGTAGATGGGCGCGCAGCCCAGGCCGATGACGGCCAGGCCCCAGCAGGCCGCCGTTCCGCCCAGGGGCAACCACAGAATCAGCACGCCCAGCAGGGTCAGGGCTTCCCCCAGGCGGATCATTTGTTTATCGTTGAGTTTCAGGGTCAGGAAGCCGCAGACGAACCGCCCCGCGGTGATGCCCAGGAAGAACAAGCTGGCGAAGCTGGCCGCGGCGTCCTCGGCGACGCCCCGGTTCAGCACCAGATAGCTGCTGGCCCACAGGCTGGCGGTGAGTTCCAGGGCGCAGTAGCAGAAGAAGGTGACCATGACCTCCTTGGCCCCGGGGATGCGGATGATTTCGCCCAGGGACAGGGGTTTGCCGGCGGCTTCCGCGTTCCCGGCGGCGTTTGTGCGCTTCTTCCACAGGGGCAGGCTCAGGAACAGCGCCGCCGTCAGGACGATTTGTATCAGGGCGATAGTGCGGTAGCCCATGTTCCAGCTCTGCCCGCCGGAAAGGGTATAGCCCATGATGTACGGCCCCAGGGAAGCGCCGATGCCCCACATGCAGTGCAGCCAGCTCATATGCCGGCTGGCATAGTGCAGGGCCACGTAGTTGTTCAGGGAGACATCCACACTGCCCGCGCCCAGGCCGTAGGGGATGGCCCACAGGCACAGCGCCAGGTAGCTGTGGCTCAGGGAGAAGCCGCCCAGGGCCGCGGCGGTAAGCAGCACGCTCACAGCGGTGGTAAGCCCCGTGCCGAAGCGACGGGTTATCCGGTCGCTGAGCAGGCTGGATACGATGGTG
Organism: uncultured Clostridia bacterium; assembly: GCA_944364075.1. Lineage (GTDB taxonomy): Bacteria > Bacillota > Clostridia > Christensenellales > Aristaeellaceae > Egerieenecus. The sequence goes on from CALVVZ010000245.1 coordinate 2,392, forward strand.
CCCGCGGTGATAATCATGGAAATGCCGCCGGAATAGGAGACGGGAACTGCGAATTCCTGATACATCACCGGCCAGGCCGCGCCCAGCAGCGCATCCGGCAGGCCCAGGCTGATAAAGGCCAGGTAGATGATGCCCAGCAGTAGAGAAACCATGGGAGTGTCCTCCTTGACATAAAGGTAGTGGGGGAGTGGGGGAACGGTCGCCTCGGCAGAGGCGAAACCATGCGAAACGGGAAAAGAGAGGAAGGCCCTTTCCCTGCCCTCCGCAAGGAATCTGTTCTTGTGTCAGATTTCGCACATCTGCACCGAAGGTTTCCAAAGGGCGATCGGAAAGCCCTTTGGTCGCCTCCGCAGAGGCGAAACCCTCAGCAGAACAGAAAGAGAGAGGAGGTCTTTCCCTTGCCAACCACAAGAAATCTGTTTTTCGTGAGAGGTTTCGCCCGCCTGCGGGCGGACGAGGTACTTTCCCCGCGCGGGAAAGTACCCAAAGGGCGCCGGGGGCGTCCAAAGGGTGCATGTTTCATGGACGCCCCCGGACCCCCCGTTGCTAAGTAACAGTGCGCCGCTAGCCTCGCAGGGGCGTGCCCAGCTGGGTCTACTGCGTACCCGGGAGGGCCACTGTCGCTGCGGCTGGCGTCACAAAGTGACGGCCAGCCTGGCGCAGCTGATCCCTCCCCCGGCGTGTTGACTCCGGTTTATCCTTGAAGTGGTGACAAGGGACCGCTGCCATAGGGCTATTTTGCGGCGGAAGGTGTTGCGGCGAAGGGAGTGTGAACAGGGCGTACCCGTTGCGGCTCCCGATTGGCGGCGGACGAAGGCCAAAACCCAACGTGGAGCCCGTGGCGGTTCCTGGGGTCGAGGGGCAAGGTCGAGAAGCAAGAGGAAGTACCCCTAGCGACACAAGGGGGGTCCGGGGGGAACCCTCGGCCGTTTGAAGGGGGTATAGGGGGTCCAGGGGG
>CALVVZ010000246.1 GCA_944364075.1 uncultured Clostridia bacterium
GCCTACATGGAGTTAAAAGAATTTGAGGACCGCTTCATTGACGAGCTGTCCGGCGGGCAACGGCAGCGGGCGTATATCGCCATGGTCATCGCCCAGGATACGGACTATATTCTTCTGGACGAACCAACCAACAACCTGGACATCTATCACGCGACCAACATGATGAAAATAGTCCGAAGAATGTGCGATGAGCTGGGCAAAACCGTCATTCTGGTGCTGCATGAGATCAACTATGCTGCGTTTTACTCCGATTATATCTGCGCCTTCAAGGATGGGAAAATCGCTGCGTTCGGGCGCGTACAGGAGGTTATGACCAAAGAGACGCTGTCCTCCATCTACAGCGTGGATTTTGAGATCATGCAGATCGAAGGAAAGCCCTTGACAATTTACTACTGATATTAAGCCATATGGCTTGATATATATCAAACTTTCAGTACTTTGTGTAAAGGAGTGGTATCCCATGAAAAAACTGTTGTCCTTGATGTTGTCTGTACTATGCCTGATGACCGCCGTATCGGCCTTTGCCCAGGAGAACGCGCCTGAAACCGTCGTCATCCAGGCGCTTGACGGAAACCGCGAGTCCATTGAACTGACGGTACCCTACGATCCGCAGCGCATTGCGATTCTGGATATGGCTTCGCTGGATATCCTGATGGCTCTTGGCCTTGAAGACCGTGTGGTCGGTTCCGCGTCCTCTTCTCTGGAGTACGTGCAAAGCGTTGTAACCGCCGAAGGCATCGCCAACCTGGGCACCATCAAGGCGGCGGACATGGAAGCCGTCATGGCCTGCGAGCCGGATATTATCTTTATCGGCGGGCGCCTAAGCGGCTCCTATGATACCTTGAGCGAAATCGCGCCGGTCGTCTATCTTCCCACCACGGACGAGGGAACGCTGGCCCAGACGCGCCTGAATGCAGACACGATCGCTTCCATCTTTGGCAAAGAAGAGGAAGTTGCGGCGCTCTTTGAAGGCTTTGGTGCGCGCATTGAGGCGCTGAAGAGCTTCGCCAATGGCAAAACCGCAATCGTCGGTCTGGTAACCAGTGGCGGATTCAACGTGCTGGGCAACGATGGCCGTTGCTCCATCATCGGCCGCGAGATCGGATTTACTAACGTGGGCGTGGATGCCGAGATTGACACGGCAACACATGGTAATGAAGCGTCGTTTGAATTTATCGTAGAAAAGGCGCCGGAATACATCTTTGTGATGGATCGCGACGCTGCCATTCAGACCGAAGGCGCAAAGCTCGCGCAGGAAATCATGGAAAACGAACTGGTCATGACCACGGATGCCTATAAAAACGGCAACATCGTCTATCTGGCCAATCCCGCCGTATGGTACACTGCCGAGGGCGGCATCACGGCGCTGGACATCATGCTGCAGGATCTGGAATCGGAGTTGCTGCAGTAAAAGCACGCCGCTACAATGGCGAACGGGGGATTTGAAGTGATGCCACTTTAAATCCCCCATTTTATCGTAATCGGAACGATACATATCCCAAATCGGCACCATTTTGTTTGCAGTCAGCTTCACCCTGATGATGCTGCTGAATGTGTATTGTGCGCGCCAAAGCGTTAGAGCTAAGGAATAAAGCTGTTTATGGGGGAACAGGCGTGAAAGGAGACGATTTTCATGAAACAGAAGCAGACTTCTATCATTCTCGGCACTCATGGAGAGGATTATGGCAGCTGGATGTCCACTCCGGTATTCTATATCATCGGAGGCATCACGGCGCTTGCCGTAATCCTAGCTGTTCTCTCATTTTTCGTGCTTCATATTACGATACTCGGCGTGTTATTCTCATTCATTGCGGCAACGCAGGCAGTCCTGTTCATCTGGATTACCTGGATCAGGAGGCAGTATGCCTTTGGCGGTGGAGGACTGATGGAGCATGTACACCGGGTTGTTCTCTCCCATCTGGACTATGACGGACAAGGCAGCCTCTTGGAAGTTGGATGCGGTTCCGGTGCTTTGGCGATTCGTGCGGCTCTGACATGGCCTGAAGCAAAGGTCACCGGCGTGGACTACTGGGGCGCCGTATACAATTACAGCAAAGCCCTTTGTGAGAGGAACGCCTCAAGTGAAGGTGCGGCGTCCCGGTGCATCTTCCTGCATGGCGATGCAAGGCATTTGGATTTTTCCGATGAATGCTTTGATGCAGTTATCAGTAACTATGTCTATCACAATATCATGGGAGCCGATATGCATAAGCTGATGCTGGAAACCCTGCGGGTACTGAAGAAAGGCGGGGTCTTTGCCCTCAACGATGATATGAAACCGAAATTATACGGTAATATGGAAAGCTTTGCTCAAAAATTGCGTGATATAGGCTATCAGGACGTTCGGCTCATCGACACTGCACAAGAAGCTTTCGGCTCCCATCAGCGGGCCGCCATGATGATGTTGGGATCTTCGCGTCTGCTTGTCGGCAGAAAGTAATCCAACAAAACGGGAGGGATGGTCATGCCACATTTAGGTATTATAGAAGATACGCTGTTCATCCCCATGCTGGGCAGAATCTATGCCAGTGAACATTGCCCGCACATCTTATATGACCAAAAGGCGCTGGAACTAAGGAAGAAGCTGCCGCTTGAACTGCTGAAGCAGGCTCGTCAGAGTCAGTACACCTTGCTGGCCTCAGCTGCCCGATCCGCCAATATGGACCGCTATATTCTTGCGTTTCTAAGGCGCAGGCCCGGAGGTGTAGTGGCTCAGCTTGGCTGCGGGCTTGAAACGTCCTATTACCGGTGCGATCATGGAAAGACCCGCTGGTATGCTGTGGATCTGCCGCATGTTATCAAATACCGACGGGAACTCCTACCGGAACCTGAGCGGGAAATCTATCTCCCCGGCGACGCCTTTACCGAGAACTGGATCAAGCAAATCCGCACAGATGCGCCAGATGCTCCTCTTCTGGTCACCGCCAGCGGATTGTTTCACTATTTTGAGGAGGCCAAAGTCCTGAGGATGCTCCAAATGCTCCGCCAATTCGGAGAGGTAGAAGTTGTCTTTGACGCCGTGAGCAAGCGCGGTATGTCCATGATGCGCAAGAAATATATGAGGCAGGTGGGCCATGCGGATGCGCAGATGTATTTCCATGTGGATTCGGCAACAGAACTGGCCAAAAAGGTGAATAGCCATACAAAGATCCTCGCGGATGAATCTTACTATAGCGGTATTCCCCAAAACGGCCTTCTGCTTTCTACAAAAGTCTGCATGGCAGTTTCTGACCGACTGCGGATGGTCAAAATGATACATCTGAAGATCTAAAGTATTAACGACCCGCCCCGCCGGCAAAGCCGTCGGATACGAATGAAAGTCGGAGGGGCTGCGGCCCCTCCGAC
>CALVVZ010000247.1 GCA_944364075.1 uncultured Clostridia bacterium
AAAGCCGGCTTACACGAATGAAAGTCGGAGGGGCTGCGGCCCCTCCGACACCTCCCTGAGGTTTTTTGACAGTCTGGGGGCTGTTCCGCAGGGACGGAACAGCCCTTTGCTTCATGGAAAGGAGAGTTACGGATGAGGCATCGGCGCCAGCGTCTGGCGGATATACTGCGCCATGGCAACGGATGGACGCGATTATCGGCGCTGCTCATGGGTGCGGGCTGCTTCCGCTACGGGCAATGGGTCAAGGGAACGCTTTACCTTGCTTTGGAAGGGATGTTTTTTCTTTTTTTCTTCGGGTTTGGCTGGCCATACCTTCGGTTGTTTCCGACCCTGGGCACCTCTGCCCAGAGCAAGGTATGGGATGAAGCGGCACAGATTTACCGGCGTGTTCCCGGGGACAATTCCATGCTGATTCTGCTTTTCAGCGTGCTGAGTCTGGCGGCTGCTGCGCTGTTCTTGGTTTTGTGGAGGTTGAATCTGCAAAGCGCTTACGCCCTGGAGCGCCGCGTGGCGGAAGGCAGGCATGTGAACAGCTTTCGGGAGGACATGCGGACGCTGTTGGACGAACGCTTTCATGTGACGCTTCTTTCTCTGCCTATGCTGACCCTGGCGCTATTTACGGCGCTGCCCATTGCGTTTATGATTCTCATTGCCTTCACCAACTTTGACGCCAATCATCAGCCGCCGGGACAACTTTTTACCTGGACGGGACTGACCAACGTCACGGATGTGTTCCTGGGCAACGAGGTCAAGACGCGCACGTTTTTCGGTATTTTGGGATGGACGCTGGTGTGGGCGGTGCTGGCGACCTTCACCAATTACATACTGGGCCTGTTGCTGGCTTCGGTGATTAATCACCGCCTGGTGCGGCTGAAAAAGCTGTGGCGCACCTGTTTCGTGATCGCCATTGCAGTACCTCAATTTGTCAGCCTGCTACTCATCTCCCGGGCCTTGGAACCCCAGGGCGCCATCAATGTTGCGCTCATGGAAATGGGATGGATCGACGCGCCGCTGCCCTTCCTCACGGACCCTGCGCTGGCGCGTACAGTGGTCGTGGTGGTGAATATGTGGATCGGCATTCCATATACTATGCTCACCTTCAGCGGCGTGCTGATGAACATCCCCACGGATTTGTACGAGAGCGCGCAGATGGACGGCGCGGGGCCGCTCCGGCAGTTTTTTGCCATTACGCTGCCTTACATGGTCTTCATGACCGCGCCGGCTACCATCACTACCTTTGTGGCCAATATCAATAACTTCAATGTGATTTACCTGCTCACGGCGGGCGGTCCCTTCTCCTTGGACTACTATCAGGCGGGCAAAACGGATCTGTTGGTGACTTGGCTGTATAAACTTACGGTGGATCAGCACGACTACGCGCTGGCCTCCACCATCGGCATTTTCATCTTTATGATAGTGTCCTCCTGCTCGCTGGCAGTCTATAACCGTACCGGCGCGATACGAAGGGAGGAGCAGTTTCAATGAGCAAGTTCCGAAGCAGGAAAAGGCGCGATCTGCGCCTGTCCGTTTTGCTGCACGGATTGCTGGCAGTTTTGTCCATACTCTGGCTATTGCCGGTGGCCTGGCTGATTTTGTCCTCTTTTCGGGGAGAACCCGGGGCGTATACTTCCTATCTACTGCCCAGAAGCTATACCCTGGACAACTATGTCCGCCTGTTTACGGATACCTCGTTGTTTGATTTCCCGCGCTGGTTTTTCAACACGCTGTTCGTGGCCTGCTGCTCCTGCCTGATTACTACGGTGCTGAGCCTGATGGTGGCGTATGTGTATTCCCGCCTGCGCTTTCCATCCCGAAAAAAGCTGATGAATCTTTCCCTGATTCTGGGCATGTTCCCAGGCTTTATGAGTATGATTGCCATATACCATTTCCTTAAGGCCATGGGCCTGGACCAGACCCTCCTGGCGCTGATTCTGGTGTACTCCGGCGGCGCGGCTATGAACTATTACATTGCCAAGGGATTTTTTGACACCATTCCCAAATCATTGGACGAAGCGGCCATTCTGGACGGCGCGACCCGGCATACGGTGTTCTGGAAGATTATTCTCCCCAACAGCAAGCCCATTGTAGCCAATATTGCCATCAATGCTTTTATCGCTCCATGGGTTGACTTTATTTTTGTTTCGGTTATCATGAAAGATAATTACAGCCGTTACACCGTGGCCAAGGGCCTATATACCATGGTGGATAAAGCCAATATCTACCGTTACTATACGGTTTTCTGCGCCGGAGCGGTGGTGGTGGCGCTTCCCATTGTGCTGCTGTTTATCAGATTACAAAAATATTATGTGGCCGGCATTGCTGCTGGTTCGGTGAAAGGATAGGGCTTATGCATTACGCAGCGATTTTTCACAGACCCGAAAGCGAATACGCCTTTGCCCTGGATGACACGCACTATGTTTTCCGCCTACGCGCCCAGGCTGGAGATTTGACTGCCTGCGCCTTTTGGTATGCGGACAGGGCGGTCATGGGTCCCATGGATTACCACCGTATGCCCATGGAAAAGCGGTATACCGATACCGTAACCGATTGGTTCGAGGCGCGGCTGACTACCACTCTGGACCGTATAGCCTATTACTTTGAGCTATGCGACGGAGAAAAAACCGCCTATTTCATCGGCGGCGTGTTTCAGGAAACGGCAGACGCAGAACGCTCCGACGGCTTTCAATTTGCCTACAATCATCGTGCTGACCGCCTGGAGGTGCCATCCTGGGCTGCGGATGCGGTAGTATACCAGGTTTTTCCCGACAGTTACGCCTCTGCTGCCAGCTATCTCTCGGGACAACCCGTCCATGCCTCCTGGCAGGGGCAGCCTTGCGAGTCCCAGCTGGGAGGAACGCTGCGCGGAATCCGGGAAAACCTGGAAGCTATTAACGCACTGGGCTGTGACTGCGTGTATCTCAACCCCATCTTTGTAGCCGGACACTATCATAAATACGATACCCTGGATTACTATCATGTGGACCCTTGCTTCGGGTCTGACCAGGAGCTAAGGCTGCTGGTAGACGCCGCGCATGCCCGGGGTATGCGCGTGATTCTGGACGGCGTGTTCAATCACATCAGCGCCCGGCATCCCTTCTTTCAGGATGTGCTGGCCCAGGGCAAGCGCTCGCCTTACTACCGGTGGTTTTACCGCCTGCCGGAGCATCCCAGGTACCCGGCGCCGGGGGAAGCGCCTACCTATGCCTGCTTCTCCTACGTGGCGCAGATGCCCAAGACCGATCTTTCCTACCCCGCGGCCTGCGCATATTTCTGCGATGTGGGCCGGTACTGGGTAGAACATTTTGACATTGACGGCTGGCGGCTGGACGTGGCCAACGACCTG
>CALVVZ010000248.1 GCA_944364075.1 uncultured Clostridia bacterium
GGACCGAAGGTTTCCAAAGGGCGATCGGAAAGCCCTTTGGTCGCGCCCGCAGGCGCGAAACCTTTTGTATCTGCAAGCATACATACAAAACTTGCAAAAACAGTGAGGCAAGTTCCTTTTTCAGCAGTCTGAGCCGCATCGCCGGCATACCGGCGATGCGGCTCATTTGCGTGAACATCATTCAAAAGCTTAGCCCCGTGCCGCCGCCGCACCAGCTTCCATGGCCTGGCGGTTGATGGGCAGCAGGTGCTCCTTCTTGGGGCCGAAGGTGGCCTTTAGGGCCTCCATGGCGCTGTCGATGGAAACAACCCCCGTGCGCTCGATGATCGCGCCCAGCATGACCATATTGGCGGTGCGGCTGTTGCCCAGCTGCTCGGCAATGTCGTTGCAGGGCACGGCCACCACGGTTACGTCCTCCCGGGTGGGCGGCTCGTCAATCAGGGAGGAATTGTACAGGAGCAATCCGCCCTTCTCCATGGCGGGTTCAAACTTTTTCAGGCTGGGCTTGTTCATGAGCACGGCAATGGGCGGCTCGGTGACCAGGGGGCTACCGATGGGTTCGTCGCTGACCACCACGGCGCAGTTGGCTTCGCCGCCGCGCATCTCCGGGCCGTAGGAGGGCATCCAGCTCACGTTCATGCCGTCGTGCATGGCGGCCTTTGCCAGCAGCTGTCCGATGAGCAGCACGCCCTGTCCGCCGAAACCTGCCACAAGGAACTGCGCTTCCATGTCACTCCACCTCCTTTTTCACGCCCAGGGGATACTGGGGAATCATCTTTTCCTGGAGCCACTTGAGGGCCTCCTGAGGAGTCATACCCCAGTTGGTGGGGCAGGTGGAGAGCACCTCCACCAGGGTGAAGCCCTTGCCCGCCATTTGTATTTCAAAGGCCTTTTTAATGGCCTTCTTGGCCTCCATGATGTGCTTCACGTCGTGGACGGAAACCCGGGCGATATAGGCCGGACCATCCAGGGTGGCCAGCATTTCGCTCATACGGATGGGATAGCCGCACAGGGCGGGGTCCCGGCCGTAGGGGCTGGTGGTGGTCACCTGGCCGGGCAGGGTGGTGGGCGCCATCTGTCCGCCAGTCATGCCGTAAATGGCGTTGTTGACGAAGATCGCGGTAATCTTCTCGCCGCGGGTGGCGGCATGGGTGATCTCCGCCGCGCCAATGGAAGCCAGGTCGCCGTCGCCCTGGTAGGTGAACACCAGGTTATCGGGGCGCACGCGCTTGCAGCCCGTGGCCACCGCCGGAGCGCGGCCGTGGGCGGCCTCCATCATGTCGCAGTTGAAATAGTCGTAGGCAAACACCGCGCAGCCTACGGGCGCAATGCCGATGGCCTTGTCCTGCAAGCCCAGCTCGTCAATGGCTTCGGCCACCAGGCGGTGAATGATGCCGTGGGTGCAGCCGGGGCAGTAGTGAAGGGGCTTGTCGGTGAGCATTTTGGTTTTTTCATAAACAATGGCCATGTTATTTCCCCTCCTTTGCCAGCTGCTCCACCTGCTCCACGATCTCGCGGACGGTGGGCACAATGCCGCCGGTGCGGCCGAAGAAGTGTACGGGCTTGGCGCCGTTCACCGCCAGGCGCACGTCGTCGACCATCTGCCCCATGGACATTTCCACGGTCAGGAAGCACTTGGCGTGGGCCGCGGCGGCCTGAATGGGCGCGCTGGGGAAGGGCCACAGGGTAATGGGCCGGATCAGCCCGGCCTTGATGCCCTTGTCCCGGAGCTTGCGCATGGCCGAGCGAGCAATGCGGGCGGTGGTGCCATAGGCGACCAGCACATAGTCCGCATCCTCGGTAAGCTCCTCCTGCCAGCGGCATTCGGTCTGCTCCATCACCGCGTACTTGGCGTAGAGCTTGTTTACATGCTTTTCCAGGGCGCTGGGGTCAATGTACAGGCTGTTGATGATGGCCCGCTCGCGGCCGCAGCCGGGCTTCCAGCCGGTGGCCGCCCAGGTCTTTTCGGGCAGGGTGGGGTCAGGCTGATAGTCGGGCATTTCCACAGGCTCCATCATCTGGCCGATGAGGCCGTCGCCCATGATGAGCACGGGGTTGCGGTATTTGTCCGCCAGGTCGAAGGCCTTCTGGGTCAACTCCACGGCCTCCTGCACGGAGGAAGGCGCCAGCACCAGCATGCGGTAATCACCGTGGCCGCCGCCACGGGTGGACTGATAATAGTCGCTCTGGGCGGGCTGAATGGAACCCAGGCCAGGGCCGCCGCGCACCATGTTCACAATCACGCAGGGCAGCTCCGCGCCCACAATATAGCTGATACCTTCCTGTTTCAGGGAAATTCCCGGGGAGGAAGAGCTGGTCATGCAGCGCCCGCCGGCGCCCGCCGCGCCATAGATCATATTGATGGCCGCAACTTCGCTCTCCGCCTGCAGGAAACAGCCGCCCTCCAGCTTAGGCAGGCGCTTGGACATATATTCGGGTATCTGATTCTGGGGGGTGATGGGATAGCCGAAGAAGAAACGGCACCCGGCCTGGATGGCCGCCTCAGCGATCGCCTCGTTCCCCTTCATAAGCATTTTTTGACCCATGGGGCAGTCCTCCTTACTTCTCCACCGTAATTACCGCGTCCGGACACATCCGCGCGCAAAACGCGCAACCGATGCACTTCTCCTGCTCCTCAATGGCAATGGGATGATAGCCCCGGGCGTTAATATGCTTGCTCAGCGCAAGCAGACCCTTGGGGCATACGTCCGCGCACAGGCCGCAGCCCTTGCACAGATCCTTGACAATGGTCAGCTTCGCCATTTCGCCGCCTCCTCGTGTTATGGGTATAAAGTGAATTATAAGGGCTTGCAGGGAAAAAAGTCAATCCTTCATACAAAGAAGATACATTCACCAACGGCGCAGGGGCCGCCGCAGCAAAGCGCGCCCTCTTCCCGGCTCCTGCCGCCCGCCGTGACTGAGCCAATGCGCAGTCCCATAAAAAAACCAGAAATTGCAAAATTTGTGCTTGCAATTTTCGCCGTGGTGTGGTAATATACTACCGTTGTCACGCCGTATGCTGATGTAGCTCAGTAGGTAGAGCGCATCCTTGGTAAGGATATGCTCCATGCAGGATGACAGCATGATTATTCACGCACGCTGATATAGCTCAGCAGGTAGAGCGCATCCTTGGTAAGGATATGCTCCATGCGGGTTGACAGCATAATTATTCACGCACGCTGATATAGCTCAGCAGGTAGAGCGCATCCTTGGTAAGGATGAGGTCACCAGTTCGAATCTGGTTATCAGCTCCAGACAGTCGCCTCTGTGAGACAACTCACAGGGG
>CALVVZ010000249.1 GCA_944364075.1 uncultured Clostridia bacterium
AACGTCTTTCCCGGCACGGCGCGTTGCTTATTCCCCCGGCGCCTCGTATACCTTCACGCCGTTGACCTCCACATCCCCGTCCGCCATGATGAGAATATACCGGCGGCCGCCAATCATGCGCGTTTCGATCAATCCGGCGTGCTCCGGGTCCACCTGAATGTTGACCGCGGGGGTGCTCACCCGGAATTTGTTGGAAACCATGTTCACCGCTGGCAGCTCCGCCCGGTCGCCAAAGGAGGCGGTATAGTTTTCCTCAAAGGCGGCGGCCTTCTCCTGGCTGACGCCGCATTCCTCCAGCACCTTTTTCATTTCCGGCGCGGAGAGGGTCAGGGGCTCGGCGGTTTTGTCCGCCTTGCGTTCCTCCAGCATGCCGCTGATGGTTTCGTGAACGGTCTGCACCACGTCCAGGCTGCACTCCTCCTTTAGGCTTTCCTGGAGGATCGCCTGGAAGGTCTGCTTCTGTTCGTCGGCGTTCATGGGCGGCTGTGCGCCGAAGGCCAGGCGGAGGAAGTCCTCGTGGAGGTTTCCCGCGTCCCGGGTATAGTACAGCGCCCGGTGAACGTTGGCGCTCCGCTCCTCAAAGGCGGGATAGAGGAAGCCAAGCTCCGGCATGCCCACCACCCAATCGTCTTCCCGGCTGTGGAACTGGCTCTGGGCGGCCACATAGCGCAGGGCGGGCTTGGCCTGCTTGACGGGGCACAGGGCGCAGAGCACATAGTTGAACACGGAAGCGGACTGCTCCCGGTCAAGCTCGCCGTTGCCGTCGCGGTAGGGGACGTCGTAGCCGTCGTGCAGGAGAAGCACCAGATAATTGTCCGCGGCCTGCTGCTCCTGTACGGATTGCGCCCTGTGTGCGAACTCCGCCTGGGCGTAGGCGATCATCCGCTGATAGAAGGCGCCCACGGCGTCCTCGTCCCCCAGGGCGCTGTCGCACAGCCGGGCGAGCAGGCGGTACTCCTCGCCGCTTTCCTCCTGACCGGCGGAAAAGTCCACGGGCAGCAGGTTCTGCCCCGCGGTACCGGACAGGCAGCGCTTAAAAATCGCCATATATTTTTCGTTTTCCTCCTGGGGCATGCTGCCGATGGGCTGTGCAAAGCTGGAGATCACCCGGCCGTCCCCGGTGAGGTAGCAGCCGCACAGCAGGGTGGGATTGCGCCGGTCCGGGTTCAGGCGGCGGCGCAGTTCGGCTAAGTCGCGTTGATTCATTTCTTCCTTCAACTCCTTGCATGGGATAACAGGCATCAGTGTACCATAAACCCAGGCGCTTTTCCAGTTCCGGGGGAAAAAACGCTTGTGCCCAAAGGAAAAAGCGCATATAATATAGAGAAAAATCCTGCCGGAAGCAGGAGGGCAAGGAGGCGCAGGCATGCTGGACGAAAGCAAAACCCGGGTGGAGCGCATCAACCGCAAGGTGAAGAAGAAACAGCGCATGATCCGCGTAGCCCTGGGCGAAGAAAAAGCCGACGTGGTACTGAAAAACGCCACCTATGTGAATGTGTTTTCCAACGAGCTGTGCCACGGAGACATCGCCGTGGTAGGCGGCCTGGTAGTGGGCATGGGGGAATATGCCGGGGAAACCGAATACGACGTTACCGGCAAAATCGTCGTACCCGGATTCATTGACGCCCATATACATCTGGAAAGCTCCCTGGTCACGCCGGCGGAGTTTGCCCGGGCGGTGCTGCCCCACGGCACCACCACGGTCATCACCGACCCCCACGAAATCGCCAACGTGTGCGGCGTGAAGGGCATCGACTACATGCTCCAGGCAACCCAGGGGTTGCCCATGGACGTACACTTTATGCTCCCTTCCTGCGTGCCGGCCGCCCCGGTGGACGAGAGCGGCGCGGAACTGACCTGGCGGGACATCAACGCATACTTCGACCATCCCCGGGTATTGGGGCTGGCAGAAATGATGAACTATCCCGGCGTTATTGCCGGGGATACCTCCGCCATTGAAAAAATCGTGGTTTCCCAGGCCCATCACAAGAAGATCGACGGTCACGCTCCAGGCTTGAACGGAGCGCAACTCAACGCCTACATGTCCGCGGGGGTATACTCCGACCATGAGTGCGCCACCTTCGAGGACGCGCTGGAGAAGCTGCGCAAGGGGCAGTTTATCATGATTCGGGAGGGCACCGCCGCGCATAACCTGGAAGCGCTTATGCCCCTGCTCACCCAGCAGTACGCCTCCCGGTGCATGTTCAGCTCCGACGACAAGCACCCCGCGGATTTGCTGGAAAAGGGGCACATTGACTACATCGCCCGTCGGGCCGTGGAAATGGGCGCGGACCCCTTGCTGACGGTGAAGGTGGCTACCCACTATGCCGCCCGCTATTTCCTGCTGAACAACAAAGGCGCCATTTCCCCCGGGTACCTGGCTGACTTTGCGGTACTGGACGATCTGCGCAGCTTCCGGGTGCGCATGGTGTTCAAGCGCGGCGCGCTGGTCTGGGACGGCCAGCAGGCGCAGGTGTCCGAGCCCGAGGTGGAGGAGGAGCTGCTGCGGCAGGTACACAATACCTTCCACATGCCTTCCGTGACGCCCCAGGCCCTGTGCGCGGACAAGCCCCTGCCGCTCATCGGCATGATTCCCGGCCAGATCGTTACCCGGGATCTGGGCCACGCCCAGGGCATTGACACGGAAAAGGACATTCTCAAAATGGCTGTAGCCGAGCGGCACCGGAATACCGGGCATCTGGGGGTATGCTATGTTCAGGGTTACGGGCTGAAGCGGGGCGCGGTGGCCACCAGCATTGCTCACGATTCCCACAACCTTATTGCCGTAGGCGCTTCGGAGGCGGACATGGCGCTGGCAATGAACCATGTGCGCAGCCTGGGCGGCGGCATGGTGGTGGTGGCGGACGGCCGCATTACGGCGCAGCTGCCGCTGCCCGTGGCGGGGCTGATGAGCGACGCGCCGCTCGTTGATGTGAATACCGCCCTGAATGAAGCCCGGGCGCAAGCCCAGCGCCAGGGCGTCAATCCCGGCATTGATCCTTTCATGACCCTGAGCTTCATGAGCCTACCGGTGATACCTACCCTGCGGCTGCTCACCCGGGGCGCGTTCCATGTGGAAAAATGGCAATATGTGGAGTAAATTGCATGGCCTGCGACGGAATATCCGCCGCAGGCCTCAGACTGTCAAAAAACCCCAGGGAGGTGTCGGAGGGGCCGCAGCCCCTCCGACTTTCGTTCGTATCCGACGGCTTTG
>CALVVZ010000250.1 GCA_944364075.1 uncultured Clostridia bacterium
GGCGCTGTATTCCTCGGCCAGCCGCTCCAGGTAGGGGGAAGGGGTGGCGGTACACAGCAGGATGGGCGAGGGGCGTTCCTGCGCCCGCAGGGAGTCCAGGCACTCCGGTAGAAAAGGGCTGTCCTTGTAGGCGCACACGGCAAAACAATGGGTCATGACGGTATTTCCCTTCCGCGTATTTCCTTGATGCTTACATCATCAGGTTTACCAGCACCAGCTGGTAGCAGGTGGCCATTAGGATCAACAGATTGCTTATGGAGAAAACCAGGTGCCAGCCGGTTTTATCCATGGCGTTTTTGACGCCGTTGGGGCTGAGCAGCAGCGCCAGCAGCGGCAGAATGGGCAGCATATACCGGCCCTGCACGCCGCCAAAGCTGCTGGAACCCACTGCGGAGAAGCCCACGTACATGGCAGTGAACATCAGCCCCGTGGTGATGCCGGCCACCAGCAGGATGCCGATGCGCTGCTGCCAGCTTACCCGCTGGGAGAGCGCCGCGTCGTTATCCGTATAGAAGGTGAAGAACAGCAGCATCAGCGAGAACGTCGCCCAGATACCGCTGCAGGAGCCCAGATATGCCCAGGTCAGGCGGGGGGAATTCAGCAGGTACTGCTGGAAATTATTCCACAGGGCGGAGATAAAGTAGCCGAAGTAGGTGAACGGATGGGAGAGAATGAAAGCGATCTGACCGGCGGAATCCGCGCCGTCGCCGCGGCTATCCTGAATGACGTTGATGTCGCCGGAAATATCCAGCAGAATGCCGCCCATGGCTACCAGCGTCAGCGCCAGGCTGACGATCTTGACGTATACGGCTTGACTCCTGGAGGCAAATTTGCTTGCGGGCATTAGCAGCATCAGCAGCAACAAGGGGGCGTAGACGGCCTTAATGCTGCTGGCCAGGACCAGGCTGACAAAGATGACCAGCAGCCGCTGCCAGCTGATGGGCGTTTCACGGTCCAGCATGGCGTCCACCATCAGCGCCGAACCCAGCAGGCACAGCCCCATACAAAGCGGGTCATAGGAGAAATTGCTTGCCATAAAAATGGGCGTGGGCATCAGCGCAATGGCGGCAAAGGTCAGCTTGAAACGCTTGAGGAAATGAAGCGCGGCAAAGCACAGCAGCATATAGCCCAGGACATTGCCCAGCCGCGCGGCAATGACCTGCATATGGATGGGCAAGCCCATCCAACGGGCCAGGGCCATGCCCAGCGCCTGGGTCACATAACCGGTATCGGTGAGCGTCCACTGTTCGCGGGTGGCGCTGGAGGACTCGGAGAGCGTGGAGGATATGGGCGAATCCAGCTGCTCCACCAGGCGAAGATAGTCCGCGTAGGTGTCCTGGGCATAGACGAAGGAGTCGCCCTTGGCGGTTGTCCAGCTGAGCGCGGCCAGGTTGTCCGAAGAGGCGCAGACGCGCGCGTTGTTACCGAAGGAAAGGTTCCAGACGTTGGCAAAATGGATTTGATCGTCATAGGACAGTGCAGTCACGGCAGGCATGGCAGAGGCCAGAAAAACGCCGCAGCAAAGTCCCACAATCAGGAAGGCGTATTCCGGCTTCTTGCCGATCAATTTGCGCAGCGCCCACAGCAGATACGCCGCAGCGGCGCACAGCCCGCTGAAAAGCATGCGTACAGGGTTCAGCCGGGCGGTATTATCCGCCACCAGGGAACTCAGCGTCAGATCGCCCATATCCATGGAGATCCGCAGATGCGTGACCTCCTGGCCGATCTGGATATTGTCGGCGCCCAGGGCAGAGACATACATGCTGGAAAGGCTCTTGACCGAGCCATTGGGCAGGGTGCATTGCACCGTATAAGCGGTGTCGCTGTATACGGTACCGGACAGGCGCAGCTGCCGGATATAGCCGCTCCAGTCCAGATCCAGGCGAACCGCGCCCATGGGCAGATACAGCCCTTCCTCGGTGAGTTCGCTGGCGAACCCGCTTTCCTCCGAAACCGTCACCGAAAACTGGGACAGGTCCAGGGCAATCTCACCGCGTTGCTCCTGAGGGAGGGTGAGCAACCGCGCATTGCAAAGGCCCTCCACTGCGAACATGACCGCTGCCACCACCACGGGCAGCAACAACCATTGCAACCATCGCATTTGCTTACGCATGGGTCTTCTCCTTTCCGGCCAGGGGCAAACAGGCCAAACAGCACAGCGCAAGGGCTATGAGCGTATAACATCCCTGCCAGCCGTAGACGGTCAGGCTGTGCAGCGTGCGCATGTTCAGCGCGTTTTCCGTGTCGGTTGTTCTATCCTGGAGCGTCAGTGTTCCGGCGGGAGCGTCGGCATTGACCGGCCCCATGCGCAGGGTAACGCCCTTTGCCTGGAGGCAATCGCTGGTGGCGCTGAGGGTGTAGGTTTTTCCCGCGGAGTCCGAGGCAGGGGCGTCCAGGGGCAACGTAATGAAAGCGTTGTTTTTCAGTCCCGCTACCGAATAATCCTGCCGGGCGACTTCGTTTCCGTTTTCATCGGTCAGCGTCAGGGTCAGGGTGCCGGTATCCACACGCTCATTATAGTTGGAAAACATAACTTCCACTGCGGTCATGGCGTTCTCGGTAACGACGAAGGTCTGCGTGACGGGAGTGGCGGTGAGCTGGCCTACGCCGGAGCTGTGCCTGCCTATATAGGCATAGGTGGACTCATTGCGCAGGGTGTCCAGATAATATGCCGCCAGTCCGCAGGCCAGCAGAAGAACCGCTACAAGGCAGAGCGCCACCTGCGGCCTGGTGATGCGAATGCTTTTCTTCATGACATGACTACGCTCCTTGCTGCATCTTTTTGAAGAATCAACCTACATTATAATGTGTATTCGCAAAAAGACAAGGGTTTTCCAAATTTGTTACGATTCTCCAAGGAAAAAGCGCCCGTGTTTTTACGGGCGCGCAGCGTGTCGAAAAAGTGGGTAACCCCACTTTTTTCAAGGAAGCACCTTCGGCCAACCAGAGGTCGTCTGAAGGTGTAAGGAATTGATTTTGCAAGCAAAATCAACAACCCGCCCCGCCGGCAAAGCCGTCGGATACGAATGGAAGTCGGAGGGGCTTCAGCCCTTCCGACTCAGGCTGCTGAAAAAAGCATGTATTTTCATACAGACGCAAGAGAAGTGAAACTTCAAGCTCCCAAACTTGCAGGATTTTCATAGCGTATGGGACCGAAGGTTTCCAAAGGGCGACCGGAAAGCCCTTTGGTCGCGCCCGCAGGCGCGAAACC
>CALVVZ010000251.1 GCA_944364075.1 uncultured Clostridia bacterium
AAAGCCGTCGGATACGAATAGAAGTCGGAGGGGCCGCGGCCCCTCCGACGCCTCCCCGGGGTTTTTTGACAGTCTGACGCTGCGGCAGTACCACCTGCCACAGCGTCAGACTGTTGAAAAAGGCACGTTTTTTTTTCATGGAACCGCAAGAAAAATGAAGCTTTAGGTTCCCAAACTTGCAAGTATTTCATAGCGTATGAGGACCGAAGGTTTCCAAAGGGCGATCGGAAAGCCCTTTGGTCGCGCCCGCAGGCGCGAAACCTTTTGTATCTGCAAGAATGCATACAAAACTTGCAAAAACAATGAAGCAAATTCCTCTGATATGCTGACAACCGGCGGCAGAAAGACCCTGCCGCCGGTTGTCTCATCAAGATTTTATTTCAGCGCCGCGCCCAGGAAAGCGACAAACAACGGATGCGCCTTGTTGGGCCGGGAGATGAATTCGGGATGATAAATCACGCCCAGGTAGAAGGGATGCTCCGCCACTTCGAACACTTCAGGGAAGTTTCCTTCCGCGCTGAAGCCGGTGAAGCGCAGGCCCTTTGCTGCCAGCGCGTCTACCACGGAAGCATCGATCTCATAACGGTTGCCGTGACGCTCAGACACCTGATCCGCGCCATAGATATCCCGGGCAAGGCCGGGCTGGAGCAGCACGGCCTGCCGGCCCATACGGGCGGCCTGTCTGCTGTCGTTTACCGTGACCCGCTCCTGAGGAATACGTACCACGGGATGGGCGGTGAGGGGATCAACCTCGGTGGAATTGGCGTCGCTGACGCCCAACAGGTCACGGACCGCCGCCACTACGCTCAGCTGCATGCCGTAGCCAATGGCGAAGAAAGGCACGCCGTGCGTCCGCGCATAGGAGGCCGCGGCAACGATGCCTTCCGCGCCACGATCGCCATAGCCGCCGGGCGCAATGATGCCGTCATAGCCCTGCAGCTGGCCTTCGGCGTTGGCGGCGGAGATTTCTTCGCTGCTTAGCCAAGTAAGCTTGACCTCCACGTGATGGGCGATGGCCGCATGGGTCAGCGCTTCCGCTACGGACAGGTAGGCGTCATGCAGTTCCACATATTTGCCGACCAGCGCGATCTTCACCGAGCGGGTGGGGGTCAGGTAGCGCTGGGACAATTCCTTCCAATCGTTGAGATCCACATGATCGGGCTGGAGGTGCAGTTCGCGGCAAACGATGTCCGCCAGGCCTTCCTTTTCCAGCATCAGCGGAACCTCGTACAGGGTGGGAGCGTCTGCGTTTTGAACCACGTTGCCGGTTTTGACGTTGCAGAAAAGGGCAATCTTGTCCTTGGCTTCCGTGGTAATGGGGATCTCCGTGCGGCAGACGATCACGTCCGGCTGAATACCGATGGAGCGCAGTGCCTTGACGCTGTGCTGGGTGGGCTTCGTCTTCATCTCGCCGGCCACGGAAATGTAGGGGAGCAGCGTCACATGAATAAAGCAGGTGTCATGGGGACCCAACTCCCACTTGAGCTGGCGAATAGCTTCCAGGTAGGGAGATGACTCCATATCGCCCACCGTGCCGCCGATTTCGATAATAGCGATGTCTGCACCGCTGTTTTCTGCAGCAGCGCGGATGCGGTCCTTGATTTCGTTGGTTACATGGGGAATGACCTGTACGGTGCCGCCCTTATAATCGCCGCGCAGTTCCTTTTCCATGATCCGCTTGTGGATTTTACCGGTAGTTACGCTGGCTTCGCCCCGGAGGTTTTCGTCAACAAAGCGCTCATAATGGCCCAGATCCAGGTCGGCGGCTACGCCGTCGTCGGTGATAAAGGCTTCGCCATGCTGCAGGGGGCTGAGCAGGCCGGGGTCCACATTATAGTAGGGATCGCACTTTTGCATGGAAATCTTGTAGCCGCGGGCTTTCAGCAGACGGCCCAGGGAAGCCGCGGTGATTCCCTTTCCCAGGGAGGAGACTACGCCGCCGGTTACGAAAACGTACTTCGCTGACATGTTAACGCTCCTTTACCTTCGGTAGACGTACGAAACACACAAATCACATTGTATAAGCCCCGCGGGCACCTTGTCAAGGGGGAAAATCGGTTTTTCCGGGCATTTTCCGTCAAGCTGCGTGGACACTGGAAAGACCGATTTCCCATGCGCGCGTGGAAACTTTCCCGCAATGGGATGACAATGCCGCGGCAAACATGCTATAATGCCTAGGCGGGCGGGACCGCCCGAGTCGGATCGTATAGGGAGGGTAAAAGATGAACGTATTTCAGGCGGCGGTGCTGGGCCTGGTGCAGGGCCTGGCCGAATTCTTGCCGGTTTCCTCCAGCGGACACTTGATTCTTGCGCGGATGCTCATGGGCATTTCCGACGCTGAAGCGGCCACGGGCAGCTATATCGTTTTGGACGTGCTGCTGCATGCGGGTACGCTGCTGGCAGTGCTGATCGTGTTCTGGAAGGACTGGTGGGGAATTTTGAAAAACCCCTTCAGATCCCGCTTGCTGCTGCTGCTGATTGTGGCGTCGATCCCCGCGCTGGTAGTGGTGCTGCTGTTCAACGATCTGGTGGAACAGTTCTTCACGGGCTGGTTCCTGGGTGCGAGTTTCCTGTTGACGGCGGTATTCCTGCTGGTGGCGGAATGGATGAGCGGCAAGAATATCCGCCGCGCGGCGAAGCCTGGCATGAAGCATGCCATTGCCATGGGTGTGATGCAGGCGGTGGCGCTGCTGCCCGGCGTGAGCCGCAGCGGCTCTACCATGACAGGCGGTTTGTGTACCCGCCTGGAGCGGAAAGCGGCGGCGAAGTTCGCCTTCATGATGAGCGCGCCGGCCATTTTGGGAAGCCTGCTATTTGAAGGAAAGGACGCCATCGAGATGGGGTATCTGGCGGAGCTGTCGCTAGTGCCCACGGTGGTAGGCATGGCGGTAGCTGCGGTCAGCGGTTATTTGGCCATCCGGTTCATGCTGCGCCTGATCCAGAAGATTTCCCTGAACTGGTTTGCGCTGTATGTGGCCGTTGTAGGCGTTACGGTGCTGGTGCTGCAGCTGGCCGGCGTTGCGGGCGTGCCGCCCTTTGAACTGCCGGCCCTGGGCGCGGTAGCCCGGCTGATGCGTCTGGGCTGAAATACTTCGGTAAGACGGGGACGGAACGCTTCTGCGTACCGTCTCAGACTGTCAAAAAACCTCAGGGAGGTGTCGGAGGGGCCGCAGCCCCTCCGACTTTCATTCGTATCCGACGGCTTTG
>CALVVZ010000252.1 GCA_944364075.1 uncultured Clostridia bacterium
CTTTGTGCCGAATATGCTCATGAGCAGCACGAGGCTGCCCAGATCTACCATAGGCGAAGAAATCAGAAATGAAAACGTCACGCCCAGCGGCAGACCCGCGCTGGTAAAACCGATGAACAGCGGAATCGACGAGCAGGAGCAAAACGGCGTGACCGTGCCTAGCAGCGCCGCCACACAGTTGGCCCACAAGCCGTGAAAGCGGCCCATGATCTTTTTGCTGCGCTCCGGCGGAAAATAGCTCTGCACGTATGAAATCAGGAAGATCAGCAGGCACAGCAGCACGGTGATCTTGAGCACGTCATACAGGAAAAACTGCACGCTGCCGCCAATACGGGACTGCGTATCCAGTCCAACGGCGGTCAATAGCTGATTGATCAGCGTGTTGAGCCACCGCATGCCCAACACCTGATCCTGAACAAATTGCCACACGCTCATTTTACGACCTCCTCACCGTCCTGTGCACAGCGGCACACGAGGCCGTCGATGAACTGGCGAAAGGCTGTCAGCGTTTCGCAGTTCAGTGAATAGTGGCTCCATTTCCCTTCCTTACGAACGTTGACCAGGCCGCAGTCGCACAGCACATTCATGTGATGCGACAGTGTGGGCTGGGTGATGCTGAATTGCTCCAGCAGGCGGCAGGCGCACATTTCACCCTCCAGAAGCGCCCTCACGATGCGCAGGCGATTGCTGTCGCCCAGCGCCTTGCAGATCAGCGATACATCCATTTCAACCATACGCTCAACTCCCGACATATAGATTATCATCTATGTGAATGTATTATAGCATACGCATAGATGAGCGTCAATATGTCTATGGGACAGGCGGAAAAATTTACAGATACCTCCAGTTTGGCTTCACTTCGACCTTCGTCACATCGCCCGTCCAGCTGATGGCGTTCTGGCCGGGCTTAAGAACGGGAAACTCTCCACTCATGGCGCTGTTCATGCTAGCCGTGCCGGAGTAGGCTTCATGGATCTGCGAATCCAGCGTGATGCTTCCCGATATTCCCTCCAACTCCACAATGTCTGTTCCCACCATGAGCGTAATGTCTCCACTGCCATACACGGTGATGACCGGCTCGGAATAGACGCTGCCGGGGTTGGTGATGGTGCTGGTGGAAGCGGTCAAGGTCACGCTCTCCACATTTGACTGGTACCAGAACGGTTTACAGCGGAAATTGACGGCAAAACTCCTGTGGGGATTCCCGCGCAGTATCTTCTCAAAGCTGATCTGGTTGGCGACCCGGGCATGATAAAAGCCGCCCTGCCGGTTGGCAAAGGCGACCTTGCCGCTGCCCTTGAGCCACGCAGCGATGGCGGGAATCTTCATAGGGTCAGCGAGAAAGCACTGTGCGGTGAGCACCACGTCCTCGTAAACGTCCTCGCCTTCCAGTGTGGTCAGGCTTCCGGGGCGACCGGGCACGTTGGTGTAGGTCACGCGCTCAGAAGGGATCGTGGGCGGCGGCAACTCAGAGACGTGAATTCCATACTGTGTACATCGAACGCCGTTCCACTCAAACCAGTCGTTCATTCAAACATCCTCCTGTTAGGTTGATTTTTACCTAGGTTTCGTGCTATACTGGAGACGGAGGGATGCAAAATGACGATTGACACCAATACCATCGTCTCCGTCTCGGAGGCCAACCAGAACTTCTCGCGCGTTACGCGCATCGCGGACGCCAACGGGCAGGCCGTCATCTTCAAGAACAATCGGCCCAAATATCTGCTCGTGGATATGGAAAGCACGCCCTACTTTGACATGACCGACGATGAAAAGATCGACGTGATTGCGGCGCGCATTCTCAAAAAATTCAGACCTGCTTTTGAGGAGCTGGCGAAATGATCCGCTTTTCACGAGATAAAGTACTCTTGCTCCACCAGCTTCTGATCGCGGAGACCGGAGGGGCTGCGGACGTGCGCGATTTTGGTCTTCTGGAAAGCGCGTTGGAAAGCGCCTATGCGACCTTTGACGGACAGGAGTTGTATCCTGGCAAGGAGGAAAAGGGCGCTCGCCTTGGCTATGCGCTGATCTCCAACCACGCCTTTGTGGACGGAAACAAGCGCATTGGCATGTACGTCATGCTGACGTTTCTTGAAGTCAATGGCGTTCATTTGAATTGCACCAATGAAGACGTCGTTTACGCTGGCCTATCAGTGGCGGACGGAAGCATGAAGTACGAAGGCTTGCTGGATTGGGTGCGCGCACATCGAATTTGAGTTCTACGCCATGCGCAGCCCTTTGCCGCGCTGCTGGCGGCGGGTCAGGCTGGCGATTTCCACGGCCAGCGCATAGGCGTCCTGCCGGTCATTGATGTAGAAATTGCTGCCCTCGAAAGAGATTGTGCTCTGTTGGTTGTAGGTGCGCCGGTTGTCGTTGCTCGTGGTCGTGATGCTTCCGGCCTTCGCCTCGCCGGTCAGGTAGCGTACAGCGTTGCGGATGATCTTCGCCTGGGCCTTGCTCTCCTTGAGCACGCCGCGCCCCCAGCCGCGCATGGTCATCACGCCGACTTCATCCTCAAAGACCTTTGAAGGCGAGTGGATTTGCAGCTCGCTCTTGGCGGCGTTCACGGCTGCGCGGGCGGCGGAGCGCATGGCAGAGATCACGCCGCTGCGTCCGGCATTGATGCCCGCCGTCAGGCCGAGTATGGCATTGAGTCCGGCGGGGCGCAACAGGCTTGCGGGCATGGCGGCTAACACAGCGCTGCTGAGCCGTCCGGCCAATAAGGAAGCCTCGCCGGTAAAGTCGTGTTCGCCCATGCCCGCGCCTACGCCTGCCGCCACGTTGCTGCCGGTGGGCTTCATGCGCGTGGAGGGCGACTGGATGCCCAGCGCAGCATTGAGCGCGGCTTGCAGGTTGGCGGCGACGGTTTCCGCATCGCTCGACCAGCCCGCTTCGGTCATGCCCTGTGCCACGCCCTCCTTGACGTGCTGACCCGTATCCGTCATTTCCAGGCCGTTCAGGAAGGTCACGATGTTTTGCAGGTTGGTCAGGTCTTCTTCGCTGAGCTGCTGACCCTGCTGGATGGCGGCGACCAGTTCGGAGATGTACGCGGACAGTCCGGCCACGGTCTCCGGGCTGAAGTCCAGCTTCATGCTGGTGTCCAATACGCCCTGATCC
>CALVVZ010000253.1 GCA_944364075.1 uncultured Clostridia bacterium
GGACGGGGTGGTGGCGTGCAAGGAGAGCTACTATGTGCGCGTCAAGGTGGCGCGGAACTACCTGCGCACGGACCCGGCCAGCCAGCAGGAGAACCGGCTGAAGCTGGGGAGCTTTACCAAGCCCCTGGCGCAGCAGGCGTCCAACCCGCTGGAGGTGCAGAACTTTGTGGAGATGTGGGCGGCGCACATGGAGCAGATGAGCGACTACAACGCCTTTGTGCTGCCCATTGAGGACATGACGCGGCTGATGAACTACAAAACGGACAACGACACAGTGAGGAGCGTGATGCAGGAGCGGTACGGGAACCAGGTGCCGGACTATATTCTTTCCTTCCTGCGCCGGCTGAACGGAAACGCCCGGGCGGAGATGGGCAGCGCGCTGGTGAACAAGCTGGTGGGCGGCGCAAAGGGCGCGGCGGTGGGCGGCAACCTGTCCGTGGCCAGCCAGCAGGCAACGGCGGTTTTGCGGGCCTACGCGCTGATCGACGCCAAGTATCTGGTAAAGGGTATGGGCGCGGGGGCGCTGTCGGCGGCCAAGATGAAAAAGAGCTATGCGGAGATCATGGACTGGGCGCCCATTGCCACGCAAAAAAGCTGGGGTTACTTTGACACGAACATGACCCGGGGAACGTATGACAGGGTGCGGCAGACAGCCATGGGTAAACTGGACGACGCACTGGGGTATCTTTCCCAGAAGGGCGACGAGCTGGCCTTCACGATGATCTGGGAAGCGGTGAAGCGGGAAGTGGCGGCGGAATCGGGGCTGACGCGCGGGACGGAGGCATACTTCCGGCGCTGCGGGGAGCGGTTCACGGAGGTGATCGACCAGACGCAGGTGGTGGACAGCATATTCCAGCGCACGGAGCTGGCCACGGAAAAGGGGCTGGCGAGGCTGTGGACGTCGTTCATGTCGGAGCCGTTCAAGCAATACAACATGCTATGGCGGGCAGGATGGGACATGAAGGAAGCCTGGCAGAGCGGGAACAAGGCGGCCATCAAGCGGGCGAGGAACCAGATGATACGCACCAGCGCGTCGGTGGTGCTGTCCTCCGTCGCGGCGGCGGCGGCCAAGTCCCTTATTTCGGCGATGCGGGACGACGACGACGAAAAGAAGGAGAAGGACGAAAGCGGCAAGACGGTGACCGTGGGTGTGCGGGGATATGGTCAAAAGTACCTGGAAGCCTTTCTGCCCAATCTGCTGGACAACGCCACAGGTCTGCTGCCCCTGGTGGGCAACTGGCTGGGGAGCTTCATTACCGGAGGGACGTACAACAGCAGCAGCATGGACAGCGCGCTGCTGGATTCCATTACGCGGATGTGGCAGGCGCTGGGCAAGGGCGACTATGAAATGGCATGGTATCGGGGATTGCAGGTGGTAAGCAACGCCACGGGGTTGGGCCTTGGGAATGCTTACCGGGACGGCAAGGCGCTGTTTACCACGCTGGTCAAGACGTTGCAGCGGGATACCCTGGCGGGGACGGCATGGGACAAGAGCAAGCCTTTTGCCACGCGGTTGCAGGCGGCCACAAAGAACTATGTCTACACAAAGCAGGAGGGCGACAGCAGGCGGGCAAGCCCGGCGGTATTCTATGACCTGCTGCTGGATGCCTGGTATGCTGGCGGGACTGGCGAGGAGTTCCAGCAGGTAGCGACGGCGATGCTGGAAACGGGCGCGACGGTGGACGGAATTGCCAGCGGATTCAAGAGCAGGCTGCGGGGCAGCGAGGAGCTGGTGACCAAGGCTGCGGACGCCTACGAACAGGGAAAGTACAGCGAGTATGAAAAGCATGTGCTGGCGTTGGTGCGTCTGGGCATTGGACAAAAGGCGGCGGTGAGCATGGTGGACAGCGTACTGAACAGCAGGAAGAAGGCCACCGGGGAGCCGGAGGCGCAGACCTGGGAGATGCTGCTGGACGAGCTGACGGACGATGATGCGGACCTGTTCAGCACCAAGGATTTGCTGGAAGCTATCCAGCGGGGTGACCAGGCGGAAGCGGACTATCTGCTGGGGCGGTTGAAAGAATCGAAGGAAGAAAGCACCATACGTTCGGGGTTGACGGAGGCCTACCGAAAGGAATATGTGGCGGCGTGGGAAAAGGGCGACACGGCGGCCATGAAGAAAATCAGCGACCTGCTGCTGGGATTGGATGTGGGCTACACAGAGGAGAGCATTGCCAAGTGGCCGCGGGATGAAATGAACGCGGACTACCGGGAAGCCATGGAGAGCGGGGACGCCGGGCAGGTGCGAACGGTGATTGCCGCCATGAAAAAGGAGGGGTATACGGACAGCGACCTGCGGAGCAAGCTGACCCAGGACTACAAGGCAAGCTATACGGAGGCATGGAACGCGGGGAACAAGACCCAGGCCCAGAGCATTGCCACCATGCTCAAGGGGTTGGACGTGGGCTACACGGAGGACAGCTTCAAGGAGTGGCGGGTGGACAGCCTGAAAGCGGATTGGGACGCCGCGGTGGAGGCCCGGGACGTGAACAGGCTGAAAACGCAGATCAGCCGGCAGATGGAAGCGGGGGTGAACCAGAAACAGATACGGGACAAAGTATGGAATGCATACGGAGAAGCCTATGTGATGGCCCTGGCCGAAGGAAATACATCCACGGCGCGACAGCTGGAGGGACTGATGCTGAACACCGGCGCGGGATTAACGACGGAGGAAATTCCTCAAAAGACCGTGAACAAGGCGCACAGTATCTATGAAAACAGCGTGGAGAGCGGAGACTTGAACACGGCGCGGCAGGTATTGAAATACCTGAACCAGGCGGAGGACGGGGACCGGCTATGGGACAAGCTGTACAACTGGGCCAAGGATGCGTTCATGGACGCATACGACAGCGGAGAATATGCAGACCTGGAAAGGAACCTGGTAAGCATGGGATTCTCCCAGAAAACCATCAACGGGTGGAAGGACTGAAAGAAGGCGGGGTTTTGCGGCCCCGCCTTTTTTGCTACCCTGAGCGCAGGAGGTGGAACGGTTGGGCATAACGCGGGAAAGGTTTCTGGAGAAGGTGGAGGAGATTGCGGCATCCGCCCCTGCGTACCGCCTGGGCGGGGACGGCTCCGACGGGAGCTGTGACTGCATCGGGCTGGTGAT
>CALVVZ010000254.1 GCA_944364075.1 uncultured Clostridia bacterium
CAACTTCGGACGACCTCTGGTTGGCCGAAGTTGCTTTCTCAAAAAAGTGGCGGCGCCACTTTTTTGACACGCTGAGGGCGTCCCTGGGGCGTATGCCCCGGACGCCCTGTCAGCCATCAATGGCGGTCGTCGCCCCAGAGCTTCCACAGCCCCAGCCCCGCCAGCAGGGAGCTGAAGGGCGCGCAGCCGCACCCGGAGCATCCGCAGCCATGGCGGCGGCGGCGACGGTCGCCCCCGAAAATAATCATCAGCAGGAACACCGTGAGCACCACTTTGCCCAAGCTGATGCCGGAATCCGCATCCTCCTGGGTGACGCGGTCCCGTAGGGTTTCCTGCCGGGGCGCGGCGGTGGCCTGAGCGTCCTGCCGCTCCAGCCACTGGCCGGCAGTAAGCTTTTCCGTTTCCTGCGCCTGGCCGAACAGCCCGGCGATGGAGATGGTTTCCCCGTAGCATTTGCCCAGCTCCCGAGCCAGGGCCGGCCCCAGGGAATGCAGCGCCCCATCATAATCCTGGGCCAGGAATTCGGCCTGGAAGGACGTGCTCAGCAGCTTTGCCTGGGCGTTGACGGAAAATTTTTCATTCACCGACTCCCCGCCAAAAAATCCGAAGGCATCCTCCCCCGCGGCCATGAGCAGCAGCAGGTCCTTTTTCCCCAGATCCCATTTTTCCCGTAAGCCAGCGCCGTACTCCGCCAGGGTGGCGCCGTCCAGGAAGTCCACCGTGGCCAGGTAGAGCCGCACGTCCGTTTCATCCTGCACGTTTTCGGCCAGCTGCGCCCAGTCCGCCAGGGTTTGGGCGGACAGGAGCAACGCGGCGTCGGTGGCGTCGCCGGTTTTCTGCGGATAACGCGGCTCAGCCAGGGCGGAGGAGCAGCACAGCAGGCAAGCGAAACACAGCGCCAGCAGGCGCTTGAACCAGAAGCAACGCATGCTTTCTCCTCCCTTTCTTACGGCGCCTCATAGGCGGTCAGCGGCTGCACGCCCATGAGCCGGGCCAGTTTTCCCGTCAGAGAAGCGTTCAAGCGCCGGTTGAAGCTTTCCACCTGCGCGTTATAGCCGTCGGTAACGCTTTGATCCTCCATGAGCGTCCTGGTCAGCGTGGTGATGTAGGCCTGATCCCGGCTGGATTGCCGCACGCTTTCCAGCTGCGGCAGCTCCTGCTGGAGCTGCGCGGCCAGGCCCGTAAGCGCCGCGTCCGCAGCGGCAAGCTCCGCCACGGTGGCATCCGGGTTCGCAAGGGTGTCCCGGGCCTGGGTCAGCGCGATCAGGCGCTCGTCTTCCCGGGACAGGTGGCGCGCCGCCACCACCCGTAGGTTGGCCGCGTCCATGGCCCGCTCCTCCAGGTAGTCGCGCAAGGCCGTATTTCCGGCAAAGGTTTCCAGGACTTCCCGGCGTTCGCCGCTCCAGCCCCGGTAAGCCCCCAAGGCCACCGCCGCCAGCACCAGCGCCACCGCCAGCGCCATACACAGCGCCGAGGACGCTTTCTTTCCCATGGCTTCTCCATCCTCCATACCGCGCACCGCTTACAGGTTGGTCTGCAGCAGTTTGCGCTTAAGTTCGTTCTCCATCTGGTAGAGGGTCTTTTCCGCCTCGATGCGCTTGGCGTGGCCCTCGGACTGAATCTTCATGACCTCGTTGATGGTATCGATAAGGCTCTGGTTGGTCTGCACCAGGGTTTCGATGTCCACAATGCCCCGCTCGGCCTCCTTAGCGGTTTCGATGGTGCCCATTTTCAGGGTCTCGGCGTTCTTGCGCAGCAACTCGTTGGTCATGTCGGTTACGGCTTGCTGGGCCTTCAGGGCCTGCTGGCTGTGGTGCAGGCCCAGGGCCAGCACCATCTGGCTCTTCCACAGGGGCAGGGTATTGCTCAGAGTGGACTGGATGCGCTCCACCAGCAGGCTGTCATTGTTCTGCAAAAGGCGGATCTGCGGGGCCATCTGCATGGACACCTGGCGGGTGAGCTTCAGGTCATGGAGCTTTTTCTCAAAGCGGTCGCATTGGGCGGCCAGATCGTTGGCCTTCTGCGCGTCCATGGCGTCCCCGGAGACCTCCGCTTTGGCCAACAGCGCCTTGAGCTCCCCTTCCCGCACCTGCTCCAGCTTCTCGTCCCCGGCAATGATGTACAGCGTCAGTTGCCGGAAATACTCGGCGTTCTGCTCATAGAGGCGGTTGAACATGGCCACATCCTTGAGCAGCTGCACCTGGTACTGCTCCAGGGAGGCGGCGATGTTCTCCACGTTGCCGCTGACCTTGGTATAGCGGGCCTTCATGCCCTCTATATGGGCATTGGCGTTATAGAACAGGCGGCGCAAGCCTTTGGGCTCCTCAGCGTCGCTTTCAAAGCCCTTGAGTTCGGTCACCAGGTTCACCAGCATATCCCCTACTTCGCCGGTGTCCTGGGTCTTGACCGCCTCCAGGGCCGCGTCGGAGAAATCTGCGATCTTCTTCTGGGCATCCGCGCCGAAGAGCAGCACATGGTCGGGGTTGCTCACGTCCAGCTGCTTTTCAAAGTCGTCAATGGCCTGGCGCTCCGCAGGCGTGAGCTGGCTGTCATCCAGGCGGGGCGCTTTCTCCCGGGCAGGGACCGCCTGGGCAGGCTGCTGCTGGATGGACGCCGCCGCCTGCTCCGGCTGCGTGTCGGGAACCTCGGGTGTCAGGGAAAGCTGGGGTACCTTGCTGGGCTCAGCCATGAAAATGCCTCCTTTTTTTATGAGCGGGACGAATCCTGCTCTTCCGCCGGCCTGCGGCGATAAAACGACACGAAATCATCCCCGGCCTGCGCCGGAGTATTCAGGGGGGTGGGGTCCGTGCTTGCCATTTGCCGGGCGGCGGCAGAGGGCGCCTCGGCCTGCTGGCGAAGCTGACCCAGCTCGCCTTCGGTAAAGCCGTCCCGCTTGAGCATCTGCTCCAGAACGTCAATGTCCGTGGTCACGTCCAGCATATCGTCCTTATACAGGTTGTCCAGCTGCTTCTGGCAGGCGGTGAGCA
>CALVVZ010000255.1 GCA_944364075.1 uncultured Clostridia bacterium
GCTCACACAGGTCACGCTGTATTCGGCGCCCCTGATCATCCCGGTCACCGGACCGGTCATCCTCAACGGCGCCATCGCCGTGTCTGGCAGCAGGGTAGGTTCGGCTTTTCTACCCAGCCCATATGGGTATCTTCCATGGCCCATCTGGTGAAAGACGAGCGCACCGGACATATCCATATGACCTGGCAGCTCAAGGACGCCAACGAAACCAAGCGTCAGGAATTATGGCTGCGGGATCAGGCCAAGCGCGACTCCCTCACGGGACTATACAACCGTGCCAATTTCGAGGACATCGTCACCGAATGCCTGCGGCAAAACGATGCGGAAGGCACCGAAGCTGCCGTATTCATGCTGGATGTGGACAACTTCAAGTGGATCAATGATCATCTGGGCCATGACCGCGGGGACGAGGTACTCCGGCAAATCGGCGACAGCCTGCGCTCGGTATTCCGGGCCAGCGACGTGGTGGCCCGCCTGGGCGGTGACGAGTTCGCCGTGCTCATACCCCAGTGCAAGAACCGCCAACGCATCCGCGAGCGCGGCGCACAGGTGCTGGAACGCATGCGGCAGATCAAGCTCCCGGGTTCGCTGTCGGTGTCCCTGGGACTGGCCTTTACCCCCGAGGGGGGCAAGGATTTTTCCGAAATCTATCACAGCGCCGATCAGGCTCTTTATCAGGCCAAGAGCAGCGGCAAGGGCAGGCTCAGCGTATGGGGTGATCCGCCCGCGCAGGAATGAGCGCGCGGTCCCGCCGCGCGCGCCCGGACAGAGGCCGTTGCGGCAGTATAGACAAAACCCCGGAGCTTTAGGAGCCGCAGCGGCTCGGTAAGTTCCGGGGTTGTTTTGTGCTTCGCGGCCTTGGAGAGTTGACGCCAGCAGCCCGGCCTTTACTCCGCCGCCCAAATGGGCGCGCCGTGGCCGCTGAGGATATGATACCTTCGCCCCGTCAACGCCACAAAGGCCTTGCGCTCCGCCGAGGCCATGGAAGAATCCATGTTCACGCTGGTCATCAGGTAGGGCGCCAGCTGGTTGAAGCGGGACTGCGCCTGGGTGAAGCCCGCAGCGTTCACATAAATGTCCCCGGGAAAGGCCAGGGCCAGGTCGTCGCAGAGGAAACACGCCTCTCCCCGCACATGGCCCCCGGGGCCTTCCAGCACGCGGAACGCATGCCCCGCCACCGTAAACGTTCCCGTTTCTTCCAGCGGTTCCGCACCGGTACGTCCGCCGCCCACTGCCTGCAAGTGGGACAGGTCGGGCCGGCGGTAGCCGGAAAGCAGCTTGCTGATGCGGCAATAGGGCGCGTGGATCACGCTGTTTTCCCGCCAGCAGGGCAACCCTTGTTGCTCGTGGCGGAAATCCGCCAGGGCGTCCCCGGTCATCAGCACCCGGTCGAACCAATCCATAAGCCCGCAGTGGTCGATGTCCGCGTGGGTCAGCAGCAGCGTATGGGGGCGCTGGAAAAAGTCGGGGATCAGCTCCCGCACCAGGGCGCGCATTTCTTCCCCGTAGCAGGCAAAGCCCGAATCCACCGCCAGGATCTCCCCGCCAAAGTCCATAAGGGTCATATTGCTCCCCGTGGGCGGCTCGATCACCGTGAGCATGCAGCCAGGCAGCTCCCGCCGGGTTACCCGCGGCAGGAAATGCTTTCCCCGGGCCGCCCAGATTTGCTCGGAAAACTGGGCGATGTACTCAAAGGTCTTGTGGGCCGGGGCATCCCGCTCCTCCAGGTACTGCATGATGAGGTTCGCGTCGGACATGAGCTTCATGCGCTGCTCCCGGCTCATATGGTGGCGCTGGGCCAGCTCCTTGACGAAGGAAAGGTAAAATACCGTGTTGTCCATGAGCTTTTCCGATTGGTCGTAGTCCAGCACCTGCACCTCGCACAGGGTGGACGCCCGGGCGATAAACGCCCGCATAGCCCGCATATCCTGGGTAAACAACCCCATTTTGAAGTGCTGTACGCCGCTGCCATCCCCCTGGGAGCTGATATAGGAAATATTAAAGTGAAAATCCCCGATAATCTCCAGCACCGGCAGCAGCGCGCCGGGACGGTCTGGCAAGGTGAAGGAAAGCAGGATCACCCGGGCGTCGCTGCGGCCGTCAGCCAGATAGCCCTGGCGGGTGAGGGCCTCCTCCACCGCCTTGAGCTGCGCTTCCTCCCCTTCCACGTCCAGGAAAAGCATATGGGAATCCACGGCCTTGTTGTAGCTCACCCGGTCAATGTTCGCTCCCACCCGGGTAATGGCGCGGACCGCGCCCAGAAAAGCGCCCGCCCGGTCCGCCAGGCTGGTGATAAAAGTTTCCTTCACGCAAAAGCTCCTTCCACGCAAAAGCCCTTCCCCGGAACGGAGAAGGGCCGCTGGCTCCCGGTGCTGCCGGGGCCTTTTTTCACTTGACCAGGCTGTTCAGGGTGTTGACAACCACCGTGGAGGTGATGGTGGCGCCGGCCACCTCGTCCACATCCTCGCCCAGAGTCACAGGCAGGGTCTTGCCAATGAACTGGGAGGTGAACGCCTCCTCGGAGCACTTCTGGCCGCGGCCGGGCGTCTCGTCAGGGGTTTCCACCGTCAGGGACAGCACCTTGCCGTCCTCCAGCTCCGCCTTCACGGTTACCACGCCACCAAAGCCCTGATGGGAAGCGGTGAGCACGTTGTCCTCCGCGGGGGCCTCGGTGGCTTCGGGTTCTTCCGCAGCTTCCTCCGCAGGAGCAGCCACCAGGCTGTTCAGGGCGTCCACCACAGCGGTGGAAGTAATCGTCGCGCCCGCTACCGCGTCCACGTCCTCGCCCAGGGTCACCGGCAGGGTCTTGCCGATGAACTGCGCGGTGAAGTCTTCCTCGGCGCACTTCTGGCCGAAGCCCGCGGTCTCTCCGCTGGCATCCACGGTCAGCGCGGTGATGGTTCCGTTGTCAAGGGTCGCCGTCACGGTCACGTCGCTGGCGAAGCCCTTCATGGA
>CALVVZ010000256.1 GCA_944364075.1 uncultured Clostridia bacterium
AAGCAAAATCAACGACCCAGCAAGGCGCTGTTTTCATATATGAAAACAGCGGTCGCGAAGCGACTTGGCTTTTCCAAAGAAAAGCCAACCTTTAGCCGGCGGAGCCGGCGGATACGAATGAAAGTCGGAGGGGCTGCGGCCCCTCCGACGCCTCCCTGAGATTTTTTGACAGTCTGGGGAGAGCCATGGTCTCCCCTCAGCGTGTCAAAAAAGTGGCGTCGCCACTTTTTTGAGGAAGCACCTTCGGCCAACCAGAGGTCGTCCGAAGGTGTAAGGAATTGATTTTGCAAGCAAAATCAACGACCCGCCCCGCCGGCAGAGCCGGCGGATACGAATGAAAGTCGGAGGGGCTGTGGCCCCTCCGACGCCTCCCCGGGGTTTTTCGACAGTCTGAGGGGAGAGCCGTGGTCTCCCCTGCGCTTCGTTCCGGGTTTTCGGCAGTATGGAATTCTTGACTTTAATTTCAAGTTTATGGTAGACTAAATCAGAAAAAGGAACGGACAAGAAATCATTTGCCGTTTGGGGCAGCGCAGGTTTTCACAGGATCATCGGGTATATCCGGTCTATTCCGTACCTGCAAAAACCGGCTGCCGTCTGCAACAAACGCATGGAAAAATATGGAGGTCGCAACATGGCCGAGGTCAAGAAATATACAACTGATCGGGTCTATGAAGACCTGTTTCATCTGCTCATGAACGGCAGCTATGCCCCTGGCGACAAACTTCCCTCGGAGAATGAACTGAAACAGCGCTTCAACGTGAGCCGGAACACCATTCGTGCAGCGTTGAACCGCATGAATGTGCTGGGCATTATTGAAACGCATCAGGGGGACGGCTCCTATCTCAAAAGCTTTGGTACGGATGTATACCTTAATTCCTTTGTTCCTTCCATTCTTTCCAATACCGAAGACCTGATGGGGTTGATGGAGTTCCGTCGCGGCGTGGAGGTTTCCTCCGCGCGGCTGGCCGCCATTCACGCATCCGAAAAGGATCTGGAAGAACTGGAACAATACTTCGAATACCTGGAAGGCAAGGACATCAGCAACAAAGAATTTGCGGAATCCACCAGCGAGTTTCACCTGAAAATTGCCATTGCCTCCAAGAACAATATGCTCGTGCGTATCCTGGAGCTGATCCGTTGGATCATCACCTCCCGGATGGCAGATTTCCTGGTGTACAAGCCCAACGTAGCAGATTCCAGCTATTACCACTATATGATCTTTCGCTGCATCAAACAGCGCAAGCCCGAAGAAGCCGCCTATATGATGGATTGCCACATGAAGCTGCTGATTCAGCGGGTGGAGTCCTTCCTGGCAGATGCGGGAGTTCATGCGGAAAAGCAGGCAGAACTTCAGGAGCCTATTCGCGTCACCAATATTTTCGAGCGCAATGAAGAAGCGCATCATGAAACTGCGCTCCATGGAAAAATCAGATAAAGCAGATCGGGGCGGGTTCGCTGCATCAAACAGTAACCCGCCCCGGTTTTTTATTCGGATGCTCTTTTTTTCAACGTTTCCAGCGCACTCCCCAGCCTCTCCTTCATGCGCTCCAACTCCGCCTGGGACGGGCGCTGATCGTCGGCGTACATTTTCTCCATGGGGTACCACCACACGGGGCCCTTGCCGTTGTTCCCGTAGTGTTCCAGGTCGTTGGCCCGGCGCGGAAACAGATGCCAGTGCAGGTGCGCGTCTCCATTGCCCAACAGCTCCACATTCATCTTTTCGGCGTCAAAGGCTTTGGCCACCGCTTCTGTTACCAGCGCCATTTCCTCCAGAAACTTCATTTTGACGGCAGGGGGCAGATGATGCAGCTCCCTTTGGTGCTCCTTGCACAGGAACAGCGTGTAGCCGTGAAAGTGCTGATGATCCCCCAGCACCACATATCCCGTTTCCAGTTCCCGGACAAAATAGGGGTTTCGCCCTTCCCGGATCATTTGAATCCGCTGGCAGATCATACACATGCTTCGTTTCCTCCTTCGCATGATGGTCCGTACGGCCATTTGCGGGCGCTCAGGCGTTTTCCCGGGCGAAGCGCACGGTATCCATGGCGTCCCGGGCGTAGGCGTGGGCGCCGATGGCGGCGGCCAGCTCCGGGGTAAGCACCGCGCCGCCCACCACCACCCGGCAGTCGGGAGCCTCCCGGCGCAGCAGCGCAATGGTCCGCTCCATGGCCGGGACCGTGGTGGTCATCAACGCCGAAAGCCCCACCATGCGCAGCTTTTCTTCCCGCACCGACGCCAGTACCCGCTCGGGCTTGACGTTTTTGCCCAGGTCGATGACTTCGAAGCCATAGGACTCCAGCAGCACCCGAACAATGTTTTTACCGATGTCGTGGATGTCCCCTTCCACGGTAGCCAGGGCGATACGTCCCTGGCGGCGCACGGCGGCGCTGCGCTCCCCCAGGGCCTGCTGCACCAGGGCGAAAGCGCCTTGGGCCGCCTCCGCGCTCATGAGCAGCTGGGGCAGAAAGAGCGTCCCGGCCTCGTAGGCGTCCCCCACCTGGGTCAGCGCAGGCAGCAGCCGCTCCTCCACCAGAGCCATGGGCGCTTCTCCCGCCGCCAGGAGTTCCCGGACGGCGCGCTCCGCTTCCCCGCGCAAACCCTGCCGGACAGTTTCCTCCAGGGAGAACGCCGCCTGCACGGCAGCCTTGGCCGGGGCCGCGCCCGCGAACCGCGCCAGATACCCCCGGCACCCTGCGTCCCGGCCCGTGAGGGTCAAGGCAGCCTGCCAGGCGTCCATCATGGCTTCGCTGAGGGGGTTCAAAATAGCCGCGTCCAGCCCCGCGCCCAGAGCCAGGGTCAGGAAGGGCGCAGCCAACTTTTCCCGCTGGGGCAGGCCGAAGGAAACATTGGATACCCCCAGCACCGTGCGCACGGCCAGTTCCTC
>CALVVZ010000257.1 GCA_944364075.1 uncultured Clostridia bacterium
AAAGCCGGCTTACACGAATGAAAGTCGGAGGGGCTGCGGCCCCTCCGACACCTCCCTGAGGTTTTTTGACAGTCTGTGAGGCCCGTCCGGCATATGCCGGACGGGCCTCAGACTGTTGAAAAAGGCACGTTTTTTCATGGAACCGCAAGAAAAATGAAGCTTTAGGTTCCCAAACTTGCAAGTATTTCATAGCGTATGAGGACCGAAGGTTTCCAAAGGGCGATCGGAAAGCCCTTTGGTCGCGCCCGCAGGCGCGAAACCTTTTGTATCTGCAAGAATGCATACAAAACTTGCAGAAAGAATGAGGCAAAATATTTTGTCAACGCGCTGAGGCCCGTCCGGCATATGCCGGACGGGCCTGTTGTGCAGTGTTTTGAAGGGCGGCTGCTTTACGCCTCAGGCTCCAGCAGGCCCAGGGTGCCATCCTTGCGCAAATAGATAACGTTGGTGCGCTCGGTTTCAATATCCACAAAGACGAAGAAGCTGTGCCCCAGCAATTCCATCTGTAAAATAGCGTCCTCCAGGGACATGGGCCGAACAGGGAACTGCTTGCGGCGGACTACCTTGGGGGCGTCCTCCTCCACGGCTTCGCCTTCCTCGATGAATTCGGGTTCGGCGGGGGCGAAGGCGTCTTCGCGCAGGCGCTTGCTCAGCTTGGTGCGGTGGCGGTGGATCTGGCGCTCCATCTTGGCCAAGGCCTCGTCAATGGCCATGAACAGGTTGTTGTCCGTGGCGGCTTCGGAGCGGAGGATCACATTGTTGCCCATGGGGACGGTGATCTCTACGGTGCGCGTGCCGTTCTTTTCCTTGCGCATACGAATCTGCATTTCCGTATCGGCGCGCAGGTAACGGCTCATGCGGCTGGTCTTTTTCTCTACCCGGGCGGTAATACCGGGGGTTACGGTCATGTTTTTAGCGGTAAGCGTTAACTTCATAGACGTTGTTCTCCTTATGAAAAAATTCAGCAAACCGGGGGAAACGCAAAACGCGGCCGGCCTGGTTGCTTGTTCAGGCTGCCGCGTCTCTCCTATGGGCCATGGAACCCACATCCTTTCTCAAGGATTTTGGCTTTCCAGCCGGGAATGGTTTATGCAACTTCCCGACGTATTACAAACATTCGACGTTCAAGGGCGGTTTCCTGCCGTTTTGTTACATTCGAGAAAATTTCCAGCCGAATTCTACCCGTGGAAGGGTCGGATGACGACAGCTTGCCCCTTTACAAGGCGGAGGTAAACCGTTACAATAAGAAAAAACAGGCAAGCTGTGCAAAGGAGATACGCTATGAAGCATTTTGGCGCATTGGAAGCGGGCGGTACCAAGATGGTGCTGAGCCTGATGGATGAGGATGGTACCATGCTGGAGCGGGTAAGCATGCCCACCCTTACCCCGGCGGAAACCATGCCTGGAATGATTGATTTTTTCCGCACAAGGCGGATCGCGGCTCTGGGCATCGGCTGTTTTGGTCCCCTGGATCTGCGGCCGGATTCCCCTACGTATGGATACATCACTTCCACGCCCAAGCTGCCCTGGCGGAACTATCCCATTGCGGGCGCATTCCGGGAGGCGTTGGGGGTGCCCGTGAAGCTGGACACGGACGTCAACGGAGCGGCCATTGCCGAGCATGCGCTGGGCGCCGCCAAGGGCCTGGGCAGCTGCGTATATGTTACGGTGGGCACGGGCATTGGCGGCGGTGTGGTGCTGGACGGCAAGCCTGTGCATGGACTAGTGCATCCTGAATTCGGCCATCAGCTCATGCGCCTGGCCCCGGAGGACCCTATGCCCCAGGGCGTATGCCCCTATCATCAGGGATGCCTGGAGGGTCTGGCGTCCGGCCCGGCAATCCAGAAGCGCTGGGGACGTCCCGCCGTGGAGTTGCCCCCGGACCACCAGGCCTGGGCGCTGGAAGCCACCTACCTGGCGCAGATGTGCGTTAACGCCATGGCGACCTTCTCCCCGGAGAAAATCATCCTGGGGGGCGGCGTCATGCAGCAGGAGCATCTGTTTCCCATGATCCGGCGAAAGACCGTGGAACTGCTGGGCGGCTATGTGCAGCACCCGGCGGTGGAAGCGGGCTTGTCAGATTATATCGTTGCGCCCGGCCTGGGCGTGAACAGCGGCGTCACCGGCGCTTACCTGCTGGCAAAGGCCGCCTGGGAGGAAGCATGCGCGTCATGATTGTGGACGGCCAGGGCGGCGGCATGGGCAAGGCGCTGGTGGAGCAGCTCAAGGAGCTATGCCCGGAGCAGCCTTTACTGGTTGTGGGCACCAATGCCCTGGCTACCGCCGCCATGCTTCGTGCCGGGGCTGACCAGGGCGCCACGGGCGAGAACGCCGTTATGGTGAACGCCGCCCGGGCGGACTTGATCCTGGGTCCCATGGGCATTGTGCTCTGCGACGCGCTGATGGGAGAGATTACCGAGCGTATGGCCTGCGCCATCGGCCGCAGCCCGGCCCACAAGGTATTGGTGCCGGTTTCCCGCTGCCAGGTGACGGTTGCCGGATGCGAACGCTTGCCTGCCGCGGACGCGGTTGCCCTGGCTGCCCGGGAGGCGGCCCGGCGCATCCGGGAGGCGGAGCGCAAAACGGGGGATGCGTAAGGCGGTCCGTAGCGGAGAGGGAGTGTGCCCCGTGAAGCGGCAAGCCTTTCTCCATGGCGCAGACCGGCGCTCAAATGGAAACGAAAAACGGGTTTTTCACATGGTCAAAGGGCCGTCGCATTTTCTGCGGCGGCCCGCAGACTGTCGAAAAACCCCGGGAAGGCGTCGGAGGGGCCGCAGCCCCTTCGACTTTCATTCGTGTAAGCCGGCTCCG
>CALVVZ010000258.1 GCA_944364075.1 uncultured Clostridia bacterium
ACTCGCTGCTTTTCGCCGTCAGCATAATCACCGGCAGCTTGGCGGTTTCCCTGGCGCTCCGCAGGCGCCGCAGGATGGACAGCCCGTCCTCCTGGGGCAGCATGCAGTAAAAGCCGTCCGCCTGGGCGACGATGCTTTGCCCGCCAGAGAGAACCGTCACCGGGGCGGCGTCGGAGGTTTCAGCCCGAGCCATGGGAAAAGGCAGAAGCAGCAGGCAGCACAGCAGCGGCAGCAGACGCTTGCGAAACATGAGGACACCTCCGTTTCGGTCGTACAGGAAGGGGGAAACAGTATGCACTTGCGCAAGAAACGGTTGCATCCATTGTAGCACAGACGAAATCCTGCCGTCAAACCGGCGGAAAACCCCTTGACAAGCAGCCCAAAGCGTGTATAATGATTTGGGTGTCAAGGGGAAAACCTTTACACCGGAAAAGGAGCGCACCATGGCCCAGGGCGAGCTGGAAAAGAAAATCGAGCTGAATTGGCTCAGCGCCTTTTATGGCGGGCTGCTCACCCCCAAGCAGCGGGACGTGATGCGCATGCACTGCGAAGAGGATCTTTCCCTGGGGGAAATCGCCCAGGAGACGGGCATCAGCCGCCAGGCGGTGCATGACCTGCTCAGCCGTGCCGCCCATCAGCTCTTTGAGCTGGAGGGGAAGCTGGGCATGGCGGCAAGGTTCACCCGCATGCAGCGGGGGCTGGAACAGTGCCAGCAGGCGCTGGAGGAAAAGCGCTACGACGACGCCCGGGCGATGATCGCATCCCTGCGGGCGCTGGATCAGGAGGATGGCAATGGCCTTTGAGGGCTTGAGTGAAAAACTGCAGGGCGCGCTGAAAAAGATGACCGGGCGCGGCAAGCTCACGGAAGCCTCCGTGAAGGAGGGCATGCGGGAGGTCCGCATGGCGCTGTTGGAGGCGGACGTGAACTACGCCGTGGCCAAGGACTTCATCAAGAAGGTCACCGAGCGCTGCGTGGGCCAGGAGATACTTGCTTCCCTGACCCCGGCCCAGCAGGTGCTGAAAATCGTCAATGAGGAAATGACCGCGCTGATGGGCGGCAGCAACGCCAAGCTCACCTGGTCCAGCAGCGTGCCCACCATTTACATGCTCTGCGGCCTGCAGGGCGCCGGTAAAACCACCATGGCCGCCAAGCTGGCGGGCTATTTGACCAAGCAGGGCAAGAAGCCCATGCTGGCCGCCTGCGACATCTACCGCCCCGCCGCCATCAAGCAGCTGCAGGTGGTGGGCGAGCAGGTCCATGTGCCCGTGTTTGAAAAGGGCACCCAGGACCCGGTGAAGACCGCCCAGGAGGCCATCGAATACGCCCGGTACTACCAGCGGGACGTGCTCATCATCGATACCGCCGGCCGGCTGCACATCGACCTGGAGCTTATGGACGAGCTGGTGCGCATCCGCGACGCGGTGAAGCCCCAGGAGATCCTCCTGGTGGTGGACGCCATGACAGGTCAGGACGCGGTGAACGTGGCCCAGACCTTCAACGACAAGCTGGACATCCAGGGCGTGATCCTCACCAAGCTGGACGGCGACACCCGCGGCGGCGCGGCGTTGAGCGTGCGTGCGGTGACGGGCAAGCCCATCAAGTTCTCCGGCGTGGGCGAGAAGCTCAGCGACATCGAGCCTTTCCACCCGGACCGCATGGCCAGCCGCATCCTGGGCATGGGCGACGTATTGACCCTCATCGACAAGGCCAGCGAGGCCTTCGACGAGAAGGACCTGGACAAGCTGGCCAACAAGTCCCGCAATGCGGAGCTGACCCTGGAGGACTTCCTGGAGCAGATGCAGTCCATGAAGAAAATGGGCGGTATCCGCGAGATGCTCAAGCTCCTTCCCGGCATGAGTGGCCAGGCGGCGCAGCTGGAGCAGGTGGACGACAACGCTCTGAAAAAGCCCGAGGCCATCATCCGTTCCATGACCCCCAAGGAGCGCCGCAACCCCGGCATCCTCAACGCCAGCCGCCGCAAGCGCATCGCCGCGGGCAGCGGCACCACCGTGCAGGACGTGAACCAGCTCATCAACCAGTTTGAGCAGGCCAAGAAGATGATGAAGTCCTTCATGGGCCGCAAGGGCAAGGCGCGCATGCGCATCCCCTTCCGGTAAAGCAATCGCGTGGTATCCCGCGCAAGCGGGGTTTCCATATACATTCCCGAAAAGCATACAAGGAGGAATTTCCCAATGTCCGTAAAGATTCGTCTGAAGAGAATGGGTATGAAGAAGAACCCCTTCTATCGTGTGGTGGTCGCCGACGTGCGTAGCCCCCGCGACGGCCGCTTCATTGAGGAGATCGGCTACTACAATCCCATGACCGCCCCCGCCGACATCAAGGTGGACGGCGAGCGCGCCAAGTACTGGCTCGGCGTTGGCGCCCAACCCACCGACACCGTGAAGGTGCTGCTGAAGAAGACCGGCGTGATCGAGTGATGGCCGCTTCCTCTGCTGACAGAAAGGAGCAGCCATGCAAGAACTTGTGACCTTTGTGGCGAAGTCCTTGGTGGATCATCCGGACCAGGTGGTCGTCCATGAAACCGAAGGCCCCGAGGCCATCATCCTGGAGCTGAACGTGGCCCCGGAGGACATGGGCAAGGTCATCGGCAAGCAGGGACGCATTGCCAAGGCGATTCGCGCCGTGGTCAAGGCCGCCACCGCCAAGAACAGCAAGCCCGTTTTTGTGGAAATCCAGTAACCCGCTCTGTGAGGAGCTCGCCAGCGGCTTTCGGGCCGCTGTCAGACTGTCGAAAAACCCCGGGGAGGCGTCGGAGGGGCCATAGCCCCTCCGACTTTCATTCGTATCC
>CALVVZ010000259.1 GCA_944364075.1 uncultured Clostridia bacterium
ACCAGCCCGCTCTGTGCGTCCATGGCGCGGCGGAAACGCCCGTCTACTCCCTGGCTTCCACCGCGCATCCCAACGTCATGCTGGAAACGGTCAAGCGCGCCGAGGACGGAGACGGCTGGATGGTACGCCTCTACGAGACGGACAACGCCCGCACCTTTACGGCCCTGCGCTGGAACCGCCCGGTGGCCAGCGTGGAGGAGTGCAACTGCGTGGAGGAATCCGTTGCCCCCGCGACATGCGAGGACGGCTTGATTTGCTTTGTCATTAAGCCCTATGAGATCAAGACCTTCCGCATCCGGGAGAAGGAGGAAGCATAATGGATTTTCTACCCATGCCCCACCATGTGGCCTATGGGGAGGGACGCTTTGACCTGGACTGGCGCACGCCCATCAACCTGATGGGGACGCAGCCTTCGGCGCTTTTATACGCCCAGCTGCTGCGCCAGGCGGTGGAGGAATTCACCGGGTTGCGCCTGCGCATCCTGCGGGGCGCGGCTCACCCGGGCGAAATTACCCTCGCCCAGGATGAAAGCCTGCCTGCGGATACCTATCGGCTTTCGGTGACGCCTCAGGGCGTCACCGTCCGGGGCGGCGGCGACGAGGCGCTGCTCCACGGCATCATGACCCTGCGGCAGTGGGTCCAGCGCCATGGGGCGGCTTTGCCTGCCCTGGAGGTGGAGGACGCGCCGGACATGCCCAATCGCGGCTATTACCTGGACTGCTCCCGCGGCCGGGTGCCTACCCTGGAGACGCTGAAAAAGACCGCCGACCTGCTGTGCCGCTATAAAATCAACCAGTGGCAGCTCTATGTGGAGCATACCTACCTGTTCCGCGGCCTCAGCGAAGCCTGGCGGGAGGATACGCCCCTTATCGCCGAGGAAATCATGGAGCTGGACGCCTATTGCCGGGCCAGGCACATTGAGCTGGTGCCTTCCCTGTCCAGCTTCGGGCACATGTATGAGATTCTTTCCACCAAGACCTGCGCGGCGCTTTGCGAGCTTAGGGACGCGGAAAAAGTTCCCTTCAGCTACACCTATGCCGGGGAGCATCATACCCTGAACGTTTCCAACCCCGAAGCCATGGATTTCATCAAGGGGCTGATTACCGAGTACCGCGCGCTGTTTACCAGCGACAAGTTCAATATCTGCTG
This sequence comes from uncultured Clostridia bacterium, assembly GCA_944364075.1. Lineage (GTDB taxonomy): Bacteria > Bacillota > Clostridia > Christensenellales > Aristaeellaceae > Egerieenecus. Next base: position 1,150 of record CALVVZ010000259.1, read on the forward strand.
CGACGAAACCTTCGACCTGGGCAAGGACCGCAGTAGCGCGCTGGCCAAGGAGAAGGGCGAGCATGCCCTGTACATGGCGCATGTGACGGAGCTGTGCCGGTGGCTGCTGAAGCAGGGCGTCACGCCCATGTTCTGGGGCGACATCATGTGGCGTCATCCCGAGGCCTATGCAGAAATCCCGGAAGGGGTCATCTGCCTGAACTGGGGTTATATGCCCAACCAGCGGGAAAACGAGATTCGCGACCTGGCGCAGATGGGCGCGGTGCAGTATGCCTGCCCCGGCGTGTGTACCTGGAAGCAGCTGGTGCCGCTGCTGCGCTACGGCTTCAGCAACAACCGGGCCATGTGCGCCCATGCCCACAAATATCACGCCATCGGCATGCTCAACACGGACTGGGGCGATTATGGACATCTGTGCCAGCCGTCCTTTTCTGTGCCGGGTATCCTGTACGGCGCGGCCTTCGCTTGGAATGCCGAGGGGCTGACCTATGAGGAGGTCAACCGAGCCGTTTCCTTCCTGGCCTATGGGGACCGCTCGGGGCGCTTCATGGAGGCCTTTGACGCCTTGTCCTTCCACGAGGTGTTCGACTGGTTCCATATGGTGCGCTGGATCGAAGCCGGGGATGCGGAAAAGCGCCATGCCATCTATAACGACCCGGAATTGAATCTGACGGGTCTGACGGAGGCCAACGCACAGGTGGACGCGGCGCTGGCACAGTTGCGGGAAGCGTCGGTGGAGCTGGACAGCGCCCATCGGAGCATCCTGCATGATCTGCACTTGGCGGCGGAAGGCGTGAAGCTGCTCAACGACCTGGGCGCCTATGTGGGCGCGGTGGAGGAAGGGCGAAGCCTAGCCCACCGGGAAGGCCCCGAACTGGCTGCGGCGTTGGAAAGCTGGTACCATGCCTATGTGGAAAACTGGCGCCGGGTGTCCAAGGAAAGCACCCTGGCCCGCACGCGCAGCGTCATCTGCGCCTGGGCGGATTATCTGCGAGGAAGATAAAACATACAATCTGAGCCCCGGCCTTCCGCAGGGGAGGCCGGGGCTCACAGCATGTCCAAAAAGTGGCGTCGCCACTTTTTGGACGCGCTGCGGAGGGGCAACGGCCCTCCTTTTTTTCGTCGTGGACGAATGCGGGCGCTATTCATACATGGGGTTGCTGTCGCTGAAATCCAGCTCCACCCGTGTTCCTTGTCCGGGAACGGAGGCAATGCGGATGGGGTGGCCCAGCTTGTCCAGCACCCGGCGGCACAGGTACAGACCCAGCCCCGTGGAACGTTGCTCCTCCCGGCCGTTATGGCCTGTGAAGCCCTTTTCAAAGATGCGGGGCAGATCTTCGGCGCGGATGCCGATGCCGCTGTCATGAATTGCCAATGTGCGTGCCTCCAGGCGCAGGCTGATGCGCCCATGCTCGGGGGTGTACTTGATGGCGTTGGTTAACAGCTGCTCCAGCACAAAGGCCAGCCACTTGCTGTCCGTGAGCACGGTCAGCTCCAGGGGCGGAAGATCCAGGGCGATGTTCTTCAGCACGAACAGCCGGGCCAGCTTGCGCACCACGCCCCGGACGATGGGTTCCAGGGGCTGACGGGCGAACACGAAATCGCTGCTTTCGCTGTCCAGGCGCAGGTAGGAGAGCACCATTTCC
>CALVVZ010000260.1 GCA_944364075.1 uncultured Clostridia bacterium
ACTTCATTCAGAGATACTATAGGCAAATGATTTGTACCATCAATAATAGAGTAATCTTTGAAATCACCAACTCCCAAACAATGCATTTCTATGCCATGATCACCCGTGTGAAAGTTCATACCATTTTTACAGTATCCCATTTCAAGCAAAGGCCTTGTAGACCACCCAAATGGATTCCGAACAGGATCCCCAAACATCTCCACAAATTGGGACTTGACGATTTCGTCCAAAAGAGCAATTTGCTTTTGTCGGCAAGAGAATAGTGCGTCAATTCGGCTGAGCGTTTCTGCCTGATGCTGCTGTACCTTCATCGCAGGCAACTTAAGACGCTCTTTTTGATAGTCCCTAAAATAAATATGCGGAATGGTAGAGCCAGAAAAGTACTTACCAAGATTCATATACTGGAGCGCATAGAACAAATAGTCTATGTCGACATTCTCTTTCGGGAAAATATACTGCATAGTTCCAATCACAGAGGAATAGGCAGGCAGCTTCATAACACGTCCAATGCCAGCGCCATCTTTGACAACTGCTATATATGGCCGCTTCTGATGCACAAAGTCAACATTTTTAATAAAGCCGGCAGCCCCATAGATGGGATACTTTCCTTCTCGTTCAGCCAAGTCCTTCTGAGCAATATTCGAACTGCCCTTATCACATATCTGGCCAAGTGTCACATAGCTTTCGCTCATGCTGCCACCTCCGCCCGCTCGAAAAATCGGGATTTTACCAGTGTATCAAAACTATTTGCCTGCTGATGGCATTGGGAGATAAGCGCATCCAGTTTATCGAGCGTTCTAGCAATCTTGCGCTGCTTCTCCAGGGGCACAACATGTATGGGAAGCTCTTTTAGATCAGAGAACTTCAAGCTATCCCTGACGCTCCCCGCAGCATGCGCCTTGATAAACGTCATCCCCACGTCGCTCTTAAGATAATGTAAGAGATATTGGCGGTCCAGCTTGTCGCTTACCTTAAAAACGACATACAGCGGACTGACGATCACGCGCTCAGCGCTGTTTTGCCAAGCAATCGAACCGACGTTGATCCTGGAAGGGTTGTATGCAAAGTAACCACGAGGCACGATTTTATAGGTAGTTTTATCCTTGCTGGCTACATCCTTATTGAAATACCCACTGCAGAAACCCCGATCATTTGTAACGCTGTATACAGGAATGCTCTCGTCAAGATGGTTCTTTACGCTAAATTCCGAGATATAGTCCCCTAGCCTCGTCATTTCAGCATCCCCTCCAATTCCTCCAGCCCGGCCGCGATCTCCTTTTCCAACTTCCGCAGTTCTGCCAGTATCTCGCTTGTCGGCGGATACTCCACCGGCACATACTCCGTCTGCTTGTACTTATTGATGGAGAGGTCGTAACCATTGTCCACGATCTCCTGTTTGGACACCAGAAAGCTCTGCTCGGTGCGCTTACGCTCCGCTTCCCGGGCAAGATTGTGGAAACGTTCGATGATGTCGGGAATATCGTTCTCCGCGATTTCGCTGCGCTTGTCGTCCAGGCTGACGCCATCCCCCTTCATATCGTAAGACCACACCTGGTCGGTGCCGCCTGCGCCCGTACCGGTGAACACCAACACGGCGGTAGACACGCCCGCATAGGGCTTGAACACGCCGCTTGGCATGGAGATGACCGCCCGGAGTTGATTGTTTTCGATGATCTCCCTGCGGATGGATTGATGCGCCTTCGAACCGCCAAACAGCACGCCATCCGGCACGATGCAGGCGCAGCGCCCGCCCTTTTTCAACATTCGCAAAAACAGGGCGAGAAACAGAAGCTCTGTCTTCTTGGTGTTGGTGACGTTTTTGAGGTTGTCATGGATGCTCTCGGCGTCGATCGTCCCCTTGAAGGGGGGATTTGCCAGAATGACGTCGTATTTGCCGGAGATGTCGTTTTGCTTGGAAACGCTGTCCTTATACTCGATCTTCGGATGCGTGATGGAGTGCAGCATCAGGTTCATCGCAGAGATGCGCAGCATGGTGCGGTCGGTGTCAAAGCCGGTGAACGATTCGCCCGCAAAGCGTTCCCACTGCTGGCTGGTCATCGTATCCTCAAAATGGCGGCGGATAAACTCGCTGGCGGAGACAAGGAAACCGGCCGTGCCGCAGGCGGGATCGCAGATCAGGTCGTCCGGCGTCGGCGCGATCAGCTCGACCATCATCTCGCGGATGTGCTTGGGCGTGCGGAACTGGCCGTTTTGTCCGGCGGTGGAGAGTTTTCCCAGCATGTATTCATACAGGTCGCCCTGCATATCCAGACCAGTGAGATCATGCTGGTACAGATCCTCCAAGCCAGTCACGATCTTCTGCAAAACCTGCGGGGTCGGAATGAGGAACATGGCGTCCTCCATATAGCGGGAGAAAGCCGTCATATCTTCCGAAAGCTCGCCGCCATTACCGGCGTTATCCAATATCTTTCCATCCGCGCCGATCTCCGGCAGCTTTCCGCCTTTCATTTTTTTGATGGCGGGAAAGACAAAGTTGGCGATGATATTGAAAATGTCCTGAGGATGCCGGTCTTTGAAATGGCTCCATCGCATCGACTGGCCGATTTCGGTTTGGGGGAATATCTTTTCCAGAGATTCGCCGGTGGCGTTTTCAAACTGCTCCGTCTCAAGCTCTTTTTCATCCAACGAACGGATGAAGATGAGGTAAGTGAGCTGCTCGATGACCGTCAACGGGTTGGTGATGCCGCCCGCCCAAATATCCGTCCATATTTTGTCGATCTTGTTTTTGATTACGCCTGTGATCATGATATTCCTCCG
>CALVVZ010000261.1 GCA_944364075.1 uncultured Clostridia bacterium
CTGGACGCCTGCGCCGCCAACCTCATGCGCCCGGCCATGTATGGGGCGTACCACCACATTACCGTGGTGGGCAAGGGCGACGCGCCCTGCGACCACCGCTACGACGTGACGGGCAGCCTGTGCGAAAACAATGACAAGTTCGCCATTGACCGCATGCTGCCCCGCATCGACATGGGGGATCTTGTGGTGATACACGATACGGGCGCCCACGGCTTTTCCATGGGCTACAACTATAACGGCCGCCTGCGCTCGGCGGAGGTGCTCTACCGGGAGGACGGGTCCTTCCAGCTGATTCGCCGGGCGGAAACCCCGCAGGACTACTTTGCCACCCTGGACATCGACCCCTGCGCCGGAAAGCTGGGGCTGTAAAAGCGCGCCCGGCACGACGGAGAAAACGGACCGGCCCGTCCCCTCGGCTTTGGCGAGAGGACGAGCCGGTCCGTTGAGAAATATGAAAGTTTCGGTTTCGTAACTTCAGAACGTTGACAAAGTATGTAGTCTCATGATTTCTGCAAGTTGCGCATTGCATGCTTGCAAACACGGAAGGTTTCGCGCCTGCGGGCGCGACCAAAGGGCTTTCCGATCGCCCTTTGGAAACCTTCGGTCCCATACGCTATGAAATTTTTGCAAGTTTGGGAGCCTGAAGTTTCATTTTTTCTTGCGTCTGTATGAAAAAACATGTTTTTTTCAGCAGCCTGCCCCGTCCCTTCGGCTTTGCCCAGGGGACGGGGCAGTGATTTTGCATGCCAACGCATTCTTTGGAAATTCGGACGGCCTCTGGTTGAGCGAATTCGCTTCCGCGGGAAGCGGCGGCGCTGCTTTTTTATACGCCGCGCCGCCGTCAGTTTTCCAGGGCGATGGCCCGGGCCATGTCGTTGAGCCGGCTCACGCAGGCCTCCACGGTGGACTGCCCCTGCACGCACTGGCTCAGCACCCGCAGCATATCCTCCCGCACGGAGGTGTGCTGGCTGGTTTCCAGCATGGGAGAGAAGGCAAAGCTCAGGTTCGGGGCGACCTCCTGCTCGTACAGGTTCAGGAAAGGCGCATAGACCTGCCAGGCCGACAGGTTGTTTTCAAGGATTTGTAGCTCCTCGAGCACCGAGGCCATGCGCCGCTCCAGGCCGGGGTCGGGGGATGCGGCGTTCCCGGCCTGGGCTTCCAGCTCCGACAGGGTGGCGCGGAGATCGTCGATTTGCGCCTGATGGGAAGCATAGCGCCGGGGGGATTCCCCGGGGCAGAGCAGCTGGGTGAAGGCGTCCTGCTCCATGCGGTTGGAAACCAGGTCTTCCAGGAACGCCCTGGCTTCGGCCTGCCGTGGGCTGCGGGGATTGACCACGTACACCTGGGCGCGCACGGGATAAAGGGCGCTTGCCTCCGGGGTGAGGCCCGGCGCGGGCACGTAATGCTGGCCGTCGCTGCTGCCGTTCAGGTAATATTCCCTGACCGTCAAGGCGCTGGCTTCTCCCTTGGCCGGGGTAACCTGCAGGATGTCTCCGGCCACCTCCCGCAGCAGGGCCAGCGGCCCGGCAAAGGCTTCCCTGGAGAAGTCCACCCCTTCGCCCCGGCGCAGGCAATCGGATACGTAAGCGTCAAAGAGATATTCCCCGTACTGCTCCGCGCCCCAGCCCTGGGGGTATGCGCCGCTGGAAACCCAGGGCACGCCGGGGTTGGCGGGGTTGTCCGCCCAGGCCGCCGCCCCGGCAATCAGCTCCTCCACGGTGGATGGGGGCGTTACGCGCCCGTCCAGGTCATCCCGCATGGACCAACCCTGCACCGTGGCGCTGCTCAGCACGGCGTAGATTTCCCCGTCCAGGGCAAGGGCCGCCTGCCAGGCGGGATACATCTGCGCGTATTCCCCGGCAATGGCCTGCGCATCGCTGAGGGGCGCCAGGTAGCCCCGCTCCATGAGCCGCCGCACACCGCTGTCCAGGGTCAGGCCGAAGATGTCCGTGGCGTCATCCCCCGTCTGGATGGCGGTGAAAACTTCCTCGGCGCACAGGTGGTCCACCAGCACCGCGTTCACATACAGCTCCGGGTGCGCCTGGGAAAAGGTCAGGCTGCTGGTAGCGCGGAAGGAGGAACGGATGGTGAGCGCCGTTTGCTCCGGCGCTTCCGTGATGTTATAGGCGTGCAGCTGGGCAGCGATGCCGTCCACGGCCAGGTACCAGTCCCCGCATACGGCCACCCCGTCCAGGGGAGTGGGCAGGGTCAGCGCCCGCACCTGGGATACCGTCCCGTCCCGCAGGGCATGGAGCATGCCTTCGTCCACCCAGTAGAGGGTGTCGCTGGAGGCGTCATAGGCCAGCCCGTCGGCGAACAAGCTCACCTCCGCCACTTCCTGGGCCGCGGTGGGCTGTGCGGGGGAAAGGGACACGATGTGCCGGCCACGGAAGGCGTACAGCAGCCCTTCGGGCCCCAGGGTCAGGCGGCTCAGACCGCTCAGCCCGGTGGCGGCAAGCGTTTCCGTTTCCGGGTCGAAGGCATAGAGCAGGCTTCCCTTGGCGCTGCTGCCGTTGAGAAAAAATACCTGTCCCTGCGCGAAAACCGGCGAATCGGCGAACCACAGCTCCTGGGGTTCTTCCTCCGCCAGGGTGTACAGGGGAAGGAGCTTCGGCCCTTGCAGGGCATAGATACCGTTGCGGAAGGAATCCAGCGCCAAGACCCCCTCCGCCGAGGGCATGAGCCAGGCGCTGACGAGGGTTTGCAGGG
>CALVVZ010000262.1 GCA_944364075.1 uncultured Clostridia bacterium
TACATGCTCCCCGCCGTGCCCTGCTCCAGGGCCAGGGCTTCCGAGAGCAGATTTTTCACCTCCGCCAGGTCAAACTCGCCCATCGCTATCTCCGCGTGCAGGGCTTGCAGGATGGTAGCATACAAATTTTCAATTTGCGCCCAATCTATGGTCGCGGAATGAATGTAGGCGGAAGTAATTTTAGCCACTGTAGCGCTCAGGTCCTTGATATTCGCAGAAGTGAACTCCCCATGCTCCGCAACGTACTTGGTGAGCGTATTGACCGTTTTTACGCTCATATCTGTAAATTCCAGCCGTCCACGCCAGGCATAAATGCTGTCCAGCACGTCCAGCACCATGGTTGCATAGCGTCTTTCTTCTCCTGTCCAGTTGCTTGGCGTTACCGGCTGGACGTATTGATAGTTGAAATTAGCCATGCTCCCTCCTTAATCCGGGTCCAACTCGCAGTGTATTTCAATACCGCTGCCCAGCTTCCAGTATTCTGTGCCCGCGGAAAGTATCTCCAGGCGGAAATATCGGCCCGAAACATTGATGGCCGTTCGCATGGCCTTCCCCGTCTTTACCTGCAAGGTCTTTTCCTTGGCTTTTTTCTCTGTGCGAATGCGGAGTGTTAGAGGGATGGTTTCCGCTTCGGAATCAATGCGGTAATACAGTTCAAAGGCGGATTTCACGCTGCTTTTCGCGCCAAGGTCCTGATACCCGCTAACCCAGGTCATAGGTAGCACGGCGCCACCGCCCAGCTCGAACACGCGCCCGGGAGCTTCTGCGCTGGTGTAGAATACCCTCCCATCGAAGGCCAGGAAGGCTTTTACATCCACCCCCTGAATCAGAGAGAAGGTGTTTTCCGTCATGTTGTATTTCAGCACCGCGTTGTTGTGCTCCGCGTCCTCCCCCAGGGGCAGGGCCAGCAGGTAGCTTTTCCCGTCCATTACGCCGCAGGCAGCGGATCGGATTGCGGGGTTCACCTGCCCTATAATGTCCCGCACCGCTTCCTGCAGGAAGGGGGAAGCATCCGCTCTGTCATACCGGATGATGCCGCCGTATCCCAGCATTATGGCGTAGGTGCCCGTAATGGCAATAGTGTTCTCTTCCAATGCACCGCCGCCGTACTGCTCCTTCATAATGTACTCGCCCGGGTTCGTGCCAAGGATGCGCCAGATAGCGTTCTTTTTGAAGGCCAGCAACTGACTGCCAAAGGGCCGCAGGGCCACAAAGGAATCCCCGTCCCAGCTGGACTGCAGTATCTCACCTGCACCGTCCTCCGGAAACTCGGGATTCTGCTCCCAGTTAAAAGGATCAAAGGGGGTTGAGTACACCAGTTTATCAGGATCGTCCTTGATGCCGCTTCCCCAAATGCGTTCACTATGTCGTGCAAGCACCCCAAAGCGATACGGCGTTTCCACCGGCGACACGGTCAAGTCATCCCCATACAGGCAAAACATGCCGTCCGTCGCATTGGTGAATAACAGCACATCCGTTGGTGCATCGCTGTCTGGTCGATTGATTTCATAGGTCACATAATCACATACATCCACTGTCAGTCCGCCATACCGCGCCTGCCATTCATCGTCATGATCCAGCAGCTTTGTCCATACCCGCCCACCAGCAATGGCCACCAATACATCCCGCTCATCTTCTGTGGTGTGGAAGCGCCTGTGCAGCCGCGCCAGGGTCCCAATAGGAAACATAAGCGTCTGAGCCAGCTGCGCACCTGCACGCATGGGCGCGAGGCCCCCACCGGTCACATCTGCGTTGCTTGCTGATACGGCATACTGTAAGGACAGATTATAACCGTCCGTGGATTGGTTGATCCCTCCAAAGGATAAAATGGGAACGTCTGTTTGATAAATGATCGGCATGCCGTACCTCCTCTTTTACGCAGGGAAAGGACTGTGAAAAACCAGGTAGGTTTATTCAATCATCTGGGAATGTTCCTAAAATTTCTTACTTTGCCGGTTTTTCCACCCTCAGCTGTAATTTTTCCCAGAATTTCATCAAAGGCAGCTCGGTACGGATACCCCCGGTTTTGTTTCTGAGGGTTTCCATTGCGATACACCAGCCATGTGGCCCAGTCCACCAGCGCAGGGTGCATCCATTCCGGGAGCAGAGGTTCCTCCTGATCGGATATCAGCGGCGGATATTCGCTGCCTGTTTCAAGGTGAACTCCTGCATAGGCGTACACCAGCCGGTCATAACCTTCGTTGATGTAGTCCATCAGATAAGGCAGAAAATCGCTCAGGTCATCCGCATCATTGTTTGTCTGGAACATGATCTCATTTTTGATGTGGAGAACCTCCATAGCTGTTCACCACCTTTACAGCCTGGGGTATTTATTGCGCAGCTGCAAATATACCGGGATCGTTACCTCCACGGGTTCGCCACGCTTGACGTATACAGGCTTTTGTCCATTGATGGTGACATGCTCATAGGGGTCCACCTTCACGCTCGTGTCCTCAGCATCAGGGGGAACCGGAATAAACACCGTCACCCTGGGAGCCTCCTGCTTTTTGCTTTCCAAGGGGGTGACAGATGTAATGCCGTCGTTTACTTCAAGGACTGTTTTCTTCGATACGCCCATTTCGCACTGCTCCTTTCATTCCTGAGGGAAAAAAAGGGCGCGTTGCAAAACACGCCAACAAAAAAGACGAGGTAAGGAACCACAAAGGGGTATCCAAACCTCGTCTTTT
>CALVVZ010000263.1 GCA_944364075.1 uncultured Clostridia bacterium
AAGCCGTCGGATACGAATGAAAGTCAGAGGGGCTGCGGCCCCTCCGACACCTCCCAGGGGTTTTTCGACAGTCTGAGACCCCTTGCAGGATTGTGCCCTGCAAGGGGTCTCATGCCTTCTTATGTTGAAAAAAGCTCCAACTCAATTCAAATTGCCAAAATAGTTCAAACTGCTTCTTGTGGAATGCCCGGCGTACTTTCCCGCCAGAATTTTTTCTTTTCCCGCATCTATGCTATAATCAATACGGACACAAAAATCATGAAAGGAGTATAGGAGCAAGCCATGCGATCGTTTCACCGCACTTTTTCCTCATCTGCCGCAACGATTCTTCTGGTGGAAGATGATTCGGCCCTTCGGCAGGGCCTCAGCGAACTTTTTTCCCGAGAAAAGTTATGCCGTGGTTGTCGCATCCTGTGCTCAGGAGGCCCGTGCAAAATTATCAGGCCAAATCGATCTGATTGTACTGGATGTATCCCTGCCGGATGGGGACGGCGTGAGTCTGTGCCGCGCCTGGCGGGAAGCAGGGGTGACCGTTCCCATTTTATTTCTCACCGCCAAGGATGAGGAGCTTGACGTAGTGCGCGGGCTGGACGCAGGCGGCAATGACTATGTGACCAAACCTTTTCGCATGATGGAATTGCTCAGCCGCATTCGAGCGCTGCTCCGCCCCCGCCACAACAGCGGACCGGATGTCTTGGTACGCGGTAACATTGCGGTAGATCAACGGCATATGCAGGTACGCCAATCCGGTAAAGCCGTTTCTTTGACACTGACGGAATACCGCATTCTGTTGCTACTACTGCAACATCAGGGATTTGTTCCCCGCAGGACGCTGTTGGAGGTGCTGTGGGACATGGACAGCAAGTTCATTGACGACAACACGCTATCCGTGCATATCAGTCGCCTGCGGGAGAAGATTGGCGCGGAGCATATCCGTACCATTCGAGGGGTGGGATACCAATGGATGGATTAACCTGGGTATTCGTTGCGTTGGTCCTGAGTCTTTTCACTACGCTGGCCGCATATTTTTTGCAACGATTCCGTGTACGCCGTCTGGCGGAACAAATGGAATCTTTTCTGACAAGTAGCGTCTCCCCCCTATCGTTTTCTGTACGTGAAAACTGCCTGGCGCCTATGCACAACGCCATTGCAGAGCTGGAAAACCAGCTACTGGTTGCCCGGGAGCGTTGTAACCTGGAACGTCAGACTGCCCGAAACCTCACCGCCGATATTTCCCATCAGCTGAAAACGCCTCTGGCTTCCCTGCGGCTGTTCTGCGAGCTGGACGCGGGGCCCCATATGCGTGAGCAGCTTGCGCAAATCGAGCGCATGGAACAGCTGATCCAGTCCCTGTTGGTGCTGGAGCGCATGTGCGCCGGTGGATATTCCTTTGTATTTGCCCCGCACAACGTGGCAGCGCTGGTTCGCGAAGCGTGGCAGGGGCTGGCGTCCGTTTATCCGGAAAAAGTCCTGTCGCTGACGGGAGACGCGGAGATTCGCTGCGATGAGAAGTGGTTGGGTGAAGCCTTTGCGAATCTTTTGAAAAATGCCTGCGAACATACGCCTTCGGACGGAACCGTCACCGTATACATGGAAGCAACGGATACCGCCTTCTTCTGCACCGTGTCGGATAACGGAGGCGGTGTGGCGCACCACGAGCTGCCGCGGCTTTTTGAGCGCTTTTATCGGGCGCAAAGCCGTGAAAGCAAGGGCGCGGGGATCGGCCTGGCCATTGTGCAGGAAATCATCCAGCGACATCACGGCAGCATTTGCGCCCGGAATATTCCCGGCGGGCTGAGCATGCAAATCACGATTCCCCGGCTGGACCTTACGAAATCGTAAGGTAAAAGTCACCGGAACGTAAGGTGACGCTGGTATGCTAACCTTGCATGGAGGTGCGTGAAAGATGGAAATCATACGCTGCGAATCTCTCAGCAAGGTATATCGGGCGGGCGAAAGCACGGTCATAGCCCTGGACAACGTGTCCCTGGCCCTGGCGCAGGGAAGCTTTACCGCCGTTACGGGCCCCAGCGGGTCCGGACGGCATTCCCGATTACCTGCAAACGCACACCTTCCCGGTGACCAATGAGCGCGGCGACGTTATCGGGGAGAGCTTTATGCTTTTGACCGAGCAGGACAACCGCTATCTCCTGCTGGATCAGGGGATGACCGAGGAGGATTTTGACTATCCATGGAATTACACGTTTGCTCACAAAACCGCGCTGCAAATGCGTGCGTTGCAGCAAGCCAGCGGCGTCAGCGACCCCATAACCCCCGTTGCGCTGCACATTCTTACCCTGGAAGCAGGCGATCTGGCGGAAAACGTCGTAGAAGGCCGGATTGACCTGGAGGCGCTGGACACAGGCCGGGAAGTATTGGTCTACGCACCCAACCAGTGCATCAAGAGCAGCGAGCATGGCGCCAGAATGACGGCTACGGATCTATACTTTGACGATCGGCTGGACCCGGAGCAATGGGACCTTATTCTTCAAAACGATTATTTTTACGCAGGGCAGGAGCTGTCGCTTTTGCAAGTGAGCGGCCGGTTGCCGGATGATTTACCCGCTACGGATGACGAAGCGCAGCTTCTGGCCTATTACGAAGGGATGAACAAGGTATCCTTCACCCCGCGGGTCGGCGCGGTTTTGAAGGGCGCCATCCACCTGGACG
>CALVVZ010000264.1 GCA_944364075.1 uncultured Clostridia bacterium
TACAACTTCGGACGACCTCTGGTTGGCCGAAGTTGCTTTCTCAAAAAAGTGGCGGCGCCACTTTTTTGACACGCTGACGCCCCTGCGGGTTCCCTCGCAGGGGCGTTTGCTTGTCCGTATCTGTTCGTTTTGCGGCGCGACGCCAGGCGGACGGCACGATTGGCGGCGCCCTTTTCCCGGCGCAAGTTCATCCCAAGGCCGCGTAAGCTACGCCGTCCACCGCCTCCAGCCATTCATTGCGCGTGTCCGTTCCGGGCACTTCAACAGCCAGATGGCTGAACCAGCTGTCCTTCGCCGCGCCATGCCAATGCTTTACCCCGGCCGGGATGTTGACCACGTCCCCCGGCGTAAGCAGCCGCGCAGGCTCTCCCCACGCCTGGTACCATCCCCGTCCGGCCACGCAAAGCAGCAGCTGTCCGCCGCCTTCGCTGGCATGATGAATATGCCAATGATTGCGGCACCCTGGCTCAAAGGTCACATGAAAAATGCCGACCTGCTGAACGGACAGCGGCGCAAGGTAGCTGCGGCCGCTGAAATACTGCGCATAGCCGACGTTGGGCGCGCCGATGGGGAAGATCGTGGACGCGGCATGCCGGCTCCGGGCATCGCCGTCCGTTTCCTCCGTCCATACCTCCTTGGCCATGCGGAAGGCAGCCCAGGCTTTGGGCCAGCCTGCATAAAAGGCCGCCTGGGTGAGCACCTCCACGATTTCGTTTCTGGTAACGCCGTTTTGCTTGGCGGTAGTCAAATGATAGCGGAAAGAAGCATCCGTAAGCCCCTGCGCCATCAGCGCCGTAACGGTCACCAGGGACCGGTCCCGCAGGGAAAGCTTGTCTGTCCGGTTCCACACCTGTCCAAAAAGTACATCGTCGTTAAGCTCTGCAAATTTGGGCGCGAAGCATTCCAGGGCGTCGCGCCCTGCGGTCTGTCGAATAGCCATGATTTTTCCGATCTCCTTTGCATTATCGTTCGAAAGACGTTTGCGGCCCGAAGGGCGCAATTCCCTTTTCCTTCAGCCAGTCCGCCATCTCCTCCGCCGTCGTGCCGGCAGGGAAGCGCGCGCCTTCCATCCAGTTCACCGTCTCATCGGTAAGCGCGGAAAGTATTTCACCGCTGCGGCCATACCCGCTGCTGGCAGACGTGCAGAAGGTAAGCACGGTTTTGCCGCGCAGGTCATGGGCTTCCACAAAGGTTTCGATAAGCCGCGGCGCCTGCCCCCACCAGATGGGAAAAGCAAGAATCACCGTATCATACTGCGCCATGTTTTCCACCGTGGCAGCCAGCGCCGGCCGGCTGGTTTCATCGCTCATTTCCCGGTTGGCGCGACAGTCCGGGTCGCCGTAATCAAGGTGGTCCTGGGTATAGGGCGTCTCCGGTTCGATGGGGAACAGGTCGGCATGGAGGTAGGCAGCGGCATATTCCGCCAGCGGCCAGGTATTGCCCGTAGCCGAAAAGCAGGCCACCAGGATGTTGGTATCCGCAGGCGTGTAATCGGATTCCTGCGCCTGCGCGCAGGACAGAACCGTCATGAGGAGCAATGCCAGGGCAAGCAGCCGCTTCATGAGCGTTCCTCCTTCCTTATCACAAATGCAGTGCCTGCAGCCAGTTACTTATGTCCTCCAGGCTGGCCCGGCTGTCCAGACGTTTGCCCGGCAGCCAGCGTGCCTGTGGGGAAGCGGCTTTTTGTAGGATCTCCTCCGTCCTTCCCAGCGCGCTGCCTCCTGAGGTGGCGAAGGGGACGACGGTTTTTCCCGCAAGATCGCAGGCATGCAGGAATGTCTCCACAATCCGCGGCGCTTGATACCACCAGATGGGGAAACCCACAAAAACGGTATCGTACGGCGTCAGTTCCGGTATGTTTCCGGCAATTTCCGGGCGGCTGTCCGGGTCCCGCATCTCCACGGAGGAGCGGCTATTCGGATTGTGCCAGTTCAGGTCCGCGGCCGTATAGGGCCGCACGGGCCGAATTTCGTACAGGCCGGCTCCGGCAACCTGGGCGATCGTCTTGGCCAGTCGGGCAGTTTCGCCGCTGGCGGAAAAGTAGGTCACAAGAATATGTCGCATGGGAACTCCCTCCTTATTTTTCTGCACTCCGGCGCACCGTTTCAGCCGTTCTCTCCGCGCGTTTGGTAGCGCAGATAGTCCAGCCTTTGCAGCTGTTCTTCTTTCCGGTGGATCTCGTCCAGTGCCGCATCGCGCCTCCTTTCCAGCATCCGCAGGCGCTCCACGGCGGTGTCCGTCTCCGAAAGCAGCATGCGCATATAGTTTTCCGCCTCCTCGGCGGTAAAGCCCATGTCATGCAGCGCCAGGATCGTGCCCAGGCGCTCCAGATCCTGTTCGCCGTATTGCCTGCGGCCCTCCGCCTGCCCGGCGGAACCGCAAAGTCCCCAGCTTTCATACGCATCCAAGATCTCCGTGGGAATCCGGTAACGCCTGCCGGCTTCTTCCTTGGTCATGGACGGCTCGCCTCTTTCTGTCGCATTTCCGGCATGAACGTTTCCCCGCTTTTCTCCTCCCGCGCTGCGGCGGATTCCTAAAAAGATACGGGCATCCCTTCCGGATACCCGTCAGACTGTCGAAAAACCCCGGGGAGGCGTCGGAGGGGCCACAGCCCCTCCGACTTTCATTCGTATCCGCCGGCTCT
>CALVVZ010000265.1 GCA_944364075.1 uncultured Clostridia bacterium
AGGGGTTCCCCCATGGGCGTGCCTTCCACCATGCGCACCTGCAGCACCGTTCCCCGCCAGCCCACTTCCACCCATGCCACCTTGGGGTAGCGCCATTCCAGCGCCTCCTTGAGCGCCGCCGCGTCCACACAGGATTTCCAAATGAAGGGACGCACTCCCGTTTCCTCCAGAAAGGCCCGCACGTCCCCCGCATAGCTCCCCGCGTCCACCAGTTCCACCGCCCACACCATTTGCAAGGAAACCAGCACGCCGCCCAGGGCCAGAGCCGTCAGCGCGCACAGCGCCCACCGCGCCTTGAGACGCTCCCGCCAACGGCTGAGCCCCGCATATCCCCCTGCGCGCAATGCCCATCCGCCCCGGGCGGCCATCTCTTCCAGTTCAGGCAAGCGCTTCTCTGCCACCAGGCCCGTGACCCGGCGGCCGTTTCGTCTGACCCGCAGCAGGTCCATATCCCGCTCCGCGGCCATGCGCAGCAGCTTTTCCAGGTTCAGGCCCTCGGCCTGGAACCGGCGCAAAAAACGCTCCTTCATTTGCCTGCGCCCCGCCTTTCCAGCCGCAGGGATTCAATGCTCCCGCCCACGGTGGCTTCCTGGGCGGTATACCGCAGAAAATGCAGCTCCTTGCCCGTGAGCGTCACCTCTCCCTGAGCCGTGCGGAACGTCATCTGATCGTTCTGATAGGTCACCAGTCCCTGATGTTGCTCAATCTGAACCGTTTCCGCGCCAAGCAGGGTTATTCTGGGTATATTTCCCATCACCTCCGGGGGAAACAAGGGAACCTGCCGCATCTCGCTTTCACCTCGCTATTCTGTCACAGAAAAGCATACGCGCAGAAGGAATGGGATAGACCCAGCGTGTGCAGGAGAAAAAGATTGGGATTCTCATCGTCAAGCAGTCGGAACCCAGGATAGAGCCAAAGGTAGATGCTGCCGCTCTTTTGACTTGCCGCAGCGCCTTCAGGCACGGCACTGCTTGAACATCCTTGCGCAGGCTGGTATACTATCCGTAACGCTTATTACGAGGCAAGGGGGAACTCCGTCATGTATACCAACGATGCCCAGGGATTTTTGCAGTTTGTACATACTTCTCCCACCGCCTTCCACGCGGTGGAGACCGTCGCCGAGATGTTGCGGGAGAAGGGTTTCACAGCATTGAACGAAACGTCCCGCTGGACACTGGCGGCAGGCGGCAAATATTACGTAACCAGAAATCTCTCCTCGGTACTGGCTTTCGCGCTGCCCAAAGAAGGGATGCAGCCATTCCGCATAGTAGCCAGCCACAGCGATTCGCCCGTATTCAAGCTTAAGCCCCATGCGGAAAGCCCGGTGGGGGACAACTATCTCCGGCTGAATGTGGAGCGCTATGGCGGGATGATTATGTCCAGCTGGATGGACCGTCCCCTGTCCATTGCGGGACGCATTCTCTCCCGTCAGGGAGACCGCGTGATCACCCGGCTGGTGGATCTCGGCCGGGATGCGGTGCTAATTCCCAATCAGCCCATCCATTTCTGCCGGGACATCAACGACGGTTACAAATATAATCCTCAGGTGGATATGCTTCCCCTGTATGGGGAAGGCAACGCCAAGGGCGCGCTGCTGACGGAAGTGGCCCAGGCAGGCGGCGTGGAACCGGACAGCATTATAGGCAGCGACCTGTTTGTATACGTGCGCACGCCGGGCTCGGTGTGGGGCGCAGGCAACCGCTTTTTCTCCTGCCCGCGCATTGACGACCTGGAGTGCGCCTTTACCTCGCTGCTGGCCTTCGCGGATGCACCCGCGGAGCGCCATGTGAACGTCTACGCTCTGTTCGATAATGAGGAAGTCGGAAGCGCTACCAAGCAGGGCGCCGCCTCTACCTTCCTGCGCGATACCCTGACCCGGATTGCCCTGGCCATGGGAACGGACGACGCCGGACTGCGCGCCCTGCTTACCCGCAGCATGATGGTTTCGGCAGACAATGCCCATGCGCTCCATCCCAACCATCCCGAAAAGTTTGATGCGGAAAACCGCGTATACATGAACCAGGGCGTGGTCATCAAACACAACGCCAACCAGAAATACACTACCGACGGTGTTTCGGAAGCCTTGTTTAGTCTGGTGTGCCAACAGGCAGGGGTACCGGTGCAGCACTTTGCCAACCGCTCGGATGTCCCCGGTGGCTCCACCCTGGGCAACATTGCAAACCTGCAGGCTTCCATGAACACAGTGGACATCGGCTTGGCGCAGCTGGCCATGCACTCGGCTTACGAAACCGCCGGCGTGGAGGATGTGGCGTACATGATCCGTGCCCTGCGCGCCTTCTACACCATGCCCATGGATGTGCTGGAGGATGGAATCTTCAGCGTCGGCTGAGCATGCGCCAGGATCTTCGGCAGCCTGTCCCGGCCTGTGGACAATGTTTTTTGCGCGGCACGCTTTCCGTACACAGAAGGTACTGCCGGTGTCCCGGCGCCACAGAGCGTTGACAATGTATTTTGCCTCATTCTTTTTGCAAGTTGTGTAAACATGCTTGCAGATGCAAAAGGTTTCGCGCCTGCGGGCGCGACCGAAGGGCTTTCCGATCGTTCCGCAACCTCAATCGTCGCGGCATTCTGCCGCTCGTTTCGGTTGAGAAAGGCAGGCATG
>CALVVZ010000266.1 GCA_944364075.1 uncultured Clostridia bacterium
AATCCACAGCATCCCTTGCATTGTAGCACACCCCTGGAGAGGGGAATAGAAATACTACTCTTTTATAATACGAGGTGGATAGACATTGGCACAAAAACGCGATTATTACGAGGTGCTGGGCGTCAGCAAGACGGCTACGGCGGACGAGATCAAGCAGGCTTACCGCCGCAAGGCCAAGGAGTGCCATCCCGACCTGCACCCCAATGACAAAACAGCTGAGGAACGCTTCAAGGAGCTGAACGAGGCCAACGAAGTGCTTTCCGATCCCGACAAGCGGGCGCGCTACGACCAGTTCGGATTTGACGGCCCCAACATGGGCGCGGGCGGGAATCCCTTTGGCGGCATGGATTTCGGCGGAAGCCCCTTTGGCGGCATGGGCTTCGATAGCATATTCGATCAGATTTTCGGAGGCGGCATGGGTTCTACCAGCCGCCGTCAGGGACCCGTGCAGGGCGCGGATCTGCGCTACGAGCTGCGGATCACCTTTGAGGAAGCGGCCAACGGCTGCGAGAAATCCTTTGACTTTTATCGGAACGAAAACTGCAAGACCTGCGGCGGCTCCGGCGCCAAGCCTGGAACGTCGCCCACTACCTGCCAGACCTGCCACGGCACCGGCCAGGTGCGCAGCGGCGGTGGCTTTATGGTCACCGTGCGCACCTGCCCCACCTGCGGCGGTACGGGCAAGGTGATTCAGGACAAGTGCGCCGCCTGCGGCGGCTCCGGTCGCACCCGGGTGAAACGCACGGCCACGGTGAAGGTACCCGCGGGCATTGACAACGGGCAGACCATCGTCATGAACGGCCAGGGCGAGCCGGGGCTGCGGGGCGGTCCCAGCGGCGATTTGTATATCAACATTATTGTTAAGCCCCATAAGCTGTTCCGCCGGGACGGCTATGACCTGCGCTTCGAGTTTCCCATCTCCTTTACCCAGGCGGCCCTGGGCGGGGACGTGGACATTCCTACCCTGCAGGGGACGGTGAAGTATCACATTCCCGAGGGCACCCAGAACGACCAGGAGCTGCGGCTGAAGGGTTACGGCATTCAGCAGCTGCGCGGCGGCGGCAAGGGCGACCTGCTGGTGCGCGTGCGGGTGGAGATTCCCCGGCGGCTCACCGAAAAGCAGAAGGAGCTGCTCCGTCAGTTTGAGGATACTACCACGGGCAAGGAATACGACAACAAAAAGAGCTTTATGGACCGGGTCAAGGAACTGTTCAACTGAACTGCGCGGCGGGGGAGAGCGACTCCTCCGCCGCTGCTTATACCTGTGAATTCTTTTCCAGAGGGATTCACAGCAGGGGAAAAAACGTGTATAATAAGGATGTTGTGCCCTAACTGAAAGCAAGGAGCGACGCGCAAATGATCACCAAGGACATCCGTTATATCGGCGTGAACGATAAAGACCTGGACCTCTTTGAAGGACAGTATGCCATTCCCAACGGCGTGAGCTACAATTCCTACGTCATTCTGGACGACCAGGTGGCGGTACTGGACACAGTGGACAAGCGCAAAACGGAGGAATTTCTGGCCAACCTGGAGCAGGCGCTGGAGGGCCGTCCGGTGGATTACCTGGTGGTGAACCACCTGGAGCCGGATCACGCCTCCAGCATCCGCGCCTTTGTGGAGCGGTATCCACAGGCACGGCTGGTGGGAAACGCGAAAACCTTCCAGATGCTGCCCCAGTATTTTGACCTGGACCTTTCCCGGGCGGTGACGGTGAAGGAGGGGGACACCCTCTCCCTGGGCCGGCATGAGCTGCATTTCGTCATGGCGCCCATGGTGCACTGGCCCGAGGTCATGATGACCTACGACGCCACGGAAAAGGTGCTGTTCAGCGCCGACGCCTTCGGCAAGTTCGGCGCCCTGGACGTGGAGGAACCCTGGGCGGAGGAGGCCCGGCGGTACTATTTCAACATTGTGGGCAAGTTTGGCGCCAACGTGCAGTCCGTGCTGAAAAAGGCCATGGGTCTGGACATCCAGGTGATTTGTCCGCTTCATGGCCCGGTGCTCCGGGAGACCATTCCCCAGGTCATTGGCTTGTACGACCTGTGGAGCCGCTATGAAGCGGAAAGCGAGGGCGTGCTCATCGCCTATGCTTCCCTGCACGGCAATACGGCCCAGGCTGCGAAGAAACTGGCGGAAATGCTGGAGACGGCGGGAACGCCCACGCAGCTGATGGACCTGGCCCGCTGCGATACCTCCCTGGCCCTCTCTGAGGCCTTCCGCTATGGCAAGGTGGTGCTGGCGGCGTCCTCCTATAACGGCGGCGTGATCCCCTGGATGGAGGATTTCCTGCACCACCTGCTGGCAAAGAACTATCAGAAGCGTACCCTGGGGCTGATGGAAAACGGCTCCTGGGGACCTTCTGCGGTGAGAACCATGAAGGGCGTGCTGGCCCAGATGAAGGAACTCACTATCATAGAACCTGCCGTAACCCTGCGGGGCGCCCTGAAGCCCGGCGACATGCCCGCGCTGGAGGCGCTGGCCAAGGCGCTTATGGCGTAATACAGGCAGCGGCAGGCGGCGGAGCTTTTTCCGCAGGGGGAAGCGCCGCAAAGCCCTTGATAAAGGGTGGACGCTCAATGAAGATACGG
>CALVVZ010000267.1 GCA_944364075.1 uncultured Clostridia bacterium
ATCATGGCAGACATGCAACTACCAGAGGACCGCATTTCACGCCAGGCGGTGGAAACGCCGGAAGATGCGGCCATATGGTTCAAAAAACTGCTGCAGAGTCCCTTTATCCAGGCGGAACACCGTACGCCATCCGTGCAGTGGAACGGCAAAGCATGGGAGGGGACGGCGGGAGGATTCACAGTCCGCTTCAATCGGGAAGGCGTGATTACGTCGTTTCGCAATGAAACGCCGCTGGAAAGTACCATGAAGTCTAAGCCTCTGCTTTTGACAAATCCGCAGAACGAAGCGCTGTACACGTACGTACGCGCCTTTACGAAATCGTGCCTGCCAGATGTGGCTATTACGCAGATGCACCTCCAACAGAGTCAAACAAGCAGCAGCGGCTGCTTTATTACCTGTGACGGCGGGAATACGCATTGCGCTTCGGCCTATCGGTTTATTGTACAGGTGGAACCACGGCTGCGCGTGGTATCTTTCTCCCTGCTGGATACGCCTGAGCGGGCATTGATCCGCGTCAGTGGCTTTGCAGGGGAAGTGACCGATCAACCGTCCCAGTCGCCTGCTCCCACCGGATACATCACCATGGGGCAGGCCCGGGAAATCGCCCAGGATCGGGTCAGCCGGGCCGGCGGCGCGCCGGAGCTGATGAGCAGTGTTTCGCGTCTGGATGAAGCGGACCCGGACCAGCCTGTGTGGAACGTGACCTACAATATGAACGGCAAGGCATACTACGAGGTCTGCATTGACGCGAACAATGGCGAGGTGTTGGTTTTTACCGATCATCGGGAACAAACCGTAGAACGCGCAGAGGATCAGGAAGGCACGCCCGCTCCGGGAGAACTGTCGAAGGCGGAAGCCATTGCGCTGGCGCGTCAGGCGGTGGCGAAAACCTATAGTTTCACAGAACAGGAAGTGGCCCATTTCCTGGTGTTTGACGCCAACTATATACATCCCGGCACCGAATGGTGCGGATATCGGATTCTTACATATGCGTGGCTGGTTTCCCTGCGTATGCCAGAAACGGATCTGTCGGTTCTTTCAGACTACGATGTGGTGCTGGACGCCGCCACCGGCGAAACACTTCATATTTTTGATCCGTCCAACAACGCCAACGGATAATCGCACCCAAATAAAACAGCGCTGCCGTCAGGTGTGTATGCCTGTGCAGCAGCGCTGTTTCAATACGTCAGGGAAGAAGCCGCAATTATTTTCCAGTGCCCGAAAGCAGATTACTTCAGCATGCTTTCATCCCAGCAATCATAGGGCTGGATGCCCAGCAATCCGGCAACGGTGGGAGCCACATTGCTCAGACCAAAGGCGCCGTCCTTGAGGTCGTGACGCTCGTCCTTGTCGTACACGATGAAGGGAACGGGATTCAGGCTGTGGGCGGTCCGGGGAGAAACATTGCCCTTCTTGTCCTTTTCCAGCATCTGATCCGCGTTGCCGTGATCGGCGGTAATCACCAGGATATAGCCCAGTTCATCCGCAGCCTTCTTCAGGCGGGCCAGGCAGAGGTCCACGCTTTCCACGGCGATTTCCGTGGCCAGCAGGCTACCGGTGTGGCCTACCATGTCACCGTTGGGGTAGTTGCAGCGAATGAAGCCGTATTCGCCGCTTTCCATGGCCTTGATGACCAGATCGGTGATCTGGGTGGCTTTCATCCAGGGGCATTCGTCAAAGGAGCGCACATCGGAGGGCACTTCTTCCCAGGTCTCCAGCTCCTCGGAGAACTTTTCGGAACGGTTGCCGTTCCAGAAATAGGTCACATGGCCGTACTTCTGGGTTTCGGAGCAGGCGTATTCCTTTACGCCGGCCTCTACCAGCAGCTCCGTCAGCGTGTGGCGGATCTCCGGCGGATTCACCAGGTAGCGCTTGGGAATGCACAGATCTCCATCATACTGCAGCATACCGGCGTACTTCACCTGGGGAATTGCGCCGCGGTCGAAATAGGGGAATACTTCATCGTCAAAGGCCATGGAGATTTCCAGGGCGCGGTCGCCGCGGAAGTTGAACAGGATCAGGCTGTCGCCGTCCTGCACCTTGCCCACGGGCTGACCGTCCTTGGCGATGACAAAGGGCGGCAGATCCTGGTCAATGAGGCCCAGCTCCGCACGGTAGGTCTCGACGGCCTCCTTGGCGGAAGCAAACTGACGGCCTTGGCCGTGAACATGGGT
This sequence comes from uncultured Clostridia bacterium, assembly GCA_944364075.1. Lineage (GTDB taxonomy): Bacteria > Bacillota > Clostridia > Christensenellales > Aristaeellaceae > Egerieenecus. The sequence continues at coordinate 2,175 of CALVVZ010000267.1, forward strand.
GTTCCAGCCCAACTCCACCATGCCCCAGTTGGCCTGATAACGGTCCATGGTGACTTTCATGCGGCCGCCGCCAGAGGCGATGCATCCATCGAAAGAAGCGTCGTTAAGCGCAGCCAGCGCATCCTCCAGCTGCTGGACATACTCCAGGGCAGAGGTAGCGGGTACATCGCGGCCGTCCAGCAGGATGTGGCAGCGCACCCGATGCACACCCTCCGCCTTGGCCTGTTGCAGCATGGCGATCAGGTGATGAATATTGCTGTGTACGTTGCCGTCGGAGAGCAGACCCAGGAAATGCAGCGTGGCGCTGTTGGCCTTGACGCCGCCTACCAGCTCCTTCCACGCTTCGGAGGCGTAGATTTTACCGCTTTCGATGGATTCGTT
>CALVVZ010000268.1 GCA_944364075.1 uncultured Clostridia bacterium
CTGGGCTGGAAGGCCAGCTCCTTCACGTCAGGATCCTTCTCGAAGTACTCGGTGATGTCCATGGCCCAGCCATTGATGACAGCATCCGGCACCCTGAAGACCCAGAACACGTCAGGCAGCTTGCCTTCGGACGCCAGGTTGGTCAGGCCCTGATCCCAGGTGCCCTGATCAATGTTGACGAACTCAACATTGATGTTGGGATAGGCAGCCTCGAACTGAGCCATCAGGGCCTCAACGACCTCGGGCTCGCCGGCTTCGGACTGGCCCCAATGGGCCACGGTCAGGGTGATGTTCTCAGTGGTCATGGGCGGCAGGCCGGATTCTTCGGCCATCGCGGGAACCAGGGACAGCATCATGATGCATGCCAGAACCAGAGAAAGCATTTTCTTCATGTGATAGGTCTCCTTTCAAATTTTCGGCCATCTCCGTGGACAAGCCACGGTGCTGGCTTCGCAGGGCCAATGCAAGCATTAGCTCCTGCTCGTCTGGCTTTCGCCTGACCTTGATATAACGTGTACTGACATGACGACGCACCGTATGTCTGTATAGATACCGTAGTTAGGGGGTTACTCACCCGTGATGCCGCTTCGGTCAATGGCTTCGGTGAAGTAGCGCTGCAGACAGAAGTAGACTATCAGCAGGGGCGCAATGGTGAGGATCGTACCTGCCATGGTCACAGCCTCGTTCTGGATGTTGGCGCCGCCGGTCTTGGCAGCCCAACCGCCAGCCCGCTCCAGGTAGGTCAGGTAGCTGTCTTCAAACTTGGCCAGCTCCATTACCAGCGTGGAGATGGATTTCGAGCTGCCCAGGGACGCGTTGCCCATGAACAGGGACGTGGTGTACGTCTCATTCCAGTACCAGACGAAGGAAAAGAGGAAGCTGGTGATCATCGCCGGAAGGCCCAGGGGCACGCCGATGGTCAGGAACACGCGGGTTTCACTGGCACCGTCCACACGGGCTGCCTCATCCAGAGAGAAGGGAATCTGCTCGTAGGTCGCCCGGTAGATGAGGATGAAGATCGCCGCGCGCAAACCCTGTCCGGTGATAGAGGGCAGGATCATCGTCCAGATGGTGCGCAGAATGCCGTAATCGGAGTACATGGTGTAGGTGGGCACCATCAGCACCGGGAAGGGCACAATGAAGGTCAGCAGCACGCAGGCCATGAGGATGCCGCGGCCCTTGAAGCGGAAGCGAGCAAATGCGTAGCCCGCCAGCGCACAGGAGGCCGTTTGGCACAGCGCCGGAACCACCGTCACCAGCAGCGTGTCCACCAGATGCTCGGAGAAGCCCATGATGTCCAGCGCCTGGGTGTAGTTGCTGAAGGTGATCTCATGGGGCAGCCACTGCACCGAGGGGTCCAGCAGGTCGGTCAGGGATTTCAGGGAGGTGATTGCCATGTGCAGGATCGGGTACACATACACGAAGCACAGGGAGATCAGCATGACATACAGCGCCGTCTTGGGCAGCAGGCCCATTTGCCGGTAGCCGCCGATGGCCAGCTTTTTTACCTTGTGGAGGGTCGGCTTACCTGCCATGCTTCTTACCTCCCTTCCGCTTCATGTTCTTGGCGCGCTCGGCATGCATCCGCTCAATGGCGATCTGCTCGCCCGTCTTCTGGATGGCAATCTGCTTGCCCTTGCGCTCCTTGGTGAGCAGCAGCAAAGCGATCAGGGCCACTGCCAGGCACAGCGCATAGACCCAGGCCATAGCGCTTGCAATGCCGTAACCGCCGCCGCGGCTGCTGTCGGAGAACATGCGCTCATTGATCGTCGCAATGACCTCATTCAGGCCCGTTGTCGCCAGGAACACCAGCGTGTACACGCCGTTGATGAGGATCATCGGGCGCAGTGCCGGCAGGGTGATCTTCCAGAAGGAAACCCAGCCGTTGGCGCCGTCAATCATAGAGGCCTCGTAGAGGTTGCTGTCAATCTTCTGCAAGCCGGTCATGTAGATCAGGATCGGCACGCCGGAATACCACAGCACCAGGATCAGCTGGCTGAACAGGCTGCTCAGCGGACGCGCCAGCATGGGCGGCAGCATCGCCTCCACAATGCCGTTCACACCGTAGGATTCAATCAGGGGCACTGCCGTTGCGCCCTCGTTCACCAGGCGCTCCAGCACGGGGCCGGACACCACGATGATCGGCAGGAAGAACAGCGTGCGGAAGACGCCCTTGCCCTTCAGAGGCTGATTGAGCATCATGGCGATGACCAGCGAGAACACCAGGACGACCGCCAGGCGCAGGATTGCATCGGTGAAGAAGTTGCTCAGCTGCTCCACAAAGACGGTATCACCCTGGAAGATGTAGGTGTAGTTGTCCCAGCCGACCCAAATCATTTTGAGTCCGTTTGCAGTGACCTTCACGTCATGCCAGGAATACCACACAGACTGTACCAGCGGCACCAGGAAAAAGGCCACAAAGCCGATCAGCCAGGGAAGCAGGAAGACGTATCCCTTCATTTCGCGCCGGGCGACGAGGCTGATGCGTAGCTTTTTCATTGCGCATCGCCTCCTTTCACCAGGTAGCCCATGGCAGGGATGGTCACGCCGTCAGCAGCAACATCCGCCTTGCGGTAATTGATGTACACCAGCGTCCCGTTTTCGTAGGACACCCTGACGATGTCCGTATCGATCTGATCATGCTTCACCATGCGGCTTCCGCCGATGGCTTCATGCAGGGACTGCAGCTTTGCGTTGATCTCCGTCATCGTGGGCAGAAGCACATTCCACTGGGCAGAGAAGACGTCAGAGGAGTTGGTGTGGATGAGGGGCTGCACATCCTCACCGGTCAGCAGCCAGGAGGGGTATGCACCGTACTCCACCAGCTTGAGCAGCGCCTTCTGCTGGTTGCTCTCGAAGTTCAGCCAGGTGGAGTAGTACGGAATGTTCCCGCTGAGCACCATGGGCAGGAAGGGCACCTCTGCCGACAGGAAGGAATAGCTGGTGGTGTCCAGCGGCATATCAAGGAACACATCCGTCTGAGCCAGGTAACCGCTCAGGGGATTCTCCAGCGCCAGCGTTACATCCGTATTCGCCAGGGTTTCCTGATAGGCAGCCAGGGTTTCGCTGCGGGAGTGGTTGCCGCCGCGGGAGTAGTAGGAGTACAGGGTGTTGGGCAGCTTGACCACGGCCAGGCCGTCCACATGCCCGCCCCACTTGTCTGCCATCGATTTTAAGATCTCAGCAGAACGGCTGGGGGTGAGATAGTACAGGCTCGGGTAGAGCTCTTTGCCGGTCTGGTGCTGGGCGATGGTCTGACCGATGGTGCGCACCACGTCCACCCGCATGTTGTACATGCGGTCAGGATTGGCCTGCACCGGGTCGATCTCCAGCATGAACTTACCGCCGTTTTCCCGGACGGATTGGGCCAGGGCGATCAGGTCATCCTCCTTGCCCAGCTTGCGCTCCAACTCCACGCTGCCGCTGCCAAGGGACCAGGTCAGTCCGCCGGGCTGCCAGCCGCGGTAGATGACCAGTGGATCATCAATGCCGCTTTCAGCGCAGGCAGCGAGGATTTCCTCCATCTGTGCAACAGAGGTCATGGGCTCCACGCTGTTCCACAGCAGGAATTCCACACTCTCCGCCCCCAGGAAGTCCACGCGGGGACGGTAGGCGGTGTCTGCCGTGTTAAGCTCACCACTGTCCAGCAGGGCCTTGCGGTAACGCTGCGCCATGCCGGTGTAGCTGGCATTCTCGCCGGAAAGGATGTAAAAGCGAACGGTCATGTCCCGCATGTTGGGCTTGCTTTCGCGGCTGTTGAGGCCCAGTGTGCGGGTGGTCTGGGCGACGTACTGCTCGCGCAGGGTGAAGTGCGCAGCCGCCCAGTTGTAATCGGTGATGACGCCGGCAGGGTAAGCCATGATTTCGGCGGCCTCGGAGCCGTCCTCCACCACAGCGAGATAGCCCAGCTGATCGTCGGTGTAGGCCATGCCGTATACCGGCATTGTGATCTGCTCAGCAGGACGGTTTAGCTCGGTCATCACCGAGTTGTCCACGCCGATGTTCGTACCATAGATGCGCTTGGAGAAGGGGGTATTGCCCACGCCTTCTCCATTGGAGAAGTTAATGAGCGCGCCTGCCGCTTCCGGCACCAGCATGTAACCGGCCTTTTCGTCCAGCTCGGTGGCACCAAAGCAGGGCAGCAGATACACGCCGCACACGCGGGTGTCGATGAAGTTCTCCACGCCGGTCTTCTGGTCCACACCCTTGGAGACCGGATATTCCTCCAGACCGTCCTTGGGCATGGTGATGGCGAGGGAGTCCTCGTCCAGGCGAATCTGCAGCTTGACCTTCACACCCAGGGCGGTGAAGTCCACCAGCGCATCCGCACCATTGTCCAGAAGCGTAAAGTCGATGGCAACTTCATTCTCCATCAGGGACTGCTGCTTGGTGATCACAGAGGTGCCGTCCACCACATCCAGCACCAGCGGGGATACCACAAAGGCTTTCCAGCCGGTGAGCTTGCCGGAGCCTGGCTCGATGCTGCTGGCGAAGGACCTGCCGCTGGCCTTGTCGGTCACGGTCATGTAGAGGGTAGCATCGTCAATAGTCAGGAGGAGGCTGTCATTCTCCACTGTGTGTACATCTGCCAGGGCTGCAACAGGAAGGATCAGGATCAGCAAGAGGATCAGCAATTTACACTTCATTGTAGAATCGCGCCTCCTTCCACACGGCGGTGATGAACTCCCAAAGCTGCGCCACCAGCGCTGCGGCAATGACCATGGCGATGATGATCATCAGCATGGTGAACAGCGTCAGCAGCAGAGCCACGAAGGTCTCGGTGAAGTTGTAGTTTTGAAGCGACTTGACCATCATCACCACCAGCATCAGGCACAATCCGATGGTCACCACATCCAGCAGGGTGATGATGAACGCCTCGTTGAAGGTCAGTACGAAGGACAGCGCGAAGGTGATGGGTTTGATCATCACATACGGGCCCAGCGCGTAGGCGAAGGAGCAGTACATCTGCTTGAAGGTACCCTCGCCGTCGCGGATGGAGCAGATCAGGTTGCAGGCAATCAGGAACAGCGCGATGCCGCCGATGAGGAGCAACAGATCCATGCCCACCTCGAACTGTCCGTCCGGGATGGTCTTGAACAGGAAGCCGCAGTAATACTTGTTGACAATGAAGATGACAATCGCTGCGATGTAAAGCAGCGTCGCGGACAGGATGCTTACCTTGCCCTCATGCTTCACGCCGTAGAAGGCGTCCGCCGGGTTGCGGGGGAAGTAGGTGACGAACTTCAATTCCCGCAGCAGCTTCACATCGAAGAAGGCGTGCACCCGGTCGCAGAAGCGCTGCACAGGCTTCACGCGGGCTTTGAGGGTCTTCCAGAGCTTGCCGATGAGCCACAGCACGAAGAGCCCGCCGATCATCCACATGATGCCGCCCTGGAGGATCACATTGCGAACCTCCCAATAGGAATCGGAGTAGCCCTCCTTATCGCCACCGCGGCGGGAAGCCTGCAGGGCCTCCTCGTACATTTCCAGCTTGTAGTAGGCGCGGCCCAGGCCCATATGGGCGTAGTCGAACATGGAGTTGAGCTCCAGCACCTGCTCCCAGGGTTCACGGGATTCAGCGTAGCGGCCCTCCTGATACAGGGCCAGGCCCTTGTGCACCAGGTTGGCGTAGTCCGTCACGGCGAAACGCTGTACCAGCGCCTTATCGCGATCCACCACGTAGAGGTTACCGTACTTGTCCACATCGATGGCGACGGTATTGACGAACAGGCCCGTACGGGTACGATCCTGATCCTGGCCGCCGAAGTAGAACAGGCAGCGGCCATCACGGGTGTACATCATGATGTAGCCCAGCTCGTTGATGACGAAGATGTTCTCCTGCGTGCCCACCGCCACGTCAATGGTGTTGTCATGGCCCCAGCCGGTGGGCTCCATGATGTTCAGGCCGGACATGTTCAGCCGCTTCACACCGCGAACGCCGGTGGTGACGGTGTAGAGAAGGCCGCGATTATCCATATCCACACTGGTGGGCGTAGCAGGAATGACCCGCTTGAGCTTGGCCAGCTGCTCCTCGGTGTAGGTGAGGCGCTTGAGCATCTCGCCGAGGCTGAGGTTGGTGTCATTCGCGCCGAAATAGCCCAGGAAGGTACCGTCCGCCGCGAACTGAGCGATGCCATTGGTGTTGCCCTTGGAGATGACGTACATGCTGCCTGCCGCATCCACAGCGACCTTCAGCGGCTCAAACTTGGCCTTCACGCCGTACAGGGGCGTGCCGGGATGCTCCAGAACAAAAACCTGCTCTCCGGTTTCAATGTCGTACACAACCACCTGCTGGAGCTTCATGTCCGCCACATAGAGCTTGCCGTCCCGGACGTAGATGCCGCCGGGCTGCTTGAAGTCCTTGGCGCCGAAGGTACGGATCCATTCACCATCCAGCGTGCACATGAGGACGCGCTTGTTGCCCTCGTCGGAGATGAACAGGTGATCCTCGTCATCCACGAATACATCCGCCGGACGCTTCAGGGCCTTGCCGTCAAACTCGGAGTAGGTGCCCTCCGGGAGGTAACCGGCGGGAGAATGGGCCTCTTCGCCGGAGTAGATCTCCGTCAGGGTGTAGTAGGGCGCTTCATCCGCCCAGGCGGTCAGAGGAAGCAGCATCAAAACGAGCAGGAATACCAGTATGCGTTTCATTCGCATGAAGCAGCTCCCTCCTTTTTAGTCTTCCTTGAACATTTTGCCGCTCCAGCGGGTGATGGTGTAGATCAGCACCAGCAGCACCACGGAGGCCGCGGATGCGTAGCCCATCTCATATCGGATGAAGCCGTAGTCCTCGATCAGGTTGACGATCAGCTGGCCTGCATATTGCGGCGTGGGGTTCGCGCCGGAAAGGCTCACGCCGATGTGGCCCACCTGGAAGGTGTTGACCACCGCCATCACCAGGCCGAAGAGCATCTGCGGCTTCATCATCGGGATGGTGATGTAGAACACTTCCTGGAAGCGGTTGCGCAGACCGTCGATCTCCGCCGCCTCGTAGACGCTCTCGTCAATGTTCATCATGCCGGCCAGCATCGCCAGGAAGCCCACGCCCATGGAGGACCACAGGGCCACGATGATCATTACCGGCATCAGGTAGGCGGTGGACTGCAGGAACTGAATTGGCTCGGAAATCCAGCCCAGGTTCAGCAGAACGGCGTTAAGGTAGCCGCGCTCGTCGCCGGAGAAGATGATGCGCCAGACGACGTTCATTGCCACGCCGGAGGTCATCGAGGGGCTGTAGATCAGCAGCGCCAGCACCGTGCGAGGTCCCTTGGTGATCTGACTCAAGCACCAGGCCAGGAAGAAGGACAGCAGGTATCCGCCGGGGCCCACGATGATCGCAAAGAGGATCGTGTTGGGCAGGACGTACTGCATGAAGATGGCGTCGCGGGTCAGCAGGTTCACGTAATTCATGAAGCCCACGAAGTCCGGTACCTGAATGGTGTTGAAGTTGGTGAAGGAGAGGCCAATGGCGATCACCACCGGCACGATGATGAACAGCGTGAACATAATGATGTAGGGAGCGAGGAATGCCCATGCGATGTGTTGATCCTTGGGGCCGCGCATTTTGACAGCCTTGGTCATTCCAGCCACTCCTTTACTGTATTGATGTCAGGCACAATGAAGGGCTCCGTCAGCTGACCATCCTTCATGCGGCCGAATTCCTCCAGCTTGCGCTCCAGCTCACGGTCAATGCGCTTGATGGCTTCATCCAGGGCCGCACGGAGGTTTTGGCCCTCCAGGCACACGGCGTTGACTGCGTTGGACAGCTCGCGCTCCACCATGTAGGAACCGGGATTGCGGGGCGTTTCGTAGATCCAGCCCATCTGCTCGGCGATGATCTTCTTGTGCTCAGCCGGCCAGGGCGAGTTCATGTAGGCCGCCATGTTGGCGCTGTTCCACATGTACTCATTGCCCAGGGTGGACTGAAGATTGAAGGCGAATTCCGTCTGGATTTCCTCGCTCATCCACCAGGAGAGGAACTGCCAGGATTCCTGGGGCATGTTGGTGTTGTCGAAGATGAAGCAGCTCTGCTCCATGCCGCTGGTCCAGCGCTGCACCTCGCCGTTTTCGTCCGTCATGCCGGGATAGAGGGCGATCCCCCACTTATCCGCCAGTTCAGGCGCGGCGTTCATCACCAGGTTGTACATGGCGTAGTTGGAGGTGCCGATGGGCAGTGTGCCATCGCGGAAGCTCTGATAGAAGCTGTTGATCTCAAAGTCCATGTCGTAGATGACGAAGGAATCCGTCATGACCTTGAGGGCTTCGATGGCTGCCTCGCTGTCCAGCTGTACGTGGAGGTCACCATCCTCATACAGCACCGCGCCGTTCTGGTACAGGAAGGGTGTGGTGATGGAAAAAGCCTTGTAGCCCACCGCATTGGCCACGAAATTGTTGTAGTTCAGGCCGTAGCGGTGCAGCGTGGGCAGCATCTGCAGCACTTCCTCGTAGGAGTTGGGGACTTCCAAGCCGATGGATTCCAAAATGTCCTTGCGGTAGAACAGCACATAGAAGTTGAAGGTTTCCGGCAGGGCGTACATGCCGTCGTCGCAAACCGCAGGCATCAGGAGGCCCGTGGGGAACCACTTGCCCACCGTGCCGAAGTCCTCGTACTCGCGCAGGTTCTTCAGCGCCCCGCGGACAGCCAGGTCATACACGCGGGTGGTGGACACGCCCAGCGCCACGTCCGGCGCAGCGCCCGAAGCATTGGCCAGGATCAGCTTGCTTTCATCGGGCATGATGGAGAACTCCACCTCAATGCCGGTGCGCGGGGTGAAGGTGGTGTCCGCCATGCGCTGGAGGATTTCCAGGTACTGGCGGGGACGGTTGACCCACACCTGCAGCTTGCTCTCGTCAGCGTTGTCCGCCACATAGCTTTCATCGGTGAAGGAGGCCACAAAACGACCGGCGGTATCGGCTGCCTGCTCCAGGAAGTTGGGATTCTTCGGAAGCAGCGCTTCATCTGTATAGAGGTAGATGGCGTCCAGGCCCACCGGGCTGGTGGAGAGGTTTTCCACCGTGCTGATCAGGAAGCCGCGGGCGGAGGAAGAACCCTGGGAGAACAGCGCCAGCTTCTTGGGCAGGTTGTCCGGCTCCTTGGCCAGCTGCTCCAGGGCCTGAATCGCCATGTCCAGGCTGGACAGCGCACCAACGCGGCCCTCCGCATGGGCGATCTTGCCCAGCTCCGCACGGACGACAGTCAGTTCACCGATCCAGCGATTCAAATCCTCCGCAATATGGAAATCGAAATCCTCCAGGGCAAAGTCACGGAAGAAATCCGTGTTGCCGCCTGTGATCTTGGTGATCTGCAGGGAGAGGTCGGCAATTTCATCGGAAATGGTCTGCAGCAGCTGTAGCGAAGGGCGAAGGGGATCCACGCTGGTCAGCAGGGTCAGGGTGTGCTCGCCTTCGGTCAGGTAGAGGTACGCAGGATTGCCCTCCGCATCCACGATGGTCTGGTTCTCAAACTGTAGCGCGTAGCTGAATTCCGCATTCTCGAAGGCAGGGCCGGGAATCATGCCGTCGATCAGCACCGTGCGGTACACCGGGAAATTGGCCAGTTCGCTCTGGCGCAGCCGTAGCGCCATGGCATAATGGCCAGCTTGCTCGACGGTAAATGTGTAGGTCAGCACATCGCCGGGATATTTATAGGAAGTATCTTCAATATGGTTGATAACCTTCTTGTCGCTGGAGTAGGGCATCAGGCGCATGTCATAATCCGCCAGCGGCCGGATGTTGGGATTGTTGCGCACCGGAACCCGCTCTGCCTGCAGGGTAATGAGGGCGCTGCCCCGGGGCGCTCCCTGAGCTGCATCCAGCACCGGGAGTTCTCCTTCCAGCGTCATGCTGTACAGTTTGAAGGGGCCTTCGCGGCAGATGATGGTGATTTCATGCTCGCCGGCCGTCAGGTACAGGCCCATGCCCTTGGAGTACATGCCCGCCTTGCCCATCAGGCGACAGGAGGTCACTTCATAAGACTTCACTGGCATGGACACGACTTCGTTGCCGTAGCGGTCCTTGCTGAACTCGCCGCTTTGTGTCCACAGGCTGTCCAGGGTCAGGGTGCTGCACTCGGCGTAGGGCAGTTCGCCGTCCACCATCAGGGTGAAGCCGTTGTCCAGGATGTTGTTGCCGGTCATGGCGTAGGTCAGCACCGGATAGCCAAACACATCCTCCGGGACGCTCACCGTGAAGGTAAGCTGTTCGCCCTCGGCCAAGGCGGCGCCTGTTTCTGCTTCATAGAGCTTCATGCTTTCTGAAACAGCTGCAATCTCCCCAGCGGATGCAAGATATGCAGCATAATCATTCTTGCTGGATCGCTCCAGATAAAGCTGTGTCAGTTCTTCACCGACTGCATGCAGCGGCAGAATCAGAAGCAGCGCACAAAGCCAGCTCCAAAATTTCAGCATACGCTTCACAATGATTCCCCCTATATGTCAACCGCATTTTGTTTTGTTTCAGCACATCTGGATTTTATCATATACAGCGCACCATTTCAATAGTTTTGGCGGAAAATGTGTCTATTTTTGCCGCAATTCCTCCCTTCTATTACAAATTATCCTGTGTTCTTTTCTCGCACAAACGTTTTCGACGAATGAAAAACTGAAATAGTCAAGTGTTTTCAGCTGCTGCATTTTTCGTTTTCGCTTTTCGGGAACAATGTGTGAAATTGTTCCTTGCTCTAAGGTGTTATCCTTGTACAACACATATTAATACTACTTTATCTGAAGGTTCATCGTGCGTACCGCTCCGGCCTCCTCTTCTTATTATCCTGGATGAACTCCCGCTTTACAACCTCCATCCTGCGAACCTTTTCCTTCATTTCTTGCAGCTGGTAGTCCAGCATGAACTGCTCCTTGTTCAGATAATCCAGCGCGGCCTTCCAGCCCTTGTAGTCGATCTTCTCGCCATCGGCTTGCCAGCGTTGCAGGGCAGCAGATGGAAGCATTCAAGGACTTGGCATTCACTTTCGTATCGACCTATCTGTATTATGAGGATCGGGATATCGCGGACGAACATACGCTGAACTTGTATCGAAAGGGACTGGCCTGCTTTGAGGGCAATGCGCCCACCTACCATCTGTCGCTGCAAGAACATCCGGTGATCGTGTGGGACTTCCACTCGCTGATGCTGGCAGTGAAGTTCATGTTCTCTGTCAAGCTGACCGGTGCGAAGAACCCTATGCGTCTATGTGAGCATTGCGGAAAAGCATTTTATGCCCCGCGTACTGATTCCCGGTACTGTTCTGCTGAATGCAGGAACAAGGCGAACAGGAAGGGCTGATACATCAAGCCAGCAGGAAATCCAGAAGAACGAGTGTAAGGTCTGTTACCTTCTCCAGTAGCCATCCGGCGATATGCGGAGCAAACGCGAAGAAGATGCCAAGGCCGATGGTCTGGAAGATCAGGTCGCTGGGTGCGTTGGCAATCCATCCTGCAACAGAGCCGAGGAGAAATACTGTTGCGAGCAGATTGGTCACGACGGAGGTTAATCCAACAATTAAGGATGAAATTAGCTGGAACACCAACAGTATGGCAATGAGGGGCAAAGCTGCAATCCGAAGGGGCAGCTTGAGCAGTTTCTTCATAAGTACCTCCGGTTTGGCTCGGCATTTCAGTCGTAGATCAGCTCATCCAGCAGTATTTCTTCGATACGATTGTGGATGCTGTTCATGCGGCGCACCCATTCCATCTGGTCGGCTGCTTTGAGAGCCTCGGTGACACCTTCTGTAACCTTCATCTGCGGGATCAGCAGATCAAAGCGTTCTTGGCAGGTATCGTCAATGCTGTGCAGATGGGACATGAGCTTGCCAGAAAGCAGAAGCTGATTGAACAGGAGGGAACGATGTTCCCGGAGGTAACGCATACGCATTCTGCCGTACTTGCCAAGCGGGCGCATGTCCTCGACAGGGATGCCGATGTTGGGCAGGTAGTAGTCTCCGCAGCGGCGGTAGGTCAGTTTCATGGGATTCCTCACTTTCTGCTGCAATAGAAAAAGCAGCTATGTACTTGAAGGTTTCCCTTCAAGCCATAACTGCTTGAATTACTTGTATTTCCCGCGACTCATGACGAGGAGGGGTAAACCTTCCTCTACATAATAACTCGGAGGGAGGTGGCATCGCGAAGCGATGACGGAGGGAGTGCTGCCGCTGGCACTCCCCTAGTCGCCTTCGGCGACAGCCCCCTCAGGAGGGGGCCTGATTCGCGTTAAATTGCTGGATTGCTATAATATACCTATGCAAATGTACCATCTTCGTTGGGGAGTGGAGATTGGTTTCCGAGAAATGAAATATATTATGGGATTACTGCTTTTTTAAGAAATATCAAGCAACAGAGAGTCGTAAGAAAAGCACAGCACAACGGGTAAGAATAGCAGCTCCGGTAAAGGCGTATTTGAATGAGATATGGAGCTATATAACAAACGTAGAACGTCTAACAGCGGACAATCCTAATTATAAGGATCCCGATAGGGTATAATATCTTCAAATTCATCTTGACAATATCCCCGTTCGGGTATAATATGAACGTGGACATGATTCGAGGGGTGATCGCCATGAATAAGATTTCCAAGTTTATTCGTGAGAGCCGCAAGGCCGCAGGGCTTACTCAGGAAGAATTTGCCGCACGTTCCGGTCTGGGGCTGCGCTTTGTACGCGAACTGGAACAGGGAAAAACCACAGTGCGCATGGATAAGGTGAATGAAGCTTTGGCCATGTTTGGCATGGAGGCCGTCCCCGGCAGAAAGGATGCTGACTGATGGCTGCGTTCAGGAATGCGTATATCTATGTGGAGCAGCGGTATGCTGGCATGCTTTCCGAAACAGAGGACGGATATCGTTTCACCTATGGTGCGGATTATTTGAACACCGAGTGCCCGCGGGCTGTATCGCTTACCCTTCCCCTGAGAGCGGAAGCCTATGAATCCAATACTCTGTTTCCGTTCTTTGACGGGCTTATTCCAGAAGGATGGCTGCTGAATGTGGTGACACACAACTGGAAGCTTGATCGAAAGGATCGCTTTGGTCTGCTGCTTGTTGCATGCCGCGACACCATCGGGAATGTGACGGTTCGGGAGGTTGTCGAATGATCTGCCTATGCTGCGGGAAACCCATCCGGTCACAGACCTCTGCCTCTGACAGATGGCACAAAGCCTGCATCAAACGATTCTTTGGCCTCGACAGGCTCCCGGAGATCAGCATTTCAAATGAGGCGCTGGAATGGATTGCCAACGAGACGACGAACAAAGGCTATACCGTTCCCGGCGTACAGAAGAAAATGTCTCTGCATCTTTCCAGAGAAGAAAAGGCACGCCTGACACTGGTTGGATATCCATCCAGATATATTCTGAAGCCTCAGACAAAAGAGTATCGCGCTTTACCGGAAGCGGAACAGATGATCATGTGCATGGCGGATGCGGTTGGAATCTCCACAGTGCCGCATGCGCTGATCCATTCCGGTAATGAATACGCCTACATCACCCGTCGTGTTGACCGCGTTTGGGTGCCGGATCAGCCCGTGAGATTGCTGGCCATGGAGGACTTCTGCCAGCTGACGTACCGCCTGACCAGTGACAAGTATCAGAGCTCCTATGAGCGCTGCGCGAAGGTGATCGACCGCTGGTCATCCCGCAAAGGGCTGGACATGGCAGAATTCTTCGTTCGGGTCGTGTTTTCGTTCCTTGTGGGCAATTCGGATATGCACCTGAAGAATTTCTCTCTGATTGAAACGGCACCCGGCTCCCAGACCTATGTCTTATCTCCGGCTTATGATATGTTGCCCGTGAACATCGTATCGAATGATACAGAAGAAACGGCACTTGCGCTGAACGGCAAGAAAACGAAGCTGCGGAAAAAGGATTTCCTTGCGCTGGCAGCATCCTGTGGGCTATCGCCTGCAGCAGCTGAAAAAATGATCAGGCGATTGATCGGGAAAACCGATACGATGATCTCCATTGCGCAGAATGCAGAAATACCTGACGATATCCGCATGGGCTGCATCGAGCTGATCAAGCAAAGAGTTGCCGTATTTGAGTAAGGTTTCGGAGCGTCTCACCAGGGGTGTTACCTGCTTTTGCATGTATTCCCATTGACAACTCGAGCGCTCACATTTATACTATGTATAAACATCAAGAAGAGAAGGGGGAACGAAATGCAGGTTCAGCTTAAGCCATGGGGAAACAGCCAGGGAATCCGGTTTTCCCGCGAGTTTCTCGCCTCTGCCGGTATCAAGCCGGACGATGTCCTGACCGCAAGGATTGAGAATGGCAGCATCATACTGAGCAAGCAGTTCCAGCACAGAACACTTCAGGAAAGAGCAGCAGCCTATGGCGGAAATCTCAATCTGAGCAACGAGATTGACTGGGGTGAACCGCAGGGAAATGAGGTGTGGTAATGGCACCCATTGAACAGGGCGATTTGCTCAGGATTGAGGGCATCAAGTATCCAGTCATCGTGGTCAGCAACAATTACTTCAACCGGAGCGGCATGGTCATTGCCTGTCCGATCGTCAAAACAGCGCTTCCGGGACCGTTACATATTCCGCTGAAGGATTCTGAGATTGAAGGCATCGTGCTGTGCGAACAGGTCAGGTATCTGGACCTGAGCAGCCGCCGCTGGAGCAAACTGACACAGACGCACTATTTCGACATCATGGACATCTCCGATGCGGTTGTCAGCATGTTGGAGTATCAGTGAATCCCTATCGTTGGAAGCATCCCGCACACCTAACCCCGTCAGCGAATCCGACGGGGTTCTCTCTTTTTCAGGATGATGGCATCACAAGGAACTTTTGTTTACATAATTATTATGTTAATAATTATTAGTAAATAAGTTTCAAAACGAAATTTTTGCTAATTTTGGATTCGGCAGGTTTTTTGTCCCCCCAGAAAAATTAGCTCTGCTAACACTCTGCTAATTTCACCCGGGGAAAACCGGGGTATTTTGGAGGGAAATGCGAACACTCAGAAACGTTAGAAATCCAGTAAAATAAGGCACTCCAGGGGTGTCGAAGGGCCTCAAAGGCGAACGCTTTTTGGCACTCCTAAGCCCGGGGCCGCGCGTTCAAATGTAACCGCTCAATAAACCCGCGCCGTGACGATAGCGACGAAATGTGCGATACTTACCCATAGCAGTTGAAAAACTGG
>CALVVZ010000269.1 GCA_944364075.1 uncultured Clostridia bacterium
AACCGCAAAGGACAGTCGCCTCGCCCGTGAATTTGTGGCGGCGCTGCCCATAGAACTGAGCCGGGAGGAACAAATCCGGCTCCTGCAAGATTTCATCAAGGAGCAGTTTGTAGCAGAGCGTTGGAAAAACTCAGGTTTTGGGAAAGTTCCATATAGGCCCGGTCAATAAGTTTGGCAAAATCATTACTACCCCTTTTGATCTTTTGACCTTGCCACCAAACATTGTGTGTCCACTTCCAAAGCCACTTTTTTCTTCCTGCGGCTTTTGCTTCTTCCCCACTTAACGCACAAACAGCTTTCTGTTCCGTGATATTTCTATATTTTAATGATTGAAGAAAACCTTCCATGCTGCCACACTTAACACCATCCATTTCAAATTCATTCGGTGCAAAATTGGAGAGCTTATTTAATGGGTATTCGCCTGGGCTGTACATATTCATAATGAACCTCCATAGCATTCTCCAGAGAAGAATTTAAGGCTTCATCTGTGTCGTATCTGCCTCAAAGTACACCACAACATAAGCTGTCTGCTCATCAAAAACCACTTCTGTAAGCGAAGTCAGCCTGCAATGGGGATAGTTTGCGCGCCAGTATGCCTCGTGTTGTTCATTTTCCATTGCATTGACGCCTTCAAAGACTTCGGTCATGATCTGATACCGATGAGTCTGCCCGAATTTGGTCTTTTCACACATCAACGTACATTTGTCAAAACCGTAGCGATAGGAGCTGTCTATCACTACCCCCTCTTCCATTGTCTGCGTAGTAGCTAGATAACCCTTAAAGTTCTCCATTCTCACATTCGTCGAGTCCATCACTGCAAGCAGGCGATTGATCAGCTCGAGGTCTTCGGCAGCACGGTCATGAAATGTAAATTGAAGCGTCGTGCAGCTGCTCATGCGCTCAGGTATGCCTTCCATCCCATTGTTCTCTTTAGCTTCTTCTTCAGCACCAATTTCCAAAGGCGTCTCTGAGAAAGAGCTAAGCATTCCCAATGCATTTGTGGCCAAAGTCATATCACTTTTTTCTTCCGCGGCTGTAAAGTGCTATGCAAAACGATAGGACACTCCATTGGCTGCGATCGCTTCCACATAAGCTTCCATATGACGTTCAGATTTGCTGATGCAAAGTCCCATCACCGCACTCATGCCATTTATTTCGGCGATTTCTACATCAGTACATATGTTTTGGTATTCTTCCACAATAGTCTTGATAAAGGCATTCTCTGTTTGCCTGGAAATTTGAATCCACAGCGTATTGCCCTGCTCATCCGTATCCGAATAGTAAGCCAGAACCTCGTCATTCCGCATCTCATCCGTAATCTCTGCTTGTGGGAGTGTCAACGGCACATAGAAAAAGATAGCGTCATCTAAACAGATCCATTTGCCTTCATAAGGCACTCCGTATTCCGCATAGAACATTTCAAAGGTAATTTCTTTAACTTCGCTGCTACTTTCAGCTAGAACGTCTTCACTTACCAGTAGCAACGCCGTCAGCAACAGCGCAAGCCATTTCTTCAACATTCTCTATTATGCTCCTTGTTCGCCGTCAACAACCTATCCCTAAATTATGCAAATGCAATCGATATATCGATGCATTTTGAATCAATAGAGATCTGCGTAAGCAGTTTCCCAGATATTTCCGCAGGATGCACAGTATACCCATTCACCCTCTATATCTTCCCAGTCTTCCGGTTCAAAATTGCCACCGTAGCAACACGGACATGTCTCTACCAAATAAATGGTTTCATAAGGAGCTGCCAGGTAGAGCGGCTTATATACAGGGCGTAAACTATACATATTTGGCACTTCGATCAGTTTTATACATGTGCCAACGCTCAGAATCTCATAGGTATCAGGTTCCAGCTGAATCACAAACTGCTCCTTGTATTGTTTATCGTCACCTACTTGATCGAAAAAACCGATCGAGAAGTTGATTTTCCCATTTTTCTCGTTACTGGCCCGAATAAGAAGCTTTATACTCTCAGGCATACAAACAGGACACGGGCGAATGACTTGGTCAGCGCTCCAGAAGCGTATTGTCAAGAAGTTTGTTTCATGTATCAAACCTGGCTCACAATCCTGCGTTTTGTGAAAATAAGTAGTGGGAAATTCTTTTCCTTCATGTTCCACCGGTGAAACTTCCAAGGGGCTTACAGACAAATATACCGTTTCTTCCCATGCAAGAATGGCACACTCCGGGCACGGCTCCAGCACGCCCATTTTTTCCAGAAAAGGTTGAACAACTTGCATCATTGCATACTTACTTTCTGTAGATATACGTTCTTCTGACTTCTCATCTCGTTGCATCTGCATCATTTCCATGGCTTCAGTCTTGCCTGCGTTTGCTGCACGTTCCAGCCATTCCGCAGCCTTTGCTTCGTTTGCTTCTGGAAAATCGGGATTATGATAGATCTGATATAAATAGAATAGCGCGTGAGCGTTTTCCTCGGTTGCAACCTGCTTTTCAAAATAGTAAGCCGCCTTAGTTAAATCCTGCATAGCATAAGTTTCATCGAAGTAAAAGCGGCCCAATTGGTAAAGAACAGATGCATCTCCATATACACTGACTTTTTCAAACCATGAAACAATCTCCTGATAAAATTGAATGCCATATATTTCAGCTGCATCGTCACAAAGATCAACGATAGCGTGTATTGCGAAGAAGTTGAAATGCTCATACGCCTGTTGATACCACATGAGGGCCTTGCTGACATCATGGTACATCAAGCTGCTATCACCATAGATCATTCCCAGGCGGAACATGGCATGGCTATGGCCCTGCTCCGCGGCCTGCTCGTACCATTCGATTGCGCTCGCATAGTCGCCACTTGCATAGGCTTGCTCGCCAAGCTCATAGGGAGACGGAAGCTGCTCCTCTGCTGTAGCAATACCTGCGCAACCTACTATCAACAGGAGAACCATTAGTGTTAGTGCAAATTTTTTCATAGAATCACACCTCTACGTTTTGCATAGTAGTTAATAATACTAAATGACAGACAGCTTTCCTGAAGAGTACGGCAGTAGAAATATACGGAGTAGTATCGAAGCAGTTATAACGGGGCAAACTCAAAACCTCTTGACCTTTTGGGTCCGTGGGATTGGAAACCCATCTACTCCGCCAAATTCGGCCAAGCACCATATGTTGCTTGATCCTTTTCATATTTCGGGCTCGAATCTCCCTGCGCTTCAAGGCCCAGGGAGCAGAATATAGCCTCCGCCATGCTAGTCTTAAACTACGCAGCCATTGTGGGCATAGCTGTTGGCGGTCGTACTGAAATCGCTGTGGCTCAGCCATTCCTGAATCTGCTTGAGCGGCACGCAGCTGGTCAGAAGGCGACTGCTGCTTGTATGACATAGGTCATTTCGCAGCAGCGCGAAGTCGAAGTTGCACGATAGGTACTCCAGCTTCATCCAGCGTCCCACCGCGTTAATGCAGATACATCTCTCATAGCCGCAGATATAAGAATCTCCACGCAGCCATCGGTTTTCTGTCTGCTGTGACTTAAGCCGGATCAGCAATTCGCAAATGGGCGGGGGCATGGGGAGCGTACCGGCTAGGCTTGGTCTTGGCGGTATTCCAGGCAACGACGTTGTGCTTTCCGTCCATGTTAGAGCCGGTTACCGTTCACTGAATGGTAAAGGTGCCTGTTCAAAGTCGATGGCGCCCCCCCTTCAGGCCGAGCACCGCGCTGCCGCGCAGACCATAGAAGACGGACGGCTTCACTAAAGCCTCGATGAGCAGCCCGCTCACAGCAGCGAGTATCCGGTTGATTTCAGCCCTGTCATAGAACCCCGGCTGAATGCTGTTCTTGCGAGACCAGTCCACCTTGTCCTCGAGATTCACTGGAATGAAGTCGATCCGCACGGCGTACTTCAGTGTCTGGGGCAGCAGCGCGTAGTAGCGAATGACTGCGTTAGCCGTCATCCACTTCATCTGTACGGCGTCGAAGTCCTTCATCTGCCGGGCAGTGAGGCCCTTGAACGCCTCACACTTCTCTCCGAACCAGGAAAGAATCGGGGTACAGGGACATTCCGTTGGAGGAGCCATAGGTGCTTTCAGCGATGATGACGCGGCTGATTTGGAACTAGTGCCGGATAGAGTCAGCAAACAGCTCATTCTCCGTGGGAACGGGCACATCCGCTATCCGGAATGACAAAGTACTACCATCTATCAAAAACACCTCAACTCGCTTCTTACGGTTCTTCACCGGTAGCCCCGTGGACAGCCATTGGGTTTGCGTTTGTTGCCCGTTTCCTTGTATCCTCACACGGCATAGTGCCACATATGGTGTGTCAAAATGACAAATACAACATGGGTAACCACAGGTGATACCATTGCTCATCCCCTTGTGCATAAAACTCGATCATTGCCCAATCGCCTTCTGTATCTTTGATGGTAAAGGTACGCCCGCTTTTGAAGGTAAAGTCGTATGTAGCATAGTCTGGCCCCGGGCCATACTTGGGCGCGTAATCCCACTCCAATGTGCAGGGCATATTAAGGTTCTGTTCTACATGGAGCTGGCTAATATCCAAGCCGTCTACGCGCTTCAATCCGGAATACACGCGCATCTTTCCCTTATTGGTATTTACTTCTGTCTGAATCCATGCCACATTATTTACATCATAGGCAATTGAATACACTATGATTTCGTCACCGGCTGCAAAGAAAGTACCGGGCTCTTCAAATTGTGTACCGGGGCCGGTTCTCGTGGCTAGACGGCTGTTCAATATACCACGCTGGGGCGCTCCTTCTTGTGCCTTGCCCGAATCAGATTCCGGTACAGTCGAGGTGCTTCCTTGTTGTGCACCCATGCTTGTGCCGCAGTCCATACAAAATTCGGGCTCTTCGTCGGAAAAGACGCGGCCGCAGTTCAGGCATTTCCATTCAATTTCAACCGAATAGGATTTATTTTTGCCGCATTGGGTGCAATATTCGCCTGTATTCATGGTGGAGCAGTTGAGGCAGGTCCATAAGCCGTTCAAATGCTGAAAATATGTATCCTGTTCATCGGACAACATATCGAGTAGATTTTGAGCCTCATCTGCGGACATGGCCACTTGTTCCACTTCTGTATTGTTTGAAAGCAACAGGAATACGAACTGCTCTCCGTCATCGAGCAAGCTCTGAATTTCTTCGTATGCAGCAAGAATGCTCAATGAAGGGAAAAAACCATCAAATCCATTTTGTATCCACGTGGTGATCTGTGTTGTGCCATCAGTCGTCTTCCCCTGGATCGCTACATCTCCGTTTTGTAAATTATACGTAAAGAAAAATGCACCGAGATCTTGCGTTTCCAGTGAATGCGATGTTCCCAGTTTCAATGTCAAGTATTCCTTTGCGGCTTCATATGCTGTTTGTGCCGATGCGGTTGCGGAAACTGCAACCAAACAGAGGAAAAGAAGCAGGATACTCCATCTTTTTTTCATACGCTGTGCTCCTTTGCTATTGTTTTTTACTCCAATGAACACATCAGGGTCCAACAGAAATTCGTTTTATCACCTTGCATGCTTTGCTTTGAACGGAAGTGGAATTCCTTACGAGCTTTTGCAGTGTAGCCTATCACCTCCTTTTAAAACCGTTGTTCGTATGAAGCGGATGGAATTGACTACATTTTACAATACCCAGTAATTAAAAATTAATGTCTATTTCCAGACTAGTTTCCTGTCGGCATATTATATGATATGATGTGCACGAGTACCGTCTTTTGATTTCTGCGCAGGAAGCAATACCATGCTTTGTTAATCCCATGGTCCCTGTAACATCATTGGCATCAACGCTGTTCATTCTAGGTGATTTTGAATGGATCGTAGAGAGCGTGTTCAGTTTACATTTCTGAGAAATTATATCATATATTTTGATGAAATTCAATGGATTAAAAACTGGCATAGTTGCGTTGCGACATTAAAAACTGGCATAGTTGCGTTGCGACACCGGCTAAGAAGGGACGCAAGCATCATAACCAGTATAGCATTAGGATATGAAATGCGTCACTTCCTGCTGGCCTACGCCCGCAAATACGGCATAAGCCGCGTCAAACGCAAGTACAACAAAAACTGCTCCTTCATTTACATGGGGCTAGCTCAATACGATGGTTCTGTCCAATCTCCGGCCCTCTAGTCCCGATGGCTTCAAGCTCGCCCAAACCAATATACCCAGGAAGAACGCAAGCTCAACTCGGATACGCAGCGAAGAAACCATAAGCTTGAAATCATCGAGCTATAGGTAACACTGCGAAAAAGAGGTCCCACAAACCTAAACTATTTGAGCAAACGCAATACCCCAGCCAGCGTGTGATTGATGGCAAGGTCGTACCATGGCGCTGCATCGTCGATCCGAAGCGAAAACTATGCCACTACACTGTTATGGACGAGTATTCCCGTAATTTTACCCTGGGCGCTCACGAGAAACAAAGCGTCTCTTCCTCGACAGATTTTCTGTGTCAGGTGGTTGCACATTTTGTCCGTAAAGGCTTTACCGCGGCGTGTATCCTGGCGTATAACGACTTTGAGATCATCAGCCGCTTTTTCAACAGTAAGGGTGACCTCGAAATCTGCTTTGAAACTTGGGCCAAGTGTTGGCATACAATACAAGCATGTGCGGCCCTATACGCCCTGGTGCAATTGGGAAGGCAAAGAGCAACAATTCTCGTTTCACGAGTCCACTTCGCTGGGCGGCGTCCAGGGAGGTCTTCTCTTCTTTCTCTGTTCCCGAAGGATTTTTGTTCCGTAAGGATTTGACAAAAACGCGAGAATATCTGCTGGATCACTGCCAGTTGCAAAGCATTATTTCACTACCCCAGGGTGTTTTTCTTCCCTATACCGGAGTAAAAACAGACATTATCTATGCAACAAAAGTAAATCAAAAGGTTAAATCTTCGGCGAGGAAAAAAAGTTTTTGGTATTTCGACGTCAAAAGTGATGGATATATATTGTGGGAAACACAATGATTACTAATATTGTTATCAAATTGGAGCATAACCAAGTTGGATAGGTATGCACTTGTAGGGGCACCTTGCGGAAGAGATTCCCTCAAACAGCATAATCTCGTCAAGATAACTGCTGTGGGCAAATTATATCCCATTGAAAGAAATACACTAAGGATATATCCGCTCTTAATAGAAGGGAAAAAATTTTTCAAATCAACCGCCAAAACAATCTTTTGATTCCGATGAAAACGTGAATTATCCTTAATAGAAATATTGGGAACGTATGCTTTTGCAAACCTACTACATGGCACTTTATAAAGGATCTCTTTCAAAATCCATGATTGCACTTTTTTGAGGTCGGGTAGAGGCTCATCAATTCTTCTCTTTTTTCCGTTCCGCTTCTGGATGTAAAATGTCCGATAGAAGAACTCTGGAGCATTTGACATCCTATGAAGGTACTCATTATCAATACCAAGTAACAGTGCCAAATGCGTTTGGTCAAAAATTATTGGAAGATTCTTTGAGGACAAAATTTTGGCATACGAAAGCCATTTTTCGATTTTTTCTTGTGAAGTACTTTTTTCCTCTGCAAGTTTTCTGAATTTCCGTTCATAAATATCCCAACGCATTTGATCACCTCCCTCTGGTATATAGTAAACATACTGCTCTGGAATGATACTAGTTCTTATCCTCACAGACAAAACAATCGCTTGTTTTGTCTGTGCGCCATCCACAAATTCCATTTGTGGTGGCTGCAATGAAATTGTGGAGAAGTCACTCCTGTGCACTTATACACAATTTCATTGCTGGGCTAGAAAATCAGTTCATTCATAGCGCAAAGACATCTTCGCACCAACACCCGAAAGTGTAAAGGCTATCATCCCAGAGCAGCATGAATTACTCTTTTGGAATATAAATAAATGTCGAGCTGACAGGTTTGTGCCACATTTCATTACGAGGCAAAATCCATTTAGAATACTGCTTAACACTATTGTTGGCTTCGAATCCAGAAAGAAAAGCTTCTCCAATCGGTGTAATGGATGTTTTACCAGTTCCATCTGTGGAAATATATTGCTTTTCTTTTAGCGTATCAAGAAAATATGTGACTTGTCCAAATTCGTATCCTTCATAAATAAGTTCCCATACATTCCCGTTATGCTTCATTATTTTTAGAAGTTGGTAAGTAAGCTGTTCGTCCATAACTAATCCCTCGGAAACGGTGCAGGTTTTGACCTGTTCTTTGTTTTCCAAAATACAGGAAACGTATTATTAGGCGTTCTGATTAACGAGATCAGAGCTTCGCTTTGGTTGTAGCCCAAGCGATCCTCGGAATCGACTTTGAGTTTATCTTCAATTACGTTCATTATCGCGAGATAATCTTTCCGTTGCTCATCGGAATAAAAGTCACTAATCCCTCTTGTAAACTTGTAATACGAATATGTTGCGACCCCTGTTTCCTGTAATATATGCTTAATTCCAAGCTCTTGAGCCGCAATCGATAATATGACTATTTGCTTTGGATCAATTTTGAAGGTGTCTACAATCCATGTTACAGCGCCCACTGCTGTTTCGCCTGATCCAATGAAATCGTCAACGAGAATAACCATTTCGTCAGTTTTGAGATTGCGTACCCATGACGCTTTTTCAATATCACAGTATACTAAGTTTTTTCCGACAAATAGAGGATTATACTTTACCAATTCGTCCCGAAAATAATACCATACAAAGCTGGAACTCTTTGTTCGACTAAAGTCTTGTGGTGCAACTAGTGGCAAGATAAAAAATTTTTTTGCCGTTGAGAAAACTGCATTTCTTTCATCATGTATGCGATTTAACAGTTTGATAATGAGTTGCAGATACTCGCTGCCACTAATATCAGTAAAACGCCGAGTAAGCTCAATTACCAACTGCTGTTCTTTGGTATCTAGAATACTGAGTCGCTCACAAAAACGATTAAAGCGACTTTCCATGCCGGAAGTGCCATTTGGTATTTCCCATCCATTTGCTTTGAAAACATCAACAAAATTTAGAAAAATGCTAGCCGATAGCCGCAAGTCTTTATTCACTTACAACCACCGACCTTTATCTATAATAATATTTATATTATATATTACAGCAAAATATAGAATTTGTCCACCTAGCTTATGTGCTATTGACATCCTTGTGCCCCAATTTTTTCAGAGGTACAATTATCATAGAAGCACAAACCAAGCAAGTTTTACGGGAGGTAGCTGCTGATATGATCGTTCTCAAAATCCTTGCCGCCCCCTTTGTGGTGGCGCTGACCCTGCTCGTTGCCATCGTGTCGTTCCTGTATTGCGTGGCTTCTGCGCTGTGTCATATAGGCTGCGTGGTGCTGACCCTGCTGGCCCTTGTCCTGTTCATCGGCGGCCAGACGCTGGGCGGTGTGGTGTTCCTTGTACTGGCGTTTCTCGTTTCGCCCTTTGGCATCCCAGCCATCGCTGACTGGCTTATGGACAGGCTCTACTCGCTGAAATACTCCTTACAGGATTTCATCACAGGCTGATACTTCGGGACGACTTATCCCAAAGTCCGAGGGGCGTGTTGCAGAAAGCAATTTCTGCGGCACGCCCCTTTTGCAAACAAATCAAGAGAAGAACGGCGGCATAGCATC
>CALVVZ010000270.1 GCA_944364075.1 uncultured Clostridia bacterium
GCCTTGGTGGAACCCCAGAAGTTGCGGAACTTCCTGTCACAGTCCAGATTAACCGCATGGATAATGATGTGATTATGGAAACAGATTTGTCAAGGACTTTTTTCGCATTCTAAAGTGCCCCCAAAAAGTTGGACAATAATTCAAAGAAAAAGGATAAGGTAAGATAAGGGACCTGTTGACAAAAGAGAAATCTGAGTTGAAAGTAGATGCTTTTAGCTCGGATTTTCAACATATGGGAGGTCAAAAGGATAGCCCTGACCATCCTTTTTAGGTTTAACGCCATAGCAGATAAGAGGCATTCTTCTGTCACAGCTGGAATGCCCCTTTTTCTGATCTTGGAAAGACAATGTTCTCGTTTGAGTACAGAGAACGATCCTTCTGCCCATATTTTGCGCAGACGCATCATATGCCAATAAGTGTTGCTGCCAATGCGTTCGTGGCCTCTATAAAAGGCAGGATAACAACTGCTTCCAAGGATTCTACGCTGAACACCTTCTTGCTTAAAACAAGTGGAGTTTTGCTTACAATTTCTGCAAGTATCGCCTTGCACCTAATAACACCGCAAGTATTTCCCAGTTGTTTGGCTGCAGTTCAGCCGTTGGTAAATGAGTTTTGTGCCCTCCGGGCAACAAAATACATCTTCTTGGGGTAGATAGTATAAGCCATACTTTATATTAGAGTTGTAAAACTGAATAGCAGAAATATAGCCTGTAATACCCAGTAGTTACAAGCCGCAATGAACGGCGCCGGTATCATAGCCACAATTCAATGCAATGTTTTGCATCGGGCCCCCGTTTTGAATCTACCGCTTCAGATGCCGTAAAACCAATAAACTACCTTTTTCATTTGCCGAACACACGTCCACGCCGGTTATAATCCCATATTTACAGTCTACTGTAGTTTCCATCAGGCATCTTAATCCCGCTCTTTTTCCGTGATTGATACAACCGCCGTCTGGGTTAGTTTGACTGGTGGTGCGACGCTTTCTAACTATTTGGGCCAGAGGTCTTTTGAAGCCTGGCTGTTTAGAAAGCTCTTCATCCAGGCGATCCAAATAGCTCTGTATACTTAACTCGATTTCCACTTCTGTATCAATCCAATTGTCTTTAGAAACGTTGGCCGGAAAGTAGTCTCAAGTTTTGATTGAAGCAAGTGCAAGTTTCAGTCGTTCTTTAAGTCGTTGTGGGATTAAGGCCGTAATCCTTGGATCGTGAACTATAAATTCATTTGCAAAATATACAATATTATCTAGACGCTTAGGAAGCATAAACATCTTATCGCTACTTAGTTGCAACAAGATAACCTTTCTGTCAACTCGGATGAATTCTTTGGCAAGACTATTATCGCTATTAAAAATATCAACAATCGAAGATGAAAGAGGCGTGTTTTCCAGATGCATTCTTAAATGATTGCGCATCATGGCATTCCAATCCCGGTTTTTATACTTTTGATATGCTAGGCGATCCAAAACATTAATAATTGCCCAGTCACAAGTTTCAAGTGTGGCCAATATACCATTTAAATTTCTAGATAGATCCATATGGTCGACCCAATCAGATTTGTTTTTATAACGCAAATCGTGTTCCACTTCGTGCCAACCCTCTGAAAAAATAGTACGTACTTGAATTTCAAAAGTTTTATCTATGGGGAATTCCCATAAATTAGAAGAAAGAGTTGTAGAGACACTCTCTGGCATTTTACAAACCAAATTAAGTCTCATAGGGCTAAATGTATCACTTTTTTCTTCATCTCGAACCATCTCGATTACGATATAATTGCTTTTCAATATTTCGACACATACATCAATATCATCTTTAAAATAAAGAGCAATCCTTACCCCAATAAGATCTTGCATTTTCTTTCCAATTTCATCATATTTCTTTGTTTGAATCTTTTTTGCAGCCGACTGTCCAGACTTACAACGAGAAAAAATTCTGTAATACAAACCACATTTATCAAAGAGCGCTGAAATGTTTCGCTCTATATCTTTGGAAATAGAGGAAGGAATACTTTGTACTTCACGCTCTAAATTTTCTATATCTAAAGCCATATTCTACACCATCTTTCTTATCTGTGAATAATATTTTTGATTTCCTCCATTTTCTCAAAGTTTAATTCAATTACTCTTGCTTTCTTAATCAAAATGCCCTTTTTAATTAAAGAGTCAATTGCTTCTGCAACTGCCATTTTATCGCTTTGTGCTACGCCGCGTAAAAGAGTCTGATGCGCACGTCTAGGTTCCGCCATGTCATATCCTGGTTTCCAATATTGCTCCAATACAGTTCTCTCATAGTCCACAGTATGTTCAATTTTTTTATTTTCCCTATATGCGGCTTCCGCAAACTGTTGATGCCCGGAGCAAGACAAAAAAGTCAATTCGCAGTTGAGTGTCTCTCCTACAACAATTTTGACATTGTAAAAAGAACAATTATAAAATTGGCATGTTCTAAATGCATCCGTATTTATTTCGCAATTATTAAATACACAGTCAGTAAAAATAGAGTTTTTAAAAGTTTCAAAGTTTATAATAGAAATTTTCTCGCCAAAATATATGCCATCAAAATACTCGCTTTCAAAACTTTCTTGGATCGATTTAAGCAAAATAATGGAGGCATTGAGCTTTCTTTGTGAGGTTTCTTTATCGATGGTCGACGACAAGGTGCTATATAATTTGTTTCGTCTTTCTGAACTAGCAGTTGAAAGTGCGGTAATTGCGATGTCTAAATATTTTCCCTTTACATCAGAAGGTGCGATATAATCGTGTTCAAGTGCTTCGGCAATCATTAAGCCAAAAATAAAATCATTTAAAAATCCTATCTGATTGCTTTGTGAAGATACCCTATCAAGCAATGCATGATGAGACAACTTGTTTAAGAATTCAGATTCAGTAGGTTTAGTTTCCAAAACATCGCTCATCATCTCATAACGGTTTAAGTACTTTGAAAATTGATCTCCTACTATATCTTCTAGCATGTATTTAATGAAATCAATGTCTTCAGTTGAAATGTCACACTCAACCATCTCTGCGGCCAAGCGGCTCATAATTGATAGCTGCTCACTGACTTCAAGGGGCAAGGATTGTCTTGTTTGTTCTCGCTTAAGTAGAAGTTCAATATATTGTGCAATAATCTGATCATTACTTGAATATTTATTTTCAAAATCTTCTAATGGCGCACTACGTAGCAGCGATAACAAAACTGGATTCAAAATATTGTCTAGTTCAATATCATGCTCTTTTAATTTTTTTATTTTTTCAGCTCCAATCCAATCACGTAAAGATGGTACCGCAAGTTGGATTCTAGTAACATTACAATTAGAAAGGTGATTGTCCACCCAGTCATCAAAATCTTCTCCCACAAAGATTGAACTTTTACGAGTTGTAAGCAAAACTTTTGTTTTTGAGCCTTCGGAAAAAAGTTGAGCAATTGTATCTAGCATTGTTTGCGCATCTTTATTTGGGCTGCTGTCTTTTAAGTTTAAATAACTCTTAGATAGCAATTCATCAAAACCATCAATTATCAAAAAAATACGCCCTTCGCCTATTTCGTATGTAACAAGTTCCGATGAAAGTGACGGAAATTTCTGATCAATTTCTGACAAAAGAACATACCGGAATATACTAGCCTTCCGATTCTTTGATAGCTCTGCCATTAACGGAATTTTTGAGGGAAAAGTTTCGACAAGAAATTTAATTACCTCAAAAGAAGTGCAAGTTTTGCCGTAGCCTGCAGAGGCCTCAAGTATGATAAGTTGCTGTTCTTCAGTATCAAAGATAGACCGTATACGCTGGATAACATTTTGCTTTTGAAGCAATCCGTTTTCAATAAATTCGCCAACAACATATTGATACTTTGTCCCAAGAAGTTTATCCTGTTGCTGCTTACAAAAATTCGTGTATTCTCGTAGTAGCCTATTGTTGGAAATTTTTGTGTTAAAGAAGCCGCTAAAAAGAGCGTCGTGTACTGCTGCGGCATCTTTGAATGAACGCACCCTAACAGAATACCCCATTTGTTCATATTCGCTCTTGTCAATTTCTTCCGGGCTTACATCATCTCTGAGAAGGACAATTTCTGCATTTTGAAAGTACCCTTTCTGGCTAAAAAATACAAGGCATTGATCAGAACTGGGGCCTTGCTCAAATCCATATCGAGTGTACAGTTTAATTAGGTTCTCACTTGAAAGCATAAAATCACCCTTTTCACCTAAAATTTAGAAAGTTATGTATAGTAAATGCCATAAACAATTATATAATGGATTGATAGTCCTACAGCTAGCCAATCGTATTCACTAAGTAAATTTTTGCAATTTCCAAGCGCCATGGGTCAAAACCCTACGGCGTTTTTTATGCCGAAAAACTGTCCAAAAGAAGTCGAAAGTATCATATTTCTTCCCACAATTAACTGCAAAGCCCCTCCCATGTTTTTTCCCCTGCGGGGTATCTGGGCGGCATAGAGGATGCCTTTCCCCCGAAAAACAACACTTTTGCAGACCACCGAAAGGAGATGAGATTATGGCGGTATTTCGCATTGAGAAAACCCGCGAGTACACGGTAATGTCCAACCACCACCTGCGCAATGCAGGGCTGTCGCTGAAATCCAAAGGACTGCTCTCCATGATGCTTTCCTTGCCAAAGGACTGGAACTACACCACCAGAGGCCTGGTAAAAATCTACAAAGAGGGCACAGACAGCATTGGCTCCGCCCTGAAGGAGCTGAAGCGAGTCGGGTACAAGTCCGCAACCGTCTCCGGGACAGCAAAGGGAAGATCATGGATGTGGAGTATGTCATCTACGAGACGCTCAAGCCCCTGGACACGGGCCAGTCGTGTCAGGACGAGCTGGATACGATTGGCTCGTTTAGGGTAATCTTAATCTAGGCAGAATATACCCAAACCGCTAATAACAGCCGAACGAATAAGTCGCTTTAACTATGCTATATCCACTTCTATAATAACACGGCAAATTGTTTTATTCAATTCCTAGAGAAGACCTTTTGTTAAAAAAATTGTAGAGCTACAATACATATTGGACAGAGGGGGAAAAAGAGTGAGACTTGAGCGCCCATCTGGTATAGTTGAATTGCAGCACAACTAAGTAAGGAGCTCAAGCCTCATGAACAGTATAACACAAGACATGAAATACCGTTAGTCTCTGCTGACCTATGCCCAGAAATACGGCGTAAGCCGAGCCAGCCGGAAGTACAACAAAAGCCGCTCCTACATCTACTTCTGGTTAGCTCGATACGATGGTTCTCTGCACTCCCTGGCCTGCCAGTCCCGACAACCTCATAGCCACCCCAGGCAACACACCCAGGAAGAACTCAAGCTCATCGCTGATATGCACCGAAGAAACCCAAAACTTGAAATCGTCGAGCTATGGGTACGTCTGCGAAAAAGAGGCTATACTCGTACCATAGAAAGCCTGTGGCGGGTGATGCGAAGGGAAGGCTGGCTGGCAAAGGCAGAGAAAAAGAAGCCCTACAAACCCAAGCCGTATGAGCAAATGCAATATCCTGGCCAACGTGTCTAGATTGATGTCAAGGTCGTACCCCGGAGCTGCATCGCTGATCCAGAGCTGAAACTATTCCAGTACACCGCCATTGATGAGTGCTCCCGTTATCGTGTCCTGGGCGCTTACGAAGAGCAAAGCACCTTTTCCTCGGCAGATTTTCTGAACAAGGTCGTTGCGCATTTTGCCCGTAAAGGCATTGCCGTGGAGTGTGTGCAGACTAATAACGGTTTTGAGTTCACCAATCGTTTTTCCAACAGTAAACGTGACCTGGAAACCCGTTTTGAGGCCCGGGCGAGAGAGCTGGGCATACGGCACAAGCTCATCCGTCCCTATACTCCCCGTCACAATGGAAAGGTTGAGCGCAGTCATCGCGAAGATCAAAAGCGCTTCTACAACTCGCACCGTTTCTTCTCCCTCGCCGACTTTGTTGGGCAGCTAGCTGCCCAACAAAGTCGCGGCAACTCCCGCCCCATGCGTCCTCTTCACTGGGCTGCTCCCAGAGATGTCCTCTCTTCCTTTACTGTCCAATATGTTTGACAAACCTACATAGAGAAGACCTTTTGTGAAAAAAATTAGATTCTGAATCCCTTTCTGGGTAAGATATGCTGGCATTGGTAATCAAAATAATCTGGTCCCTCATCTATCTGTGCGGATTCCCCTAGCAAGAAACGCTCGTCATTTCTTCACTGGATACCAGATTAAACCAAACGTCACTTGATCAGCCGTTCCAGTACTCACCAATATTTGATGAAACCCGACTACTTCCAAAATGTCACGTTAGAAAACTCCCCTGAATGTTTGAATCTTACAGACAGCACTTTTTCTGTTAGACACTTCTGCATGGAGCATATACCATCAAATAGCCCCTCGATCTTTGGGCAGTACGCTGTTAGATGCGTTTTGTTTCCAAATCAGGGGATTTTTCTTGCAAATTGGTACACCCGGCGCGACTTGAACGCGCGACCCCGGCCTTAGACACAGAAAGTGTTCGAATCCATGTGCCTTCAATTACCTTGGAATTCCTAATCATATTGGATTTCTAGTAGGTTCAAATGCACGCATTTGCTTATAAACTCTCCCGCCTCTCGCCATACCCTATTTAACTGTTAGAGCATCTTATTTGGGTTGGGTGACAAAACCTGCTGCTATCAATATTAGACAAAAAAGCGGTTCATTTTACTCTAAGGCAGCACCGCACAATTGCTGAGGCAAGCGCTGTCGAATCACCCATCAGGCAGGAAACCATAGGCTTCCCGG
>CALVVZ010000271.1 GCA_944364075.1 uncultured Clostridia bacterium
TCAATCCACCCATCCCGTATGGTGTGGGCCCGTCCGCCGCAATGTCGTATAACTCCCGTATGCGATTTCAATCCACCCACCCCGTATGGGGTGGGACTTTTGTTCTATTTGGGGAGGCATCAAGCTCCACCCATTTCAATCCACCCACCCCGTATGGGGTGGGACCAATGCCGTAAACGCCAGCCTCTTTAACACGCGATTTCAATCCACCCACCCCGTATGGGGTGGGACTGCAGCTTCAAGCCAAAGCGGTGCGGGCGCTGGAATTTCAATCCACCCACCCCGTATGGGGTGGGACTGCCGGATGTTCCTGCGCTCTGCCGCAGGCTCTTATTTCAATCCACCCACCCCGTATGGGGTGGGACCTGACACCCCCGGAGCAGTATGACATCTGGAACGCAATTTCAATCCACCCACCCCGTATGGGGTGGGACCATGGCGCTCGGCACCTATCTGGACATCATCTGCATTTCAATCCACCCACCCCGTATGGGGTGGGACACGTCGCACATGGTTTCAAGT
Organism: uncultured Clostridia bacterium; assembly: GCA_944364075.1. Lineage (GTDB taxonomy): Bacteria > Bacillota > Clostridia > Christensenellales > Aristaeellaceae > Egerieenecus. The sequence goes on from CALVVZ010000271.1 coordinate 523, forward strand.
CCTTCCCGCGTCGATTTCAATCCACCCACCCCGTATGGGGTGGGACGACCGTTTCTGTGGGCTTCCTGCTTGATTCGCAGATTTCAATCCACCCACCCCGTATGGGGTGGGACATCGTTGCCAGAATCCTGAGCATCCAGCGCCTGCTATTTCAATCCACCCACCCCGTATGGGGTGGGACCGACAGCCTGCTTGGGGACAGCACCCGCAAGGTATTTCAATCCACCCACCCCGTATGGGGTGGGACTTACCCTTGACGGCCTGATCGACTACATCCGTGAATTTCAATCCACCCACCCCGTATGGGGTGGGACGGCGACTTTCTCAGGCTGATCGGCGGCAGAGCATTATTTCAATCCACCCACCCCGTATGGGGTGGGACCATCTGCCATCAAATGATGGAGGCTGCGGCAAAATTTCAATCCACCCACCCCGTATGGGGTGGGACGCCGTTATACACGCGCATCATCTGGATTCCTGCGATTTCAATCCACCCACCCCGTATGGGGTGGGACGCTTCCCCACACCTTCATAGCCACGAAGCCATGTGATTTCAATCCACCCACCCCGTATGGGGTGGGACCTACCCTCCATTCTGGCGAAGCGAGGGAGGAAGATTTCAATCCACCCACCCCGTATGGGGTGGGACGGCTAACGGGCCGTAGGCGATATATCCAAAGTGGATTTCAATCCACCCACCCCGTATGGGGTGGGACATCTCCCCGATTATGGTCCTTGGCGATGCGTTCGATTTCAATCCACCCACCCCGTATGGGGTGGGACGTATCGGGGTGATGATAAATGCTGAAGCACGGAAATTTCAATCCACCCACCCCGTATGGGGTGGGACAATACCGTGGTTTGTCTTTCGCTTAAACCGGACGATTTCAATCCACCCACCCCGTATGGGGTGGGACCGAGCTGACCGCTGGACAGGCGAACATCAACCAATTTCAATCCACCCACCCCGTATGGGGTGGGACGACTGACCCGACCACGGATGGCGTTTCCGACAGCATTTCAATCCACCCACCCCGTATGGGGTGGGACTGCGCCCGTGCAAGGCACCGAGCAGACGACACCTATTTCAATCCACCCACCCCGTATGGGGTGGGACGGCTCCAGACCCGATTCTTTTTGACCTGGATCGCGATTTCAATCCACCCACCCCGTATGGGGTGGGACACATCCGCTTGCCGTCCACTTCCGGCTCCCAGAAGATTTCAATCCACCCACCCCGTATGGGGTGGGACACCATCAGCACCGGAGAAATGCCCATCACTGGCGAATTTCAATCCACCCACCCCGTATGGGGTGGGACTTGATCGCGCCATGAAGGACGCAGGATTCAGCCCGATTTCAATCCACCCACCCCGTATGGGGTGGGACTTTGGATCACGAGTTACGCGGAGGTGATGCAATATTTCAATCCACCCACCCCGTATGGGGTGGGACGGCTCCAGACCCGATTCTTTTTGACCTGGATCGCGATTTCAATCCACCCACCCCGTATGGGGTGGGACTCCGGGATGTGGAGCGCCACTTACTGACAATGGGATTTCAATCCACCCACCCCGTATGGGGTGGGACCCCCGTCAGCCGGGAGCGGGTGGAACGGATGACGATTTCAATCCACCCACCCCGTATGGGGTGGGACGTCGCTAATGCCAACATTGACAAGCTCAAAAAGCATTTCAATCCACCCACCCCGTATGGGGTGGGACCTATGCCCACGACGCTTTTCTGTACTACTACGGCATTTCAATCCACCCACCCCGTATGGGGTGGGACCGAAACCGCGTTCGGGGTGTTTCTGGACACGCTGATTTCAATCCACCCACCCCGTATGGGGTGGGACATCACGGCCAACCTGTACTATTACGACACTAGCGATTTCAATCCACCCACCCCGTATGGGGTGGGACCGTGCGGCCCTGCAAGCGATTTACGATTCGATTGATTTCAATCCACCCACCCCGTATGGGGTGGGACGATCAGCACCCGCCAGGCGCTATCCATCCGGGAATTTCAATCCACCCACCCCGTATGGGGTGGGACCGCCCACGGCGGTGGTGTAGTTTCCCTGTGCGTGATTTCAATCCACCCACCCCGTATGGGGTGGGACGGTACGCCATTGATCTTGTGCCCGTTGACACCGATTTCAATCCACCCACCCCGTATGGGGTGGGACGCCGCCACCAACGCCAACATCACCGCCGGCGTTCAATTTCAATCCACCCACCCCGTATGGGGTGGGACAAGGAGGATACATGCATGCAGATCACGGACAAATGATTTCAATCCACCCACCCCGTATGGGGTGGGACCGCTGTACGACATGGGCTACAAAGACAGCCGCGATTTCAATCCACCCACCCCGTATGGGGTGGGACAGCAAAAATAAATGGATATTTTTGTCTTTCGTTATGCAAATTCCATAATTAGTTCTTGGCAAAATGGGAATATCGGAGGAATTTTCATATAACAACGTAAAAGTATAGCTGCTTTGAAGAGAATCTGAGGTGCGAACCTCCCTATGATTTCATGAGTGCTTTCTCTTCGCATCAGATCAAAAGCGTGCCCTCCGGTTCGTAGCTGGTTTTTGCACCAAAGTGCTCGATTTTTGTCCGGTACTGGTTGCCCAGATAGTAAAACCGGAGGCTGTCCTGATTACAATCCATGATCCTTAGTAGTTCATGCTGCAACCTTTTACATTGTGCTGGATCAAGCAGACATTCAAACACGGAGTTTTGCACACGCTGCCCATAATTGACGCATTGTTTGGAGATTTTCCGTAGGCGTGCTCGGCCCGATGCGTCCTGTGTGTTGACATCGTAGGTGATTAAAACCATCATGTGAAGTGCCTCATTTCCATAGAAATGGCGGATATTCGTCCAGGTCGCCTCTCAAGTACCTACTTAGCAGCAATGCCTGAATATAGGGTACCAATCCCCAAGGAATCTTCTCCTCCAGATAGGGATGCAAAATGATTTCCTGCTTGCGTTCCTGCCAGCTTTTAAGAAAGGTTTTTCGAGCTGAATCCGTGAGATAGACAGCACCGTTGCCCGCTTTTGAAAAATCTGCCGGAGTAATCACACGATTATTGATCAAGGTCAGAACAAAGCGATCGGCAAAGCAAGGCCTCAGTTCTTCCATAAGATCCAATGCCAGGGAGATGCGCCCCGGACGGTCCCGGTGCAAAAACCCTGCATAGGCATCCAGCCCCACGCTTTCCAAACCGGATGCGCAGTCATGACTGAGCAGACTGTAAGCGAAGGAAAGCATAGCATTCACATTATCAAGCGGAGGCCTGCGGTTGCGTTCATGAAAGAAAAAATCTTCTTTGCTTCGCAGAATCATCTGGTCAAAGACATCAAAGTACAGAGTAGCGGCAGCTCCTTCCAGACCACGCAGGGATTCAAGATTATTCACCTGCAAGATCTGTGGCAACAACGTCTGCAACGCTTTTGATGCAGACTGAAACGCTTCTTCCTCTATCCGCATTTTGTGATCTCTGCGCGTGCGCTCAATGCTCCAACGGGCATTGTAGACCTTTGCGAAGATCATATTTCTAGCGATTTGGCAGCTTTGCACTGGATCGTCGGCGATGCGGTATTGTGCGCGCCTCAACAGCACGTTTCCGTTGGATATACCTGTCGTCCTCGCCAGAAACCGGCCCCGTGGGGTGCAAAAGCTCAATGCAATATCCCGTTGGGCACAAGCGCCCATCAGGGCAGGCGACGCTCCAGCATAAGAGAATGCGATGATTCCTGAGAGCGTGTGAAGCGGATAGCGTGCAAGCGTCTGTTTCTCCCTGCTGGCGACAACGTTTTCACCGTCGAGAGACAGGTAGACATCCTCAGATGTAACAAAGAGCGTGTTGAGCAGATGTCTCATGGTTCTTCCTCCATCGCACGGCGCAGATAACCGGCAGCGGAACGCTTACGCTGCAAGGCAGGCAAACAAAGCTCCTTGAGCGAACAGGCATTGCAGCTTTTTGTTGGCTTGACACGCGGCGTATATCCTCGAGCGTGCATTTGATGCATTTCTTCCAGCAGCGCCTGGACCTGCGCCCGCAACGCTGGAGAAAACTCAACGTTCGTACGCCGCCGCGTTTCACCATAATACAGGGCTCCCGCTTCAATGGAGCAGCAGAGCATCTCCTCCAGGCAAAGAGCTTGCGCACAGAGCTGAAGCTCATCGGCATGATGAGGTTTCGGTGCGCCACGCTTATACTCAATGGGAAAGGGGATCCAAAGGCCCTCTTCCCCATTGAGCGCAATGCCGTTTGCGTCCATGTGGAATTCTACAACATCGCATTGGCCGCTGATGCCCAGCCTGTGGGATACCACAGGCAAGCCGCGCAAAATCAGCGTATTCCCCCGGCGTTCGCGTTGCGTACTGTCGTGAACCCGGCTGTGAAACAGGTCGCCGTCCACCGTTCGCAGGTTATCCCTCCATTGATTTTCAATGTGAATCAACGCCCATTGCCGGCGGCAGAAGGCAAAATGCTGCAAACCCGAAAGCCGGAGGAGATCGTCTTCACCATACATCAGCTCATCCGCCGGCAGGTAATGCCAGCAGGCAGAGAATCTTCGTCCACCGTTACAACATAATCCGAATAATTGCGGGCAGGCGCAGCGCTGCCGGGATCGCGGCGTACAATCTTTACGGAATCAAAGAGCTTCCACGCAGGCGCATTACCCAGCTCGGATTCGTGACGGAAAACAATCAACTCGCGCACCGCCATCCTTCCCCGCGCAGCGGAATGATCGTGCTCAAACATGTTGAGGATTGCATCAAAGAGCAGCGCTAAATCCTCCTCAGTAAAGCCCGTGGTTTTGCGGGCAAGATTGGCAGAAACAAAGCCTTCGCAGCGGTAAAGACCATAGGGAACAATGTATTTGCGCCCCATTTCGGTCCCTTTCTTTTCCGCATCCGCTTCGGTCGTGATAGCGACACGGGTAATGGTCACTTCCTGCGGAATGACAGCTTCAATGCTCTTGGCAAAGCCCAGCTGAACAGGGCCGCGAATCTGGCCGCAGTTGAGGGCGCCTTTGACCATGGTGGTCATGACGGCCCCGAATGTGCGGATATCGTAGAAGTTCGCGCACATAAAATCACGGACAGTGCGGTCAACGTCGGTCCCTTCTTCTTTCTTGGATTTAATGGCCTTCTGGAGCGCTTCAGTTTTTTGACCTGCCGCGTCAGGTATCCCCACCTGTGCAAAGCCCTCGTTGTCACTGCGATTGAGGGGGACGCCATCCTTGACGTAAATGCGATACCCTGGCGCATCCTCCTTGACAGTTTCGATATAATTGCGGATCTTGCGCTTGAGGCAAACGTCTGTCACCAGGCCAAAACCGGTTTCAGGGTCGATACGGGGCATATTCCCCGCATCGGGGTCACCGTTGGGATTCCCATTCTCAACATCGAAGAGAATGACAAATTCGTAGCGGTTCTTGATAACCTCAGACATGATTTAATCCTCCTTTTTGGAATTGCTATAATTAGCCTGCGTTTGATGGTAGTAGCCGATCTGAAACGCACCCTGCTGCGCAAGGTTCATCCGCGCAGGGTAGCTTTCACCCAGTTTTGCAAACAAGTCATTCAACTGTTTTTCGTAATAGATGCGTAGACCGTCATCGAGCTTTTTTAGATGTTTCTGGGCCAGATTGATCAGTGGAGGAAATACGGTACCTGGCGTAGAGGAAGCGGAGTTGAAGTAACGGTCTTTGATTGTGGATTGAATGTCACGGTTTGCAGCTTTTTGAATGGCTTCCAGCAAGGAAAAAAGACGCCCGAGGGTATAAGGGATACTGGTGCTGTCGGGATTGAGAGACACGTGCAAAACCTCCTTGGGTACGTCAGAATGGGGATTTTGAAGATAATATGCTTTCAGAATAGCGGCGCGGCCCCGCGTTATCTCATGATCTGCGCGAACGCGAAGCGTGACGCCGTTAAGCAGCGTGGCCGGATAGCGCGTACCAAACACGATAGCCCGTAGGAGTTCGCCGGCAAGAACAGGGGAAGGCAATTTGTCGCGGCTTTTGGGGTTAACGGTTTCGTTGAGAAGAGACCACAGGGTAAGGTATTCGCGCTTGTCAAAGGATGGGCGGACGATTTCGAGGCTATTGTAATGCTCTTGCACACGCCGCATGATGACCCCGAAGCTGTTATGCAGGAAGAAACGCACGGATAGACGCGCAGCATTGGGCGAAATCCCTAAAATGAAAAACTCCATTTGTGGTTTCAACCGTGTTTCTTCAAAAACGAACGGTTCTCCGGCACACAATGCCTGCGTTATGGCACGCAGATCATCTATGCCGTAACGGCTGTCCCCCAGGCATGAGCGGAAGACGCGCGAATAGGCAGGCGTTGCGTCCCTAGCCCAGAAGAGAACCGTCGTGTCAGAAAGCCGCATGGCGCTGTCGGAAGAAGCAATCAAGTAGTTCAACGCAGAAGTATATGCAAAGGCTGCATACTTTCCGGTGGGGGCATTGAGACTCTGCTCTTTTCCGTAGGAGCAGAAAGACGGGGCATTGAAAGAGACAAGCGCAGCGCCGCTTGACTGCGCGCCTTGAATCCCCTTGATGGGCGGATGGACGGTTACCGGTTCACAGCGCTCACCGGTGACCAGGCAAATGCTTTGCGGACCGTTGCCCGAGGCATCGTAATGTCGTTGCCATGCCGCACGAATTGCAGGGTCGTCATGAACGAAAGCACCATCATAACGGAAGACAATGTTCGCTCCCCTAAGCAGATCGTCCATGCAGGCTGCAAGCGCAGGATGCTCCGAGGCAGTCTGCGGCATCCACGATTCAAAAAAGGCGCAGACTGCGCGCGCAGCCGGAGAATCAACGCCGGAAAGCAGCTGTCCATGCAAGGCCTTGCAGGCGGCAAAGCATTCCAAACTGCGCTCAGGCTTTCCTTTTGCGTCAAAGCCAAGCATATAGCTGGAGTTATCGCACAGGAAATTTGCGCTGATGCCGACAGTACGCTTGACTTGCGCAGGCATGTTGATCACTCGGGGACCGATTACGTTTTTTTTGCCGCGTACAATAGGCTCTGTGATCGATACGGCTTGTTCTACTTCGCCTGTATCGCTCAGGTCCAGCGCTATGCCGACTTTGGCGGGCGCCCAGCCCGGCGCTTCAAGTTTTCCGGTTTGAACCAGGGCTTCAT